>NZ_BAAILN010000029.1:0-5418 GCF_054589155.1 Burkholderia sp. 3C
AAACACGGGGACGACAAGCGCCGGCGCCGCGATCGCGGCGTCGGCCCGTGTCACGCTCGCCGCCGCTCGCCCTGAACGGGCGGCCACGACGAGACGATGCGACGACGGCATCCGCGAAGCGGCACGCAGCGCGGACACAAAAAAGACGAAGAACCCCGGGACCCGGCTCGGCCGCTGCATCGGACACCCCGTTCCGGTGCAACGTCAGTGGATGCGCGACCGGACCGTAGCCAATGCATGACCCGGCGCCCGGACACATCAAACTGATGAGTGGAGCGGGAACCTATCACAAACAGAAAATTGTTGCGCTGAATCAAACTCAATTTGCAATAGTTGGCATAGGGTTCGCGCCGCCACTGGCCGTCCGCATGCTGCGGTTGCGTTCGGCATTCACACGGGCCGACGCGGCCTGCAGGTCGTCCACCCAATGCGAAGGGTTGTCGCGCGCGGGATTGAAACCGGCCTGCTCGTAGCGGGCCTGCTCCGCGCGAACCTGCGCGCGCGTCAACGGTGCATTGCCTTGCGCGAACGAAATGGCGGGAACGACGAAACCGGCCGCGACAATGGCGGCCTTGCAATACGACTTCATGTGGCAACTCCAGAAAGCTCGGTTCGTACGTTCGGACGTCGCTGCGTCCGTCGTGGCGCCGTCAGGCCTGTCGCGGCCGGTTCGTCTTGTGCGAACCGCTTCGCTCGAGCCTTGAATGGCGCCCGTCTCCCGCGCCTTGCGGCGCCAGCCTCCTGAAACTGATATCGCGTGCCCTTCAGGGCGCGCCGATGGCGATGAACGCGTGCCGGTCGCTTCGCGGCCAACGATGCGCACGGGGTAGTGTGCGTGAATCCGGCTGCCGGCAAGGTGTCCGCCGGCTGACTTCGTCGTTGGTCAAGCGCGCCGGAAACCACGCTCATCTTCCGGCGAACCGCAATGTAACAGCGTCCGGATTATTTGATTAGCCGCTCGATACGGCATGGCCTTATGAATGACGTTCATCAATCGGAGCGCCATCATGTCGCACCCTCACGAACGGCCACACTCCACACGTGCGTTTCGAGCCGGTGATAGCATGCACGATCTTTATCTCGAATTTATGTCCACCGCCCGGTGGGTTCCTCGATGGCACGCGACAATTTCAGCGATCTCCTGGCCTTTCTCGCCGTCGCGCGCGAACGCAGTTTCACGAAGGCGGCCGCGCAACTGGGCGTGTCGCAATCGGCACTGAGCCATACGATCCGCGGCCTCGAAACGCGGCTCGGCGTGCGGTTGCTGACGCGCACCACGCGCAGCGTCGCCACCACCGAGGCCGGCGAGCGGCTCATGCACGTGGCCGCGCCGCGTTTCGACGAAATCGAATCCGAACTCAATGCGCTGTCCGAATTGCGCGACAAGCCGGTCGGCCTGATCCGCATTACCGCGACCGATCACCCGGTCAACTCGATCCTCTGGCCGCGGCTCAAGCCGCTGCTGGCCGATTACCCGGGGCTCAAGATCGAGATGTCGATCGACTACAACCTGTCCGACATCGTGGCGCAGCGCTATGACATCGGCGTGCGTTTCGGCGATCAGGTGGCCAACGACATGATCGCCGTGCGCATCAGCCCCGACGTGCGGATGATGATCGCCGGCTCGCCCGAGTATTTCGCGCGCAACCCGTTGCCGAAGTGCCCGCAGGATCTGCTCGAACACGCCTGCATCAACCTGCGCCTGCCCACGCGCGGCAGCCTTTATGCGTGGGAGTTGAAGAAGGGCAAGCACGACGTGCTGGTGCGCGTCGACGGCCAGTTGATCTTCAACAGCACGCCGCAGATGCTGGCCGCCGCGCTGGAAGGCTTCGGGCTGACCTATCTTCCGGAGGACGAACTGATGCCGCACGTTCGCGCCGGTCATCTCAAGTGCGTGCTGAAGGAATGGGGCACCACGTTTCCGGGCTATCACGCCTATTACCCGAGCCGCCGGCAATCGTCGCGCGCGCTCTCGCTCGTGATCGACGCGCTGCGCCATCGCGACTGACGCCTTCCACCTGACGCCGGGCGGGTTCGTTCAGGCGTCGCAGTCGCTCAGGTCGTGGTGTTCCAGCGGCTGCTCCGGCTCGGCGCCATTTGCCTGCTTATCGTCGTCCCTGTCATGCGACGAGCGCACCGCGTGCGGATTCGCCGCGCCGGTCAGCGACGACAGCGCATGCGATTCCAGCTCCAGTACCGGCGGCACGACCGCACGCAGGTAATCGATGAACGTGCGCACCTTCGCCTCCAGATGCCGCCGCGACGGATAGAGCGCATGGATGCCGTTCGAGCGCAACCGCCAGGCCGGCAGCACGCGCGCCAGCGAACCGTCGCGCAAGCCTTCCAGCGCCGTGGAGATCGGCAACGGCCCGATGCCCATGCCGGAACGCAGCGCATCGGCCATCGCGTCCGCGACGTTGACGACGAACGGCCATTCCTGTTCCGGCATGAATAGTTCGGACGACGTAGCGCCTTCGAGCTGCCAGGCGCTGGTCGAGGCATTCGGCACCACGAGTTGCAGGCAGACATGGTCGTGCAGATCGGCCACAGTGGCCGGCACGCCCGCGCGGGCGAGATAGGCCGGCGATGCGCACAGCACGCTGTAGGTGGTGCCGATGCGCTCCGCGACCAAGGTGGAATCGCCCAACTCGCTGGCCACCACCACGGCGAGATCGTAGCCTTCATCGACCAGATCGGGCACACGCTGTGCGAGCGTCAGGTCGATCATGACCTCGGGATAGCGCTCGCGATAACGCGCGAGCCGCGGCACCAGGTAGTGCCGGCCGAAGCCCGCGGTGGCATGCACGCGCAAGCGCCCCGACGGGCAGCGCGCCGCACCCGACGCTTCGGCCTCCGCTTCATCGACGAGATCGAGAATCTGGCGACAGTGCACGAGGTAGCGTTCGCCGGCTTCGGTGACGGCAATCCGGCGCGTGGTGCGATTCAGCAAGCGCACGCGCAATTGCGATTCGAGCGCGGCAATGGCGCGCGACACCTGGGGCGTCGCGACGTGGGCGGCTTGGGCGGCCTTCGTGAAGCTGCCTGTCTCGACAACCTTCACGAACAAACGCATGTTGTCGAGGGTGGGCATTCGCCATGGCTCCGTTAAAGCGGGCCGGCGACAATGCCGGCGTTGTCGCAAAGGGCTGCGAACCGAGCGCGTATCTTCGCACAGCCATTGATGAATGGCCTTCATAAGCGCATGCCGAAATGGCGGCTAAAGCGTGGCGAACGAACGTGCCGAGTGCATCGGTGTGCCAACGATCCGGCGGCTGCGCGATGCCGTTGCGCGCGCATCGATACCGGTTTGCCGCGACATGAAGCGATTCGCTTCGATACGCATCGGCCAAAGCTGGCCTATATTTCACGAGGCCCGTGTACCGCGTTGCGATCGCGGGCTGCATCACCGTGCTTCGCTACATCGACATGACCTGAGAGCTGATGACGCCGCCGCCAGCGTGGCGTCAGTGGGACGACCGTATCGCTTCTGCTGCGGTCGCGCGTGATTGTTCACCTTCTTCCAATCAGACACGAGGATTTTTTCATGACTCCAGCCAGCCCGAGCTATCGGTCGCGGTTCGCCACCGCGATCTTCGACCTGCTCAATCCAATTCCCTACGGCCTGTTCGTCGGCACACTGATCTTCGACATCGTCTACGCCAATACCACCAACGTGCTCTGGGCCAAGGGCGCGTCCTGGCTCGTCAGCATCGGGCTGGTGATGGCGATCGTGCCGCGCCTGCTCAATCTCGGGCATGTCTGGCTACCGTCTCGCCGCCCGGTGTTGCGTACCGAACGCCTCGACTTCTGGCTGAACCTGGCCGGCATTATCGCCGCAATTGCCAACGCATTCGTGCATAGCCGCGACGCCTACGCGATTGTTCCGGAGAACGTACTACTTTCGGTGATCACGGTGGTATTGCTCGGCCTTGGCCAACTGACGCTCGCGTTCGGCAAGTTCGGCTTCGGCGCACAAGGGGGCCGTCATGAATAAGTCGCTCTCACTGAACGTGCTGGCCACCGCCATCGCGGCGACAATGCTGCTCGGTGCTTGCAGCGAAAAGGCGCAATACGATACGGAACATCAATCCGGCGCGAATCCGCCGCTGCCAAGCGCACGCAACTTCCTGATGCCGCCGATACAGGTGCCGAAGGGCGTGGGCTGGCAGGACGGACAAACGCCGAAGATTGCCCCGGGCTTGAAAATCGAGAAAATCGCTTCGGGATTGGCACATCCGCGGCAAGTTTATGTGCTGCCGAATCAGGATGTGCTGGTGGTCGAGTCGAACAGCCCGCACACGGAACCCGTCAGTTCTCCCAAGCAATTGATTGCCGGAATGATCACGAGCCGCGCCGGCAAGGGCGCGCCGGGCGGCAACCGGATCACCTTGCTGCGCAGGAAACCGGGCGGCAACGGCGAATGGGACAAATACCCGTTCATCGACAAGCTCGATTCGCCGTTCGGCGTGCAGTTGATCGGCAATACGCTCTACGTTGCCGATACCGATGCGCTGCTGAAATTCCCGTACACCACCGGCCAGACGTCGATCAGCGCGCCCGGCGTGGAGCTGGCCGACCTGCCGAGCACCGTCAACCACCATTGGACCAAGTCGCTGCTCGCCAGCCCCGACGGCAAGAAGCTCTATGTCGGCGTGGGTTCGAACAGCAATATCGGCGAGAACGGCCTGGACGTCGAATATCGACGCGCGGCGATTCTCGAAGTCGACGTGGCCTCGGGCGCGAGCCGCATTTACGCATCAGGGGTGCGCAACCCCACCGGGCTGCAATGGGAGCCGAAGAGCGGCAAGCTCTGGGCCATCGCCAACGAGCGCGACGAAATCGGTGCCGATCTCGTGCCCGATTATCTGACGTCGATTCAGGATGGTGGTTTCTACGGCTGGCCGTACAGCTATTACGGGCAACATGTCGATTCGCGTGTGAAGCAGCAGCGCCCGGATCTCGTCGCCAAGGCGATCAGCCCCGATTACGCGATCGGCTCGCACGTCGCACCGCTCGGTTTGTGGTTTTACACAGGCAACAACCTGCCGGCGGAGTATCGGGGCGGCGCCTTCATCGGCGAGCATGGCAGTTGGGATCGCTCACCGTTGAGCGGTTATGCCGTGGTGTATGTGCCGTTCAAAGATGGAAAACCCACGGGAGCGCCAAAGCCGGTGGTCACAGGCTTTACGTCCGACGACGAAGAGCAGCTCCACGGTGCACCGGTTGGCCTGACGCAAGACCGAGAAGGCGGGTTGATCATCGCGGACGATGTCGGCAATACCGTTTGGCGGGTGACGGGAGCGGGGGGCTGATTCAGAAGCCCCAAAGACAAAACCCCCACTGCATTCGCAGCGGGGGTTCTGAAGGGGAAGCCTGACGATTACCTACTTTCACACGGGCAATCCGCACTATCATCGG
>NZ_BAAILN010000030.1:0-6855 GCF_054589155.1 Burkholderia sp. 3C
CAATCTCACCGCCGAGGACGGCAAGCTGACCGTGCTGCTCGGGCGCAACGGCGTGGGCAAGACCACGCTGCTGCGCTGCCTGATGGGCGTGGTGACCGCGAAGAACGGCAGCGTGGCGTGGCGCGGCAAGCCGCTCGACGGGCTGGCACCGCATGCGCGCGTCGCCGCCGGGCTGGCCTACGTGCCGCAGGGCCGCGACATCTTTCCGCGCCTGACGGTCGAGGAAAACCTGCTGGTGGGCGCGGCGAGCCGCAAGGCGCCGTCGAAGGTGCCGGACCGCATCTACGAATTGTTCCCGGTACTGAAGGACATGCGCGCGCGGCGTGGCGGCGACCTGTCGGGCGGGCAGCAACAGCAGCTTGCGATCGGCCGTGCGCTGATGAGCGAGCCGCAATTGCTGATCCTCGACGAGCCGACCGAAGGCATCCAGCCGTCGATCATCCAGGACATCGGCCGCACGCTGCGCCAGCTCGTCGACGAAACCAACATGACCGTGCTGCTGGTCGAGCAGTATTACGACTTCGCCCGCTCGATCGCCGATCAGTATTGGGTGATGAGCCGCGGCGAGATCGTCACCGGCGGCGCCGGCAGCGAGATGGAAGCGAACGGGGTTAGAGAACTGATCGCCGTGTGAGCGTAGGCAAGCGCATGCCGCGTATCGCCGGCCTGTTGCATGGATTTGCGGGGCCGTCGCGCCGGCTGGGCGCAGGGTCTGGCCGGCCCCCGGCCGGCTCGATCCTTTCATGATGATCGCCCCATGACAGGCACCCGGTTCACGTTCAGACATTCGTCCCGCAAGCGGCCGTCGAACGACCTGGCGAACCGATCATTCGAGGCTTCGCCCGGAGCGGATGCAGCACGTCTGCACCGGCCTCGATAATTTGATGCCCCCCTATGCCGGTGGCCCGCCGTAGTGGATGATCTGCCTGGGTTCGGCGCGCGCTTGTGTGCCGCCTGCCATCGCCACCAGGAGACCTTATCGATGCCCCTCATTCAGATTCCCGTGTTGACTGCCGACCAATATCCGACGGCCGCCCTCAACCCCGCCCAAGTCGTGACGATCTCTCGCTCCACCACCGCGCCGGGCGGCACCACGATCGGGCTGAATGCGCGCGACCCCCAACCCGTCACGCATACGCCCCACGTCCGGGCCCGCACGCTCACCTCGCCCACCCCGCTGGTCGACGTCTTGGCCGCGCTGACCGCCGCCGGCGTGCCGCTCGTGCCGGTCGAACTGAAGTCGGCCACCCCGCTCGATTACCACGTGAATCCGAATGCGATCGTCGCCGTACAACCGATGAAGACGGGCAATGGCCATGTGTGGCTGAGCAACGGCGAGATACTGTTCGTGACGCCTGACGCGCTCCAGGCGCTCTCGGCACTGCTGGTCGCCCCGCCGGCTGCCGTCGCCGCCGGCCGGATCTGACGAGGCCGCCCCGGCCCAGGCGAAAAACCCGGCCGAAGCCGGGTCGATCGAGACTTCGCGAGCCTTGGCAAGGCATGACGCGCCCGATTCGATCGCGCAACGGGCCGCGTGCCGCCCTGGCTTCTCAAGGTTGGCGGGAATCAGTCCACCCGATCGATGAACTTCGCGCAGAGCTCGATGAAACGGACTGTCCACGGCGCGTTGCCTTCGGCCCGGAACGCGACGGCCATGTCCGACATGAGTTCGCAGTCGTCCAGCGCTTCATACACGACGCCCGGCAAGGCGAGCTTGGCCACGGACTCGGGAACGAGCGCCACGCCGCGTCCTGCGGCGACCAGCCCGACGATCGTCGAGAACTGATGTGAGCGACTGACGATGCGTGGCGCGAAGCCGGCCGCGCGGCAAACGCGCAGTGCCGTGTCGTAAAAGCCATGCCCTTCTCGCAGGTGAGTGGCGAGAAACGGTTCGTCCCGCAAGTCGGCGACGTGGACAGGCTTGCCGGCGAGTCGATGGTCTTCTCGCAGGCAGGCCATGACGCCCTCCCTGCGTACCACGACGGTCTGCAACATCGCCGGCAACGCGCCGGCCGGCAATCGCAAGACCGCGACATCCGCGCGTCCCTCCTCGAGAAACGTGATTTGCGATTGCTGATCGGCTTCCGTGAGGCCGACCGCCACGTCCGGCGCGATGCGCTCGAAGGCGGACAGCAACGCCGGAAGAATCCCCGAATACACCATCGAGCTCGCATAGCTGATCTCCAGACGGCCGACCTCTCCGCGTTGCGCGCGTGCGGCGACCAAGCTTGCCCGCTCGAGCTGCGCCAAAACGCCCCGCGCCTCCACCAGAAACTCATGCCCGACCGGCGTGAGATTGACATTGCGCGGCCCCCGATCCAACAGCCTGACCCCCAATGCGGATTCCAGCCGCTGGATATGTTGCGACATGGCCGGCTGCACGAGCCGCAATTTTTCTGCCGCCCGGCCGAAATGCAAGGTCTCCGCGAGCGTGACAAACGAACGAATCCACCTTAAATCCATAGCCCCTCCATCGATCACGAATCGCAATCGTATACCGGCCAAATAATTATTGGACGCAATCGATCCGCCAAAACATACTGAAAAAACGACAAAGGAGACAGGGATGCAAACAAACTCAGAGGCGTATTCGGCCACTGCCCACAGTCCGACCGACCACGCCGCCGCTTTTTCCGCAACCGCGAAAAAGAACGCCTCGCGCGCCCTCGATCGGAAGCTGTTTCGGAGAATCGTTCCGCTGGCCGTCATTGGCTACGTCATCGCGCAGATCGATCGCAGCAACGTGGCGTTTGCAAAACTGCAATTCATGACCGACCTGTCGTTCAGCGAGGCGATCTATGGATTGGGTGCGGGGCTCTTTTTCGCCGGCTATTTCCTTTTCGAAGTGCCGAGCAACCTGCTTCTCGCTCGCATCGGCGCACGATTGACGTTCGCTCGAATCATGGTGCTGTGGGGTGCCTTATCCGTCGGAATGGGGTTTGTCTCGACGCCCGCCGAGTTTTACGTCATGCGGTTCCTGCTCGGCGCGGCCGAAGCCGGCTTCTTTCCAGGCATCATCCTTTACTTCAGCTATTGGCTTCCGCCTGAAATCAGGGGCCGGGCAACCGCGATTTTCGCCATGGGCGCTTCCATCGCCGGCATTATCGGCAGCCCGTTGTCGGCCTGGCTGATGTCGCTGGATGGATTGCACGCGTTGCGCGGCTGGCAATTGATCTTCATCTATGAAGGCATCCCGGCGATTCTTCTTGGCGTCTTCTGCTTCTTCTACGTTCAGGACAAGCCCGAACGGGCTCACTGGCTGTCTCCGGAAGAAAAGACGCTGCTTCGTGAACGCCTTGGTGCGGACAAGCCCGCCGAGACGCATTCACGCGGTGCGCTCGCGCAAGCGTTCCGCGATCCGACCGTTTATCTGTTCGCACTGGCCTACCTGTCCATTCTTGCCGGCACGCAGGCGGTCTCGCTTTGGACGCCCACGCTGCTGAAAAAGCTCGGCATCGACATCACGACGATCGGGCTCCTCGCGGCCATTCCACCGGCAGCGGCCATGATCGGCATCTTCCTCGTAGGCCGGAGTTCCGACCGGCGCCAGGAACGCCGCTGGCACTTCGCACTGTCGATGCTTGTCGCGGCGGCATGCCTGGCGCTGCTGCCGCTCGCCGCGAACAGCACGCTTGGCATCGTCGCGCTGATGGCCCTGGTGGCAAGCGGCGCATGGGCCGCGCTTGCCGTGTTCTGGACTATTCCGCCCGCCTACCTGGCACCGAATGCAAAGGCCGGCGGTATCGCATTCATCAGCAGCGCGGGGGCGATCGGCGGATTCGTGAGCCCTCTGATTGTCGGCGGGTCAAGCAATCTGACGGGCAGTCTTTACGCCGGATTTGCCTGCATCGGCGCGATGCTGGCCCTCTCCGCGATGGCGCTCGTTCTGGGCGTTGCGCGCAGCCGCGGCGCCTAGAGAAAAGACCTCCTTCGAACCCGCACTATCCACTACGGCACGCCCATGCAAATCACTTCCATCGAATCCATCGTCATCGATCTGCCGACCGTTCGCCCTCACAAGCTGGCGATGGCCACGATCAACAGCCAGAGCCTGGTGATCGTTCGCGTGCGCGACGCCGACGGCGTGGAGGGCCTCGGCGAGGCCTCGGTCATCCCGCACTATGGCGCCGAAACCGTCGAAGCCATCAAGGCCGTCATCGACGGATATCTCGCGCCCGCGGTGCTCGGTGCCGACCCGGCAAACTTCGCACTCCTCCACAAGAAAATGGATGGGTCGGTGAAGGACAACCATTATGCGAAGGCCGCCGTGGAAATGGCGTGTGTCGATCTTGCAGCGCGCCGCTTGGGTGTTGCGTCGTCCGCACTCTTCGGCGGATCGGTACGCGACGCGCTGCCGGTTCTCCTGGTGCTTGGCAACGGGGAAGAACACAGCGATATCGCGCTTGCGGAAGAAAAGCTCGAACAACGTCAGCACAAGCTCTTCCTCGTCAAGGTGGGCAAAGGCGAGCTGCGCAAAGACGTGGAACGTGCCTGCGCAATCAAGCACGCGCTTGGCGACCGAGCGCGAGTGCATGTGGACGCGAATCAGTGCTGGGACGAATCCGCTGCGACGTGGGCAATCGAACGCCTGGAAGATGCCGGCATCGCCGTCGTCGAGCAACCTCTCCCCCGCTCCAATGTCGACGGCATGCGCCGGTTGTGCGAGCGCTTCACGATACCGATCATGGCGGACGAGCCGATTGAAACCGTCGAGAATGCCCTCGATTTCGCCCGCCGGAACGCGGCCGATGCGTTCTCGATCAAGGTCACCAAGCACGGCGGCATTGCGCCGACCCGCAAGGTCATCAACATTGCGGAAGCCGCCGGCATTTCCCTGTTCGGCGGGACGATGCTCGAAAGCGGCATCGGAACGGCAGCGTACGCGCAGATTTTTTCAACCGCCAACCAACTCGACTGGGGCTGCCAACTCTTCGGCCCCCTGCTCTTTTCCGATTCGATTACCGTCGAGCAGCCTGAATACAAGGATTTCCATCTGACCGTGCCGCAAGGCCCGGGTTTCGGCATGCGAATCGACGAGGACAAGCTTTCCTACTATCGCCGTGACGGCGGCCGTTACAAGCGCGCAATTTAAATGGGAGAAGACCATGCCGTACGTGATTGAAACCTGGGACCGCCCCAATAGCCTCCCTTTGCGAGTGGAGGCAAGACCCGAACACCTCGACTATCTGGCGAAACATGCATCCTTCCTTCTCGCCTGTGGCGCGAAGCTGAACGACGACGGCAAAGACCTCGGCGGCGGACTGTATGTCGTCGACACCGAGGAAAGAGACGTTGCACAAGCGTTCATCGAAGCCGATCCCTTCTACAAGGTCGGTCTCTTCGAAAAGATCAACATGACACGCTGGCGCAAGGCCTACGTGGATGGAATCTGTTTTCTCGGATAATCGACCTCACTCCGGAAAACCGCGGCGGCGGCATGAAGACAATCGGGCAGCCGCCGAATCTGAGGGATAAGCCGAACGCGCAATGAAATCTTTGGCTCAAGTCGGGGATTTTTTACGGTCGGGCCGAATGGTGCGTCCGGCGAGGTTCGCGTCCCCCAGCTCATGTTCCCTCTCGCCGTTTCGGCTTTTGCAGGCGTGGGCCGGCTCGATGACGGCGAACTGGCTGCGGTCCTTGCCCCTGATCCAGAGCGGAACGTTGCCGCGCCCACACCACTCCCGCCCGCTCGCCGGATCGCGATACCGCACCGGCAGCGCTTTCACGACGTACGGGCCGCGCCCGCCATTTCTGCCGATCAGGTCGCGATGCTTGATCGCATAGGTTTCCATCAGCGTGTGAACCGCCTCGATCGCATCGGTGCGCTCGCGGGCGCGCGTGCGCTCGATTTGCTCATCCAGCGCGGCCAGCTCTGCGACGAGCTGCGGATATGTCTTTCGGGCCTTTCGGGTTCTTCCTGCATTCATCTTCCGCTTTCCTGCCTCACGCTCTCATGAGAACCGCAAAAACCATTCGCATGACTAATCGATTGCTTGAAACGAGCCGGTGTTTTCGGCCGGCTTCGCCGGCATGTCCCGAGCCGGTCCGACACGACCCGCCACGAAGGCGAACTCGCTTCGCATCCTTTCGCATATCAAGTGATATTTGAAAGGAAAACGCAATGATAGCCAGTTGAATTTTAAATATCAACTGATATCCTTCGTGCCATGAAACCGGCGACCCAACCCCCACGACTGAGCCGCGAAGCAAGCCGATTGCAGACTCGTGCGCATTTGCTTGCCGCGGGGAAACGGCTGTTTGTCGAGCGCGGGTTCGGCGCCACGTCGCTCAGGGATATCGCGGCCGAAGCCGGGTATACGCAGGGTGCGTTCTATTCGAACTTCGCCAGCAAGGACGCGCTGTTTCTGGCGCTGATGCAGGAGCGCTCGACGTCGCAAGTGGCCGACATCGCCGCCGCGCTGAGGGACCCGGCGGCCTCCGCGGACGATATCCTGAATGCGCTGGAATCCTGGGCGCGAACGCTCGATGCCGAGCCGGAGTGGTCGGTGTTGGGCGTCGAATTCAAGCTTCACGGCGGGCGCAACAGCGATTTTGCGGCGACCTCGCAGGCCTTGCTCGATGCGCATCGCGACGGTCTCGCCTATTGCATTGCGCAGATTTTCGCCAGATTGGGGAAGGTGCCGCCGGAGCCGCCGATCGTGCTGGCCATCTCGTTCATGGGGCTTTCGCAGGGCCTGGCGTTGCAGCGTTCGATGCTGTCCGAGGCGCCGATCGGACACATGATCATGGTGTTCCTGCGCAGCTTGCTGGCGGCGGCGGCGCCGGTACGTTGATCGGCGCGGCGGCCGCCGGCGATAGCGGGAGCCGGTGCGTTCCGGAACGCGTCAAACGCCG
>NZ_BAAILN010000030.1:6967-84766 GCF_054589155.1 Burkholderia sp. 3C
CCTCGCCATTTGGCCAGGCTCGAAAAACCGGACGTCACGCTCCAGTGCCGCTGGCGTTTCGGCCTTCAACAGTTCGAGCCATGCACGCGTTTTCGCGTCGATAAAGCGCCTCGACGGAATCAGCGCGAAGACTCCGATTTCAGGCGATCGCCAGCGCGGCAACACCTGCACCAATGCGCCTTTGCGCAGCGCGTCGACCACCGTGTAGCACGGCAGCATCGCGATGCCCAGAGCACTCAAGACGCCATGCACCACCACTTCCGGGTTGTTGCCGACAACCGGGCCACTCGGGTCCAGCGCGTGGACATGCTTGCCGTCGGTCAGCTCCCAATGCGGCGTGATCGACGGATTGACGAGGCGCAGGCACGCGTGATTGACCAATTCGCGTGGATGCTTGGGCGTGCCACACCGCGCGAGGTAGTCGGGCGCGGCGCACAACACCGCGAAGGTCGAGCCGAGCCGGTGCGCCACCAGGCCGGAATCGCGCAATTGCTGGGCAAGGTACACGCTGACGTCGGTGCCTTCTGCGAGCAGATCCGGCACATATTGCGACGTGCTGTATTCCACCTGGACCTGCGGATATCGCGCGCAATATTGCGAGACGAGAGGGACGACGTAACGGCTCCCGAAACTTGCCATGCACATCACGCGCAACCGGCCCGAGGGCTGCACGGCGGCGCCCGCGGCATTGCTTTCCGCTTCTGCGACGAGTTCGAGAATGCTCCTGCATTCGTTTGCGTAGCGCTCCCCCACGCCGGTCAGCGCGAGACGCCGAGTCGTGCGCTGCAGCAGTTGCGTCTGCAGGCGGCTCTCCAGATCCGAGACGAGCCGCGATACCTGGGCGGTGGTCAGCGCCATCTGCAATGCCGCCGCCGTAAAGCTCCCCGCATCGACGACGCGGATGAACGCCGTCATCGCATGGAGCAAACCGTAGTCGAGATTCTTGCGCATCATGTAACAAAGATTCTATTTGCACATCATTTTTGCATCTTACCGCGGTGGATACGATCCGGCATGCGCTCTCGCTCAAGCCCTTGGCGGGGCCAAGCGGATGGCAGCCCGAGATGGATAACTCACCTGAGGTCATGGTCGTGAATGGTGCGGAAAGTTTGTTGCGTTCGTTGATTGCGAACGATGTGAATGTTTGCTTTGCCAACCCCGGTACGTCGGAAATGCACTTCGTGGCGGCGCTGGACAACGTGGAGGGCATGCGGCCCGTTCTGGGGCTGTATGAAGGGGTGGTCACCGGCGCGGCCGATGGCTATGGCCGCATGATGGGCAGACCGGCCTGCACGTTGCTGCATCTCGGCCCGGGGTTGGCGAACGGTCTGGCGAACTTGCACAACGCGCGCAAGGCCGATTCCCCCATCGTCAACATCGTGGGAGAGCATGCAGCCTCACACATGCGTTACGACGCTCCCTTGTCATCGGATCTGGTGGGATTCGCGCGCCCTGTGTCGGCCTGGATACACACGTCGACCAGCGCGCGCACCGTGGGAGCGGATGCCGCACGGGCTGTCCAGGCGTCGCTCGAAGGGCCCGGCCGCATCGCCACGCTCGTCTTGCCCGCCGATACCGCTTGGGAGGAAGCGGATCTTGCGGCCCCGGCCGTGGTAAAACCGACGCGCGCACACGTATCGCAAGACAGTATCGATCACGTGGCGCAGCGCATCCGGAGCAGCAAGCGCGCAGCCATTCTGATTCGCGGAGAGGCGTTGCAGGAGCGCGGGCTGCGCGCTGCGGGCAAGCTCGCTGCGCAGACGGGGGTGCGACTGTTATGCGACACCTTCTTTCCGAGGATGCAACGGGGCATCGGTCGCGTTCAGATCGAGCGTTTGCCGTATTTTGCCGAGCAGGTCGCCGACTTTCTCGCCGGTACCGAGTTGTTGGTGCTGGTGGGCGCCCAGCCTCCCGTCAGCTTTTTCGCCTATCCGGACAAGCCAAGCTGGTTGACACCGAAGGATTGTCGTCTGGCGGTGTTATCCCATCCCCATGAGAATGGCGTGGTCGCGCTGGAATCGCTGGTCGACGCGTTGGGCGCGGGAGATGCGAGGGAGCAACGGGTTGCCGCCAGGCATATCGAAGTGGACACGCATGGGCCGCTCGATGCACGGCCGATCATGCAGGTGATAGCGAAGCATTTGCCGGAACAGGCGATTGTCAGCGATGAGTCGATCTCATGCGGCTTTGCGCACTTTGGCTTGACGGCACACGCGGCGCCGCACGATTTTCTCAATCTCACCGGCGGGGCCATCGGGAGCATGATGGCCGTGTCGACAGGCGCCGGCATTGCCTGCCCGGATCGAAAGGTGGTCACCCTGCAAGGCGACGGCAGCGCGATGTATATCCTGCAATCTCTGTGGACACAAGCGCGCGAAAACGTCGATGTCACTACCGTGATCTACGCGAATCGCGGCTACAAGATTCTCAGCAACGAGTTGAAGCGAGTCGGCGCGTCGAGTGACGGCGCGCTGGCCGCGTCGATGTTCGATCTCGAGAATCCAACGTTGAACTGGGTCGCGCTTGCGAACGGCATGGGTGTCCACGCGGTGAGCGTCAATACGCCATGCGAGTTCGAGGATGCATTCTCCAATGCGATGAAACAACGTGGCCCACGATTGATCGAGTGCGTCATTTGAATTTGCGCGGCCGCGACTTCGTAGGCGTCATTGCCGGCTGGTGCGAGGAACCGGTATGGCATGACGGGAAATACATATTTATCAGTTCAAAGCTGAGGCAAACTACCTGTGTCGATTCGGCATGTTCCGACGACGCTGTTTCTTCGCCATCAAACCGTTCGCGGGGTGGCGGCGGCAAACAGCATTTCAACGATTCGGGGTAGTAACGCGACACCCGGTTGTCACGCAACGGGTAACAGGAGATCCTCATGCTGGCTTCAATTCTTCTCGGTCTTTTCTCCATCACGGCCAAAGAGCTTGGAAAAACGATCGGGACAAGCAGTCTTTCTTACGGCACCGGCAAGGTATGGGCCGCGCTGGCCGGGCAGACCAATGCGGAGGAGTTCAACCAGGTCAACCGGCGGCTCGACGAGGTGCTCGGCGAGTTGAACAGAGTTCGTTCATCCATCTCGGAAGTCAAGACGCAGATCGACGATTTTCACGCGGACATCAAGATGGACGACATCGACCGCTACGTAAATCAGATCGAATCGCTGTACGACCAGTACATGGCTGCGCTCGATTCGCTTGCCGATGCCGCCAGGAGTGCCGCAGCCGGAAATGCCGGTGCCGAAGAGGAGCGCAAGGCGTCGATCCGGCGTTTGACGAAGCTGGGCAAACGCGTTGCCGACGAGATATACGGTGCCGTGAAGCAGATCGACAGCCTGTTGTCCGGTACCAGCAACAAGCCGCTGTTTCTGCTGCTCCACAACAATAATATCGGCCGCGATTTCCTTGCCTATTTCTGCGCCATGAAATCCGTCTTCATCCGGTACTACCTGATACAGATGAAGGCGGTGTTCATCATGGGGCTGGTGTACGAAGACAAGAGCGTTCCCTTTGTCGACGGCAAGAAGCTGATGCACAACGTCGAGGACATGTTGCAGGCGCAAGAGCGATACCTGCTGACCTTGATCCCGGACAGCGTGGTGCAACTGGTGGCAGCCATCGCTGCCGCGCCCGAGGCGACGCCCATCAATTTCCGGTCGGCTGTCTTTGGGCGAAGCGTGAGCTTCGGCAGCCTGCTGTATGGCAACAACTCGACGCACCTGATGCCACATGTCGAAGCCTGGCAACTGGAGCCGATGGCGCCGCTGACCATGAGCCCGAAGGCCGAGTATCGATTTTTGCTGCGCAATCTGCGAACTGGCCGTGTGCTGATCTTGAGCGGCAGCCAGTACGGTGCCGTTGCCGACAGCGATATGCGGGGGCTGATGGGCTGGAGAATACGCTGCGCGCCAGATGGGCGCTTCCTGCTCGAATTCTGCGGAAATTACTACCAGGATGCCTTTGAAGGGAATCGCCTGGTGACCCTCGGCTCCGGGTCCGGCAAGGATCGTCAGCTTCAATACAGCACGCAGAAAAATGACTCCGACAAATATCAGCAGTTCTTTATCGAGCCTTATGTATCGGCATTCCGCGGTACCGACAAACTGTTGTCCCACGAGCGCCTGCTGCCAGGTGGATTCATCGAGTCCGCCAATCGTTCACATCGGCTTCGGTACCGGGAAAACGGCAACGTGGACGTGGTCAGGGTCGCGGACGACACGGTGATCTGGACGGCGAACACCAGTTCGTCGGAGCCGGGCTGGCTGATCAAGCAGATCGACGGCAATTTCGTGGCACATACGAAGGGCGGCAAACCCTACTGGGCGTCGGGTGCATACGGAAGTGACAAAGAGCTGCACATTTATCAGCATTCCGTGCTGCAACTGCATGACGATGGAACCGTGGACATCCGCCTCCCGGATCAGCCCCCGTTCTGGAAAATCTGAACCCTGACACGATGAGGTAGCTCGGGCTGCTGCCGGCGGCTTGCGTCGCCGCCCCGGGAAGTGAACGGCGTGCACTGCGAGCTTCCTTCACCACGCTGACGAACACTTCGGATGTGTCCGTCAGCGTGGTGAAGTCAGATAGATTGGGTGCTGCAGCGCCGGTGCTGGACCGGACAGAGCTTCATGGACACTCGCGAGCCGTTTAGCAGCGATGCCGTGCCGTCTACTGCTTCATCGCGGTCGACCGAAGCGTCTCTAGGCCGTTCAAACTCGCCGCAGAAGACGCACCAAGCGCCACCAATTACCGTAGCCTGCCGGATCTGATTGCCGGCCGCACGCGCGTCACCCCATCGCATTCGGCGATCGCCCGTGTCAGCTCGTCGACAATCCGTTCGATCAGGGCATCGGTCAGCGCGGATGCCTTGCTGCCCTTCTGTCGATCGATGCTGTATTGAATCGACAGCGCCGGCTCGAACTTCCTGATGACCACGCCCTGCGTCGCGTTTGCACTGGCCGACAGGTAATCGACTACCGTCACGCCCGCTCCGGCCTGACAAAACGCAATGGCCGTGGCGGCCAGATTGGTTTCGATCGAAACGGGAATGCGCAGATTGGCGAGCGCGGCGTGGCGCTCGATTTGCGCCACCAGCGGATCGGATGCGAGCAGCGAAATCAGCGGCACGTTTTCAAGATGCTGAAGCGTGACCACCTCCACCTTCGCCAACGCGTGCCCTTCGGGCACCACGCACACCCCCGGCACCGCTGGAAGCGTTCGCCGGACGACCGCGGGATGATCGATGCTGGTGGTCACGCCGATCTTCAGCGTCACCGCCGCCGTGTCGAATTGCATGTCTTCAGGCTTGCCGGTTCTCGCAAGAACCGGCAAGTCCGCCGTCCTCGGAGAACAAGACGCTTGCGCATCCGGCGTCGGTTGATTCGCTACCCACCTCGGCCAATCAGGAAGATCACGTATCGATGGCAACGTTTGCGGCACGCAAGCTCGCCGACATCGCGGACAACACGGCACATATCCTCGGTAACGAGTTGCGCGCGGCGGCACACGGCGTGGAGCTGCGATCACCCCACGCCACCAGCCCCACGTTGCAGAACGTCATGCGGGAAATTCGAACGCATGTTCCGCACTGCGAGCTTGACCGCTATTTCGCGCCCGACATCGAAGCGATCGTGCGTTGCGTGCGGGGCGGAAGCATGGCATCGCACTGCCCCCTGGATTTCGATTCCGAGCCGGCCTGAGCATCGAAACTCCGATCAGGCCGATTGCAAGCGCGCTACACTTCCACGGCTCCCCCCACTTCCCCTTTCCGCCAGGCGACACCATGAACCGATTCGACGTACTCCAGCAACTCGCGAACGATTTCCAGTTTCCCTTGACCGAGGAGATCAAGGTCGGCGGGAATTATCGGCCTGTCGTGGTGGACGAGAATCTCGCCTACGTGTCCGGGCAGATTCCGCGTGTCGGCGACGTGGTGCGCTTCATCGGCGTGGCGGGCGACGACATCTCGCTCGACGACGCCCGCCGCGCGGCAGCCATTTCCGCGCTGCGCGCCTTGACGCTGATACGGAATCATTGCGGATCGCTCGACAGAATCGCGGCGGTGCCGCGCATCACGGTTTTCGTGCGCAGCGCGCCCGATTTTTCGAAGCAAAGTGAAGTCGCCGACGGCGCATCCGACGTGCTTTACGCCGTGTTGGGCGACGTCGGCGTGCATACGCGAACCTCGGTCGGCGTGGCGCAATTGCCAAAAGGCGCGTCGGTCGAAATCGACTTCCTGTTCCGGTTGAAACCGGATCATTGCTGAATCCGCACCCGGCAAACGCACCCGGTCGCGTTCAAGGCGAACGTGGCCCCGCAGCGATCATCCAAGCGATCGCACGATGCCGCCATCGACGCGCAGCGCAGCGCCGGTCGTCGCCGAGGCCTGCACCGAACAGACATACACCACCATGTTCGCCACTTCCTCCGTGGTCGCGAAGCGGCCGATCAGCGAGCTGGGGCGCATGGTGTCGATGAAGTCCTTCTGCACCTGCTCCAACGTCTTGCCTTGCTCGCGAGCCACCGGCTCCAGCCAGTTCGCGAAAATCTCGGAGCGGGTGGGCCCAGGCAGCACCGAATTGACCGTCACGCCGGAGCCGGCGACCGATTCGGCCAGGCCGCGCGCAATCGCAAGCTGCGCCGTCTTCGTCATGCCGTAGTCGATCATGTCCTTCGGGATATGCAGGCCGGACTCGCTGCTGATGAACACCACCCGGCCCCAGCCCCGATCCACCATGCCTGGCAGGTATCGGCGCGTCAGGCGCACGCCGCTCATGACGTTGAAATTGAAGAGACTCAGCCAGTCGTCGTCGGTCAGTTCGCCGAACGGCTTGGGGACAGCGGTGCCGAGGTTGTTGACGAGGATGTCGGCGTCCGCCACGCGTTCGGCGAGCGCCCCCGCGCCCGCTGCCGTGGCGAGATCCGCGGCCACGCCATCGAGCGCTGCCCCGGGCACGGTCGAACGAATGTCGTCGATGGCGTGTCGGACGCGCGCTTCGGTCCGCCCGGTGACGATGACACGCGCACCGACGGCCGCGAGGCCGCGAGCGATCGCGAGGCCGATGCCGGCCGTCGATCCGCTCACGATGGCGCGTTTGCCGCCGAGGTCGATTTTCATGGCGTTTTCCTTCGTTGAAAGATGAGAGGGTGTTTGGCCGGAAAGCGCTGCCCGGCCATGGCGCATACGTGCAATGCGGTGAGCGTCAGGCGCCTGATGGCTGCCAGCGGGTGCCGGTGACGGCGGCCGTGCGGATGGCCTCCATCGTCTCGCGGCGCGCGAGTGCCTCGGTGAAGGATGCCGATAGCCGCGATCCCGTCCGGATATCGCTGGCGAAGGCCTCGTAGGCCGCGGCGACGAAGCGTGCCGGGCTGTCCGATGCGAGCAGGCCGCCGCCCGCTTCGACAGGATCGGGCGGTGCGATCGTTTCCCATCGCTTTTCGCGGGTGTCCCGGCGTTCCAGCCTCAGCGGCCGCCACATCAGTTGTCCCTTCGACGTCACGCGCAGCACGGCATCCTCGCCCTGGATCTCCCAGGCAAACGACGGGTCGCCGCTGCCGGCCCGCATGTGGAAGCTGAACGCGGCGCCGTTCAGTTGTCCGCACATCGCGATCTGGTCGGGCGACGACGACGCGAGGGCCTCGCCCGTCTGCCGGACCACGACCCTAGGCCGACTGATCGCGGTCGTGACCGAGACGCTGTCCAACTCGCCGAGCACGAAACACAGCGAATCGATGTAGTGGCCGCAGTGGATGGTCAGCGGATTCGCTCCGTTCGCGGCGTCGAGCAGGTACGCGTTGCCTTGGTCGATCGACCCCGTCGACAGTTCGTCCCAGGCGAGGAGCGACGTGGAAAGGATTCGACCGAGCCGGCCGGTCGCGACGATCTCGCGCACCTGTCGCAGCCACGGCGAGAAGCGGCCCTGCAGCCCCACCGCAGTCGGAACGCCCCGGTCGCAGGCCAGTTGCGCCAGTTCTCGCGCCTCCTCGAGCGAGCGCCCGAACGGCCACTCGCAAAAGACGGGCTTGCCTGCAAGCAACGCCTGCCGAACCAGCCGGGCGTGGTCCGGCGCCTTCACCGCGACCACGACCGCATCGACCTCCGCGTGCGCGATCATCTCGTGGGCATCGTCGAACCAGAGCGGCGCGCCGAAAGCGGCGGCGGCAAGACGGGCCGATCGTTCGTGCCGGGTGGCCACGGCCTGAAGCGTCATCGAGGGCACCGTGCGAAGCGCCGGAACGTGCGCCATGGCAGCCCAGCCGCGTTCCGGCGAGGCGCCGACGATGCCGATGCGGATGTTGGCGATGGGATGCTGCCGGATCATTGAAACGTCTCGGGGCATGTCAGAACTCCCTCGATGGCGCGCCCTGGCCGGCCGCGGACGCTTCTGACCGTCCCAAGCCCATCGACGCGAGCCAGGCGGCCGCCAGCAAACCCAGCACGGCCCACGGCAGTGCAGCGGCGCCGATCGACGGAAGGAGCGCGGCGCCAAGCAGTCCGCCGCCCGCCATGCCCGCGTTCCAGACCGTGACGAGCATCGACTGCGCCAGGTCGGCCGCGTCGCCGGCGGCCCGCGACGAGGCGGTCTGGAACAGCGTCGCCGTTCCGCCGAAGGCAAGGCCCCAGAACGCGATGCACGCCAGGAGCACGAGCGCCGAATGCCCGAATTGGCTGGCCACCAGGGCCGAAGCGGCGAACGCGACGATGCTCGTGCGGATGAGCGGTGCCAACCACCGGTCGACCCGCATCCCGGTCAGCCAGATGCCGCCCAGCGCCGCCAGGCCGAACACGAGCAGCGCCACGTCGACGCGAACGCCCGATTGCAGGAACGTCAGCCACGGCGCGATGTACGTGTAGAGCATGTTGTGCGCGAGCACGTACAGCACGGTGAGCGCCAGCACGGGGCGCAATCCCGGCAGAACCAGCACGGGGCCGACGCGGTGCGCGGCGTCGCCCGTCTTGCCCGGGAAGTCCGGCACACCCAGCCTCACCCAGGCCCACAAGCCTGCAGCCAGCAGCGACATCACCCCGAAGGACCAGCGCCAGCCGACCAGGCCACCGAGCAGTGTTCCTGCCGGAATGCCGATCGACAGCGCCAAGGGCGTCCCCACCATCGCGACCGCGATGGCCCGCCCCTGCCATGCAGGCGCCACCATGCGGATCGCATGTCCCGCCAGGAGCGCCCAGAGCAGCCCCGAGAACACGCCCGCGCCGAACCGCGCGACGAGCGTCAGCGCGAATGAGGTAGACAGGGCGGTCACCACGTTGACCAGGCAGAAGCCGCCGATGGCCGTCAGCAGCAGCGGCCGGCGACGCCAGGCCTGCGTGGCCTTGACCAGCGGAATCACGGCGACCACCGAGCCCAGGGCATACAGCGTCACCAATTGCCCGGCCGCACCGACGGAAACGCCAAGATCGGTGGCGATGGCGGGCAACAGGCCGGCCGGCAACGCCTCGCTCAGAATGGCCACGAACCCTGCCGCGGCCAGGGCGAGCAGGCCGGCCCAGGGGAAGCGTTTCGCCTCACGCATGATCGCGCCCCTGGATGGGCCGCCGGCGGGCGACGGGATCGCGGTGCCGAAATTTGCAGGATGTGGCTTGCATCGCATTGCCTTCGAGAAGAGAAGGCCTTCACGATAGGGAAGACATCATTCCGGATAAAGGTGGGTACACTTCCCATCTCTCATGACTGGAGTGTCCGGAGTGAAGCCCATGATGCTCGACAGCCTCGACGATTTCGCCGTGTTCGTGCAGGTCGCGGAGACGCGCAGCTTCGCCGAGACCGCCCGATCCACCGGCGTCTCGGCCTCGGCCGTGGCCAAGCGGATGGCCCGTCTGGAGGAACGCCTGAAGGTACGGCTCCTGCACCGCAGTACGCGAAGCGTCACCCTGACGGCCGAGGGCGCGATGTTCCTCGCTCGTTGCCGGCGCGTCCTGGACGAGGTTCAGGGCGCCGAACACGAGCTGTCACGCGCCGCCGGGGCGCCGCAGGGCCGCCTCAAGGTGAGTCTGCCGATGGTCGGTACGCTGTTCCTGCCGTTGCTGGCCGAGTTCATGCGCGCGCATCCCGCCATAGCGCTTCATCTCGATCTCAGCAACCGGATGGTCAACGTCGTCGAGGAGGGATTCGACGCGGTCATCCGCACCGGAGAGCCTGAAAGCTCCGCGCTGAATGCTCGTGCCCTTGGAAGCTGGCGCATGCTGCTGGTCGCGTCGCCGGCTTACCTGTCGCTCAGAGGCCGGCCCGAGCGGCCGGCGGATCTGGCCGGGCACGATTGCCTGCACCACTGCTTCGACGGCACCGGCAAGCTCGAACGCTGGCCGTTGGCCTGGGGCGACGAGGGCGAGATCCCGCTGCCGGTGTCGATGGTCGCGAACCATCTGGAGGGGCGGTTGTGTTTCTCGGAAAACGGGCTGGGGATTGCCTGCCTGCCCGAGTTCACGGTGCGCGAGGCGCTGGCGGCAGAACGGCTCGAAGTCGTCCTTCAGGATTTCACCGAGTTGCACCGAGTCACGTTCCGCATGTTCTGGCCGTCCTCCCGCCACCCTTCGCCGAAAGTGCGGGCGCTGGTCGACTTTCTCGTCGAGAAGATGGCCGCCGAACAGCCCTAGCATTGCGACGCACTCGGTATTTGTCTGATCACTGCCGCCCGCGCTTTCTTCGTCCTGCCGTGCCGCAGACGACACAACGCCCGCAGCATCATGCGCAGATCGGGTGAGCCGCGCCAAGTCGGAGGGACACCCTGGTCAGGTCCGCGAGCTGCGCTCCATCTCGGCAAACTCCGAAACACGCGGTTCAGGTTGCCAACCGTCATTCGTCAGGTCGCCCGCTACCCGAATGCGCGCGCGCAACTGGCCGTCCATGCCAATCGCGGCCCGGTGAAAGCGGGCGGCAGTTGGCTGAGACGGCACGCCGAATTCCAGGGGCCGGCGCCGTAGCGCGATCGATACGCTCGCCTAGCGCGGCGCCTGCTCGTCGCCGCCGCCCGGCTCGGCGGCACATTCCTGCAATAGCAGCGCAGCCAGTTCGTCGGGTTGGTCCAACATCACCGCGTGCCCGCAGGGCAGCGTATGAACGGTCCACCCTGCCTCGTGCCTGAGCTTCTCGTAGGTGGAGGCAAACCAGTTGCCGCCGTTCCGGGTGGCAAACAGGAACGTGCGCCGGGCCACTCGCGTCGCATCCACGCCGGCCCGAACGCCTTGCACGAACGTCGCCAGCGGCTGCGGCACGCTCGTCGCATCGACCCATGCGGCATCGGCCTCGTTGACGTTGAACAGGCGGGCCGGAATCGGCGGCAACATGCCGCCATTCGCGCCGGCCTGCGCCAGAAACGCCTGTGCCATCTCCGGGCCGGTGATGTCGACGAGCGACTGCCCATCGGTGGGCGCATAGGCGTCGATGTAGAACAACGAGCGGATCCGTGCGCCGATCTCGTTCGCGACACCCGTCACGACCATGCCGCCATAGGAATGGCCGCACAGAATGGCGTCGTCGATCTTCTCGAACTTGAAGACGTTGACGATGTCCTGAATGTGCGTGTCGAGATTGATCGCGCGATCGGCCAGATGCGAGCGCTCGCCGAGCCCCGTCAGCGTGGGCGTATGGACCTCGTGCCCGGCCGCTCGAAGCTTGCGCGCCAAACGCGCATACACCCAGCCGCCCTGATAGGCGCCGTGGACCAGAACGAATGTTGCCATCGTGTTTTTCCTTTCCTTTGTTGATCGATGTGATGCGAGCACCGGGCTCGCGACTTAATTTTCCGATCCGGTCTTGCGGCGGGCGCGCAGCAGGATCAGCGCGATGCCCACCGTGACCAGGCACGCCGCCGCCACGTCCCACGGCCGTGGCGTGTCGCCCATGACGAACGTGTCCAGCGCCAGCGTGACGGCGGGAATCAAGGCCGGCAGGCTGGTGCCGACTTCCGCCCCCAGCAATTCCGCCGACCGGCCGAAGGCATACACCGCGACCGTGGTCACCAGTACGCCTTGAAACACGGCTTGCAGCAGCACGTCGGCCGGCTTTGCGTGGAGGATCCCGACCGGCAGCGCCAGCAGGTAGACGGGCAGATACAGCACCGCCGAGCCCACGGCGATGAGCGCGGTGGCGCGAAGCGCCGGCACGCGCCGGGCGCGGACAAAGGCGGCAAAGGCCGCCCACATCAGCCCCGTGGCGAACAGCACGAAATGGCCCGTCGCCAGGCCGCCCGCCGTCCCAACGAACGCCGCGATGCCCGCCAGCGTCAGGCCGATTCCCAGCCAGCGCGCCGGGTTGATGCGCTGCGCATGGCGCACCCGGCCCAGCAGCACGGAGGCGATCGCCATGACGCCGGGGTTCAGTGCGCCGGCCGCGGCGGCGGGCGCCGTCTTCACGGCCAGCGACAGCAACAGCACATAGGGCGCGCCGAACAGCGCAACCATCGCCAGCACGCCGCCCAGGCCCGGGCCGTCGGTCGGGAAACCACCGCGGACCAGCACCGGCAGCAGCAAGGCAGCCGCCACGCCGAAACGCAGTGCGGTCAGGTCATAGGAGGTCAACCCGGTGGTGACGCCGAGACGCAGCAGGATCAACGATCCCGACCAGATCAGGATGGCCGTGGCGGCCCACATCAGGCCGAACGTCAAATTGCGGGAAGGGGACACGAGACATTGCCGGTTTCATTGGATTGACGGCATGGTATGGTCCGAACGACGTTTACAAAAACGAAATTTACTTCTCTTATGAAACAGGAAAACTCAACACTGGCGATACTGCCGTCGATGCGCACGCTGAGTCTGGAAGCGCTGCGCAGCTTCGTGGCGATCCAGGAAACGGGCTCGTTCCGGCGCGCCGCGGCCAGGGTCAACCTCTCGCCATCCGCCGTCAGCTTGCAAATCGCCCGGCTCGAAGCGCTGCTCGGGCATCGTCTGCTCGAACGCGATGCGCGGCGGGTGTCGCTGACCGAACACGGCGAGCTGTTGTTGCGGCAGGCGCGCAACCTGTTGGCGCTCAATGACGAAACCCTTGCGCTGTTCTCCCGGTCGTCGCTCGAAGGACGCGTGGTGCTCGCCGCGCCGCACGATCTCGGCAAGACGTTCGTGCCCGAACTGCTGCTTCAGATGGCCGAGCGCCATCCGCGCATTCGCATCGATGTGCAGTTGGGCGCGTCGTCGAGCGTGATGCACGGTTTCACGAAAGGACGCAGCAATGTCGTGCTGTTCAGCGACGTCGGCCCGCCGACCATACCTTCCCGGAAGGTCTGGTCCGAACCGTTGGTATGGCTCATGGCGCGCGGCGGGCGCGCGATTTCCATCGACCCGTTGCCGCTGGCCGTGGCCGTGGCGGGCTGCGCCTGGCGCGAAGTGGCCCTGAACGCACTGGAGGCGGATGGCCGGGCCTATCGCATCGCCTATAGCAGCGACGCGCCCGCCGGCCAGGCGGCCGCGGTGCGCGCCGATCTGGCCATTGCGGCCTTGCCCGCGTCCATGTCGGACGAGGATCTGCTGCCGGCCCCGCTGGCTGCGGCATTGCCCGAATTGCCCGAGACGCACGTCCGGGTCGCGCACGACGACGGAGAGCTGGCTGCGGCGTTGGCGGCGGTGGCGCACGACGTCGCACTTCGGAGAGCGGCGAAGATCGGCTGAGTCGTGGAGACTGCCCAGCCGGCATCGCGATGGTGTTCACATGGCGATGGACGGCATGCCGGCCGATCGCGTTCCCTGAACCGGAAAGTTACCGGCACCGTGGTACGCAAAATTGAGCGAAAGCTTCACCTGCGCCGATCCGTTTTGGCCGGCGCGATGCAATGTCTTGCAATGAAAGAACACGACATCGCCCGCCCTCATCTCGACTTCCACGCGCGTGTCGATGACATCTCGTGCATCTCGCGCGTCCCGCATCGCCGCCCGCCCGATTTGCGGCCCGGCCTGCCCTTCGATTCCGCCCCAAAAGCGATTTCATTTTCCGCTTGCGCTCACCGCCCGCCCACGTAAAATACTGTATGCATATACAGTATTGGTGATGATGTGGAACTGCAGAAGAAGCTCGAGGTATTGGCCGACGCGGCAAAGTACGACGCTTCCTGCGCCAGCAGCGGCGCACCCAAGCGCGGTTCGCGCGGTGTTGCCGGGCTCGGTGCCAGCACCGGCGCAGGTATCTGTCACAGCTTTACGCCGGACGGGCGCTGTGTGTCGCTCCTCAAGATCCTGCTCACCAACTTTTGCCTGTACGACTGCCAGTACTGCTTGAACCGCCGCTCCAGCAATGTGCCGCGCGCACGATTCACGCCCGAGGAAGTCGTCGATCTCACGCTCGATTTTTACCGGCGCAACTATATCGACGGCCTGTTCCTCAGTTCGGGCATCATCCGGTCGTCCAACTACACGATGGAACAATTGGTGCGCGTGGCGCAGTCGCTGCGGGAGGACCACCAGTTCCGCGGTTATCTGCATCTCAAGACCATTCCGGACGCGGACCCTGAACTCATCGCGAAAGCCGGCCGCTATGCGGATCGTCTGAGCGTGAACATCGAATTGCCGACGGACGGCAGCCTCGCGCGCCTCGCGCCGGAAAAGAACCTGCGCACCATCAAGCTGGCGATGGGATCGATCCGGCTTGCCCAGGAAGAGGCGCAGACCGAGACGAAGGCTCCACCGTTCACACCGGCGGGGCAAAGCACGCAAATGATCGTCGGGGCCGATCAGACAAACGATCGCACCATCCTGCAGACGGCCGAATCGCTCTACGGCTCGTTCAAGCTCAAGCGCGTTTACTACTCGGCCTTCAGTCCGATCCCAGACAGCCCGTCCTCCTTGCCCGCGCAGGCGCCCCCTCTGCTGCGCGAACATCGGCTTTATCAAGCCGACTTTCTGCTGCGCGGATACGGCTTCCGTGCAGACGAACTGTTCGAGCAAAGCGCAGATCTGACGCTTGATATCGATCCGAAGCTCGCGTGGGCGCTCGCTCATCGCGAGCATTTTCCTGTCGACCTCAACCGCGCGCCGCTTCGCATGATCGCGCGCGTGCCCGGCATCGGCATGCGCAACGCAAAACGCATCGTCGAATTGCGGTGCACGCGTCGCGTCCGTTACGAGGATCTGGTGCGTCTGCGCTGTCCGATGGAGAAAATCCGGCCGTTCGTGGTGACGCAGGATTATCGCGCCGCCCTGCATGATGCGTCGTCGGAGACACTGCGCCGCGTACTCGTGCCACCGCCGGTGCAACTCGCGCTGCTGTAAGGACGGCCGATGCGTACCATCGTGATCGAAGATCGCTTTGCCGCGTGGCGCGCGGCCTCGCTTGCGGCCCTCGCCGAAGACCTTCCGCCGGCGTCGATCCACTGGCATCTCGCGGAGGCGATCGAGATGCCGCAGCAGCAAGCCTTGATCGACTACGCGCCGGAATCGCCAGGCACGCCCGCGGCCTCACCCCGCCGTGCCGAAGTTCAGGTGTCGAAGGCGTTCGCGGCGCTGCTGAAAGACGCCGCATCGTTTCGCGATCCTCAGCGCTGGGCGTTTTTATACAAGGTGCTGTGGCGCTGGCATCACGGCGACCGCTCGGCGGCATCGCCCGCCGATTCCGACGGCTCACGCCTTTACCGCATGGCCAAGAGCGTGCGCCGCGCCCAGCACGACATGATTGCCTATGTGCGATTTCGCAAGCAGCCGAACGGCCAGGCCGCTCCCGAATACCTTGCCTGGTACGAGCCCGACCACGACGTGCTCGAGTGGGCCGCGGAACATTTTGCGCAGCGCATGGGTCGATCCTCATGGCTCATCACCACCCCTCGCGGCGCCGCCTTCTGGGACGGCGGCCAGTTGCATCTGGACACGCATTGCGCGTTGCCGGGTGGTCATCGTCACGACACCGAGGATGAGGCCGAGGCATTGTGGCTCGCGTATTACCGGAGCACGTTCAACCCGGCACGATTGAACGAAAACGCGCTGGAGCAGCATATGCCGGTGCGTTTCTGGAAGGGCTTGCCCGAGGCGCGTTTGATTCCCGGCATGATCAGCGAAGCCAGGAGCGGCGCGCGGCGGCTCGCTCAAGCCAGCGGTGTCGGCACGCTGGCCGGCAAGGCGATTGCTGTCGAAGCCGACGCGGCGCAACCGGTTCGAGAGCAAGCCTCTTCGCTGGATGCTTGCCGACGTTGCGACTTGTGGCGGAACGCTACGCAGGCGGTGGGCAGCGCGGGACCGAGCAGCGCTCGAATCATGTTGATCGGCGAGCAACCGGGCGATCAGGAAGACCTGAGCGGACAACCGTTCGTCGGGCCGGCGGGACAACTGCTCGACGTTGCCATCGAGCGCGCGGGCTTGTTGCGCGATCAGGTCTATCTGACCAATGCAGTGAAGCATTTCAAATGGGAGCCGCGCGGCAAACGCCGTTTGCACAAAACGCCCGTGCAACGTGAAATCGAAGCCTGCCGTTACTGGCTCGAGCGTGAACTGGACACGGTGCGACCTGCCGTGATCGTGGCGCTCGGCGCCACGGCGCTCACCACGCTGCTGCGCAGGAAAGCCAGCCTTGGAGATTACCTGAATGCACCTTTCGAGATCGATGGTGGATGGGCCATCGCCACCTATCACCCGTCGTTCGCATTGCGCCAGCAGGATGGAAACTCGCGCGACCAAGTGCTCGACGACATGACCCGGGCGCTCGTCCTTGCGCGTGAAATGGCGGATGCCTGGCGCTGATCAGTGCTGCGCCGGGGCATCCGAAGGATGACCTGTGCATCCTTCGGATCATTTTTGTGCCAGGAGGTGAACATGGCTTCGCGATGCCCACGGCCCCCTGGGCAGGTGTGCCGGCAACCCTCAGTTGCAGGGATCAAGCCAACGCCAGCCGATGGGCTGGATAGGCTGAAAAAGAAAAAGCCCCGCAAGTCCGAGAACTTGCGGGGCTTTGTCACCGCCTAATGGCGGAGACGGAGACCGCCAGCGCCACAACCAAAGCCATCCAAGCGATTCCAAATATTTCTTTTATCATCAATGACTTGCACCATCCAACTGTCCAAATTAAGCTAACGACTTCCAAGCCCATCCAACGCTTCCTGATGGGCTGACTGATGGGCTGAGAATTGATGCTAACCGACAAACAAGCAAAAGCACTGAAGCCGGGCGACAAACCCGTGTTCGATGGAAAAGTCACCGGGCTGCTCCTCTCGCCGTCCAAATCTGGGTGCAAATGGACGTTGCGATTCACTAGCCCTGTAACGGGTAAACGGCGCGACGCTGGCCTTGGGACCTATCCAGAAACTTCGATTTCCGAAGCTCGCGAAAAAGCACACGCAATGCGTAAGCTGATCGACGGAGGCGAAGACCCCATCGATCAGCGCAACCTCGAGCATGAGGCAGCAGCCGTTGCCGCCGCCGCGCTTACTTTCGAGAGCGCGGCCCGACGAGTCCATGATGAGCTCAAGCCAGGCTGGAAAAATGAGAAGCATGCCGCTCAATGGCTCACTACGCTCGAAACTTACGTGTTCCCTAAGCTCGGTAACCGGAAGCTTGAAGCTATCAGCCCTGGCGATTGCGCTGACGTGCTTCGTCCGATATGGCTAACCAAGGCCGAAACTGCTAGCCGCACTCGACAACGGATGCACGCTGTAATGCAGTGGGCCTGGGCACACGGCTATATCGCCGCGAATCCGTTGAGCGTCGTGGATCATCTTCTACCTAAGCAATCCAGCAAGCCTGAGCATCAACCTGCCATGCCCTGGCATCAAGTCCCGAAGTTTGCGGCAACGCATCTGATTGATCACAAGGCAACAGACGGTACGCGCGCGGCCCTTCTCTTCCTAATTTTGACCGCGACGCGAAGCGGTGAGGTTCGAGGCGCCACTTGGGACGAATTCGATTTATATGGACGCGTATGGAACGTCCCTGCGCAGCGAATGAAAGCGAACGCGCCTCATCGCGTTCCGCTCCCAGATGCAGCCCTTTCTATCTTGAAAGGAATGCAAGCTACCGGCCTTCATGACTCGCTCGTTTTCCCGTCCCCTCGGGGAATGCAGTTAAGCGACATGACGCTGACTGCACTATTACGTCGCGTGAAGGCTGAGAGCGACACTCCTGGTCGTTGCGCAACCGCTCACGGCTTCCGATCTAGCTTTCGAGATTGGGCGAGTGAGCATGGCTACGCCCGCGATCTAGCAGAGCGTGCACTTGCCCACACGGTCACAAATAAAGTCGAGGCGGCGTACCATCGAACTGATTTGCTCGAGCAACGTCGACCATTGATGGATGCGTGGGCTAAGCACATCTATCAAGCACAAAAATAAGTCTAGCGGCTAGGCGGAAGCCGCTCGAATCGGATCGTTGAGCGCACATCGCACTGCACTGCGCTGGATAGTCGGGAGGCAACTAGAGTGACATTGCTTCCCGACTTGCCTTGCCCCCAAAGAAGTCCTCGCCATCAAAGACGAATCGGCAGCGAAACCTTCGGTTGGATGGGCACCAGCATCTTGGCGTAAGCACGCAAAATGTCGTTATACAGATCCGCATGCTTGGGCGCCTCTACCGTGATAATCAGTGCGTACCGAATCTTCTCGGCACTCTTCGTGGGCGCGCCGCCCTCTCGAGCATTGTAGTGAATGTCGAACACCGGGTTCTCCAAGCTACTTCCGTACATCGATTTGTTACCGTGAAGCACGGTTTCCCACTTGCCCAAATCAGAACGGCGCTCTTCCTCCGTTGCATACTTTTTCATGTCGAAGAACCCGGTCGTGTTCGCATTGGCCTTGCCTTCCTTGATTTTCTTATCACTTGGACGAAAAACAATCTCAAGGCCCGCGCGAGTGTAAGCGACAGCATCTTGCGGATCAGTCGGTGAGGAGTAGCAGAACGTCGCTTTCAGACGAATCTTCCCCTGTAGGCCTCCGACTGGCAGCGGAAGAGCGGCCCGCAGATATTTGCCCGGCTTCAACTCCCCTTGGTAAACCACGCGTGCCACACCTTTCGGGCAAGTGATGACATCCATGAGATCCTCAGGAATTTTTCCCCAACCGACCTCGATCTTGTCATGCGTCGAGGAATCGGCGGCATGCACCAGCAACGCCTTGATGGCCAAGGGCGTCAAATCGGCGCCAAGGATAGCGCGCACCCCCACCGCATTTCGCAGAAGATACGGCGAGGCGAAACTCGTGCCAAGCTGAGGCTCAAGCGACGGTTTTGCCCCCTCCGCGAGAACGTGAAAGTACTTCGAGCCTGCAGCGTCCCCGCCGAATGCCATGAGATCAGGCTTCACCACACCAGGACTGCGTCCGGGGCCGACTGCGCTGTACGCAGCACGCGCCCACGTCGCATCAACGTTATCGGCTGCACCAACGGACAGAGCATTGACGCAGTCAGATGGAACTTGAACGCGAGCGTTCCCAACCGAGCGGTCCATTTCGCCGTTATTGCCGACCGCTACCGTCATAAGCGTATCGCCGTCACTGAGGAGGTCGTCAATCACCGACGTCCAAGCATGCACATCTGTATCGTCGATCGGCAGGTCCGGTCCCAAGCTGAGATTGACAAATTGATACTGCCGCGAGAGCAGTACTTCTTCGACGAAACCCAAAGTCCGATACAGTTCCAAAGGATCTTCCGAGTCTGTCTCACGATCCAAAACTCGTAGATGATCAACGTATGAATACGGTCTTGCCGCAGTGCTATTTGGAGCAATCGGGCCAAACAAAAACGCTGAGGTGACGCCTAGACCATGCGAAAGCCCGCCGGGATCATCGCTCGCATTCTCGTCAAGCACGCGATAGGTTCGCAGCCAAGGTGCAATGCTGTGCTGATCCGGTAAGCCACCATCCAGAATTGCGACCTTGGGTTCCGACGAAAGGGGTTGCTCAGCGGGAAGACTGCAAGCCACCCGCACACCGGCACCACGCTGCACTGGTCGCATCCCACGCAATTTTGGCACCGGTCGGATCACACGCACGAACGTGAACTCGGCGAGTCGTTTGATGTTTTCGTGCTTCCCTTCAACCGGCAGAAACCAAAGGTTGCCAGCACTGAACGACAGATCAACGTGTATCGTCACACCGATATCTGCGGCATATTTGGCGAAAGCACGTTGCACAAATTGATTGTTGTCGCTCGGCAACAGATGCAGTCCGACCTCGAAGAATCGGTCCTTTTTCTGCCCAAGGGAGACGATTCGATCGCTCGTCGCGAACACGGAGATCCGTTCGATGTGTGTCAGGTCTTTCGACTCGGTTGAACCATCCTCCACATGTTCCGCCCAATCCGTCAGCTGCCGAAACGTTTGACGCTTGCCCACCACGAAGAGCTCAGTCGTTGTTGACTCGCGCGGGGGACCTTTTTTTGACCAAGCGTCCGGCGTGAGCTTGACAGCTCGACTTCCTACCGACTCCAGCCCAAGGCTACGAAGCATCGCGACCGGGAAAAAAGAACGCGCAATGTAACTAGGATTGAGCGCGAGGCGCACGACACCGAAATCGCCTGGGCACGCCTTAGCAGGAAGGCTATCAAGGCTCGAAGAGACTGTCTCGAACTGAGGAATCAAACGGCTCTGCGCCTGCGACAGCGTGTACACCTCCGCCTTGTCCATTCCGCGCTTAGGGCCTTTGATTTCGTGCGTCAGTAGCTCACCACGACCAATCAAAAAATTGGTTTGACTCATGCCTCACGACTCCGTTTTTTGGCAACTGCCGGCGCCCCGTCCGAGGCGTACTTACGAATAGTGTCTCTGCTCACACCAGTGAGGTCAGAAATGGCGTGCTGCGACAACCGCGTATGTTTTGCGAGGAGTACCGCCATTTCGATGCGTCCCGCTCGATCAAGTGACAAGGCCCGCGCCTTGATGAACTCCTCAATCAGATCGACATCGGTGCTCGTTCCAAGCGCCACGGCTCTTCGGACGCGCTGAATCTCGCGTGAAATATCACTAAAGGACTGGCCGTTGAACGCAAAAACCAAGATATCAATCCAGCGCGCGAAGAGTGGATAGTCTGGACCCAAGAACCTCTTCACGGCCTCCTTGACCACAGCCGGCTCTGGCACCTTAAACTCCACCACCAAATCGAACCTGCGCCAAAGCGCCGGATCGATTAGCTCAGGATGGTTAGTAGCAGCCAGCAACAAGCCCGTGGATGGCCATTCATCAACCTCTTGCAAAATGACGGTGACTAATCGCTTGAGTTCACCAACATCTGCGTCGTCACTTCGGCGTTTCGCAATCGCATCAATCTCGTCCAGCAAAAGTACACACGGCCCGCGTTTGGCAAAATCCAAGGCAGCTCGCAAGTTGCTGCCGCTTCGGCCCAACAAGCTGCTCATGACTGCGGTCAGATCAAGAACATATAGCGGAAGACGCAGCTGAGCCGCCAACCAACGTGCGGTAAGGGTCTTGCCTACACCCGGTTGCCCCACGAAGATCGCCGATCTTGTCGGTGCCAGACCGAGCTCCTCAAGCCGCGCAGCCTGCTTCCGTTCGAGGATGAGTTGCCCAAGTGCGTCATCCAATTCCGACGACAACATAGGCGCCTCTCCATCGTGCGGATCGCGAGAAGCTTTCAGCAACGACAACCGCGACTCGTCATCGACCGGCAGTGCTTGGTCCGCCATCGACGGTGCGGCTGCCTTGCGCATCACTGTTCCAGCACGATGTGGCTTCGCTCGCAGGAACAGGTCGACTTGCTCCGAAAGCTCAGGATCAGAGACTCGGTACTTTCTGACCAAGCGCGCGGCAAAGAGCCGCACATCTTCAGTCTGCTCAGCCAACGCCAGCCGAACCATCTGGGCTAAATCCGCCTTCAAACCACTAATTTCGCCCATAATTACTATAACCTCTTGTTTTATATAGTCTTTCAAAGAAGACAAAATGGACTAAAATTATTGTCTCACACTTCCAACAGTGCTGTGAAGCACATAGGGAACGTCGATGACGTGTATCACGTGATTGAACTGCACTACATTGGGTGGCCCACCGGGGCTGCTGGCCAACGCCTAGACGCACTGCTGAGCTTTCCGGCCTTAGCCCTGCTCACGGCATCCGCCACGGCCCACGTCGTATGTTCGAAATTTGTGGTTTGATAAGAAGAATCGGAACAAGAGACCCAACCACCTCGCCAACCAGTAAAAATGACTCGACCATTTTCGCTGTTAGACCTGATTGAACAACTCGCCACCCCCGACGCCGCTATCAGCGTCGAGCACGCCGCCGACGCATACCTGACCCAATATCGATACGGCGAAGCGCTCTCGCTCTACTATGAGTTGGATGCACTGGACCCACGGATCGCCGCCAAGATCGCGTACTGTGAGTGGAAGGAGAATCGATATGACGACGCTCGTCGTCGGCTGTCCGAAATCGGGCTCGACCTCGACACGGATGGCGTTGCGCTACTTTGCGAGTTGATTCGCACCGACTACAACTTCCAACGCCAACAACGAGACATGGAGGCCAACTGGTCGCGTCTGCGAGAGCTGACTACAGCAGACTCGGTTCCGCTCATTGCGGCAATCGCGCGCTGTGCCGTATGGTGGCCAGGCGATTTCCACAGTCCAGAACAACGACGCCAAGACATTGAACACATGCTGGCGCTTCACCCTGATAACAAAGACCTTAGACTTGCCGCATTGAGCGGGATGCGAGAAGCGAATGCTCCTCTAGCAGATCAATACGCCCTACTCAACGCCGTCTCCGGCGATGGCATGCCTCGTTATCAGTGGGAATTGGCAAATGCCGCGGCCAGTGTGGGACGTTTCGATGAAGCTATGAGCCTACTAGACGCCATAGAAAAATTGGAACGCGACAGTGCTCAGCCGTCGACTCAATTGCTCTTCTTTATCGACTTACTGCACACGGATATCGAGAGCAAGAAAACCAACACGTACCCCGCCTCAAGGTTTGAAGCCCTGTGTGATAGACAGGCACATGACGGCGAAAAAAGAGCGATGGTTCTCCGGGTTGCCTTGGCAGCTGCGTGCGATTTTGACAACGATCGCGTCGGCGAACTTACTGAGAAATTTTTGGATGCTCTGGAGAAAAGTGACTACGGGTTCACTATTAGTGAGGCTGATCTCTCGAATCCCTTCAAACCGGTAATCGGGTACCAATGGGATACCCACGGAAGGACTGGGATCAGCGGCAAGCTAATGCCGTACCGAGACATGTTGATAGCCAAATCTGCCGGCCGCTCCAATTTGTACTTCCGTGCAGCATTTGCCGCAAGCGATATCTATTCAAAAATTTCAGACACGGAAGTTCAAGATCTTCCTAAATACCCATTCTGGGACAAGCTTGCAGAACTTGTCATAAATCACCAAGACAACGAACTTGAATTTGACGGAAAGTATCTCTCACTATACACCGGTATTCGTGCAAACAGGCAACGCCCGAACTGGACTGCCATCGGCCAGGACTGGATTCGCTCTGAATCGCTAGCAGCCCAAGCAGGACAATACGATACCGAAGGGTGGATTACGCTGAAAGCCGCCCAAAAAACTGCGACCTCATTCCGCTTATTCTCTACAAGCATTATCAAATGGCTGCGCGACAACCCTATTCCTGCGCCGAGGGCCTATGACACAGTTCACGAACTAATTTCCTTGCTTGCGAAGGCCGAACTTCATCGTGAACGCTACCAACTGACGGCATCAGTCGCGACGCACGATTCTCGCCCGGAAGTGAGATTTTCACTTGGTTTATCCGCTCACCTGGCGAACGATGCAGTTACCGCAAAAAAGGTTTATGCGGAACTGCTTGCAAAAAATCCAGACGACTACTCGCCACTCTTCAATTCGATTTTGCTTTGCCAAACAACTTCCGACCTTCCCTATCTCGCAAAGTTACGCGAGATGGTGGAAAATTTTCCCGAGACATCCTTCGATGAAAAGCAAAAACTCGAAGAACAGCTTGCGAAAGCAGAGGCAAGATGTGAGGACAAGGAGATCGCGAGGCAACGCATGCTCGATCAAGAGTTGTCCAACTACCCTTCGCTTATCGAAGGCGAAGTCCTTCCGGAAGATTTGACTCTTCGCGCAGCAGTTGCGTTGCTCGCTCTCCTACGTTGCGCCAACGGAGAGCCGTCTGATACCGAACTTGTTTCAATCGAAAAGGGTGCAATTCCATTCAACCCAAAGGGTAGCTCTCGGTCAATTTTATTTGAGCTTCTTGAGACTGGCCTGGTGGCAGTACATCCCAAGACTTCAACCGACGCATTTGTGTATGAAGATGGCAAGGTGAGTGCATGGAAATTTTCCAATATCTACTGGCAACTTTCACCAGCGTGCGAAACATTGATTGAAAATCTTCGAAGTCTTAACGGAGAGATTCCACCAAGCTGGCGCAGCCAAATTCGCAACCTAGCTTTGGAAATCGCACGAGGAGAAATCGTAGAGTATTTGAATTTTCTCGCTAGTGAACGCGGATGGCCCCCGCCCAAGAACACGGAGGATCTTTCAGATCTAACTCGCTCCCTCGCAAACGAGCGGACTGTCGCAGAGTCTTATTATCTTGCGTACCTCGGAGCAATGTCGGCAAGCGATTACAAACAGAAATACCCCGTCAATGCTCAACAGGCCGCAGACATGCTTGTGAAACGCACTGGGCAGCGCTTGGAGACGCTTAGAGCCGGCAACTTGCAGCCCAAAGTTTATGGTCGTCGCTGGCAGCTACCGCGATCTGCACTCAGCTTGTCACTATGGGAAACCATATTGAATTCTGGCGATAGAGGTTTCACTCACCCGCTATCAGAACTAGATACGAATCTGTAAGCAGATAATAATCCTTATCGCACCGGATACGTATATCTACCCTGACCTGAGACGAATCGTGTAGCCAAACGGTCAGTGAGTTCTCTTATCCTATCGACCAAGGAGAACTCGATGAAGAAGCGCCACACCGACGAACAGATCATCCGCATCCTGCGGGAAGCCGAGAGCCACGAGGAGCCGGTGAAAGATCTGTGCAAGCGGCACAACATCACGGAGCAGACGTTCTACCGCTGGCGGAACAAATTCGGCGGCATGGACGTGCCCGAGGCCCGTCGACTCAAAGAGCTCGAATCCGAGAACGATCGCCTCAAGCGATTGATCGCCGAACAACTGTTGGTGATCGATGGCTTGAAGGAATTCAGCCGAAAAAATGACGACCCCGGCGGGCCGGCGCGAAGCGCTGGAAGTCCTGACCCGACGGGGGCTGTCGCAACGCAAGGCATGTCGTTACCTGGGATTGAGTCGCCGGGTGCCGGCCTACAGACCCAAACAGCCGACGAAAGATCGTCGTCTGGGCGAGCAACTCATTACGGCCTCTCAGGAGGTGCCGCGCTTTGGATATCGCCGTATTGCGGCCTGGCTATCGTTGAGCGAGTCGCGCGTACGCCGAATGTGGAAGGCCTTGAAGCTGAACATCCCGAGGCGTCGCCCGCGCAGACGGCGCTGTGGCAGCGATATTCGCTTACCCGGCGCGACCCGGCCCAATTCGGTCTGGAGCTACGACTTCGTTCACGACCAATTGGTGGACGGACGCGTCTTGAAGATGCTGTGCGTGATCGACGAATACGCACGGGAATGCTTGGCGATCGAGGTCGGCGCAAGCTTGCGTTCGCAAGACGTGATTCGGGTGCTGTCCAGGTTGATGCGACTCTATGGAAAGCCAATGTATGTTCGATCGGACAACGGCGCGGAATTCACCGCTGCTCGCGTCATGCGGTGGCTGCGTGATGCAAGCGTCGGCCCCGCATTTATCGCATCGGGCAGCCCTTGGCAGAACGGATTCGTCGAAAGTTTCAACGGCAAACTTCGCGACGAGTTGCTGAACCGGTACAGACAGCTGCCCGTGCAGCGATGAATACTGCTCGAACCTCAACGCCAGCGACCATGCAGTCACACTCGCGAACTACGCCAAATACGCTCCCTCGCGCACATTGGTCGGCATGAATAGTCCGAACTCCCCGTCGAAATCCGGCTCGGCCAACACCGCCTCCCCCGCGACGCCGAGCAGGTGATGCAGCACCGCCCGCGCCTGTCCGTCCGGGTTCTGATCGATCACGAGGTTCATCGCGCGCGCGGCCAGCAGGCGCCGGTGCACATCCTCGATCTCGTGCCCGACCCACGCTACGCGTCCGAGGAGGCCCACGCGCCGCCACCACCGATTGAATAAGAAACAGTCTGTCCGGCAATCGCCTCGAAGTTCGCAAGTTTCCGATACTCTCCTCCACCGCCGCCAGACTGAGCGTTCGCACCGCCCACTTGGGCCCCGGAGCCACCACCTCCTCCACCGATCACTTCGATTGTGTTGGCTTCATTGTTCCAGTCTGCGGGGACTGCCCAAGAAGAGCCGGAAGTTAGAACAATTGTCTTGTTACTCATTTTTCCCTCGGATTGGAATGCGAGCACAAAAAATCTATTAGCATTTCTAATTTATAGAAGCATGGTGTAACCAAGAAGATTTAGTAAATTTCCTTGCAGGCTCCGAAATTCTTTATGATGTGGCAACTTCCGTCACGTAAAAATCGGCAAAAAATACGAAAATTCGACTTCGGCAGCGAGCTTCAAGAAGCGTCAATGCGAGGCCCTTCAACTGGCTTGCGTCGCCCTGTTTGAAGTTGCGCATTCGGCATCAAATGAATCCACCGAGACGGAATCCTGGAAACCCAGTACTCGTTGAATCGAGCTCGACCGGATGTACAGCGCAATCATCGTCGGGATAGCAAGGCCAGCGAAAATCTCGACAGCCGCATGTATCAACGGCTCCACGACTCCAGCGTCAAGTAGCGCGAGCCACACGATGGTCGTGGTAGCGACATGGAGAAAATAAACCGGCTTCCACGATATGACGGATAACATCCGCCATCCTCGATCAAAGAACCTGGCCATCGCAACGACTGCGATGACGCCAAGCGTGCAGACCGGAAGCGACTGCATCGGCGTCCACGTGCCGAAATGCTGATAGATGTAGGCAACGAGAACAAAGGCAACGGAGACGCCGATCGCAGCCCATCGTCTTAGCTGATCGGGCATGGGGGGAATCGCGGCCGTTCCGACAAGGTAGCCGCCTTGAAAGAAAAATAGCCCCCAAAACAGCTGAGTTCCCAGTCCCCATGACGAATACATGGCGAATCCGGCCCAGATACACAAGCAAACGATCGGAAAAAGCGTCGCCCTCTTGATGGCACGGGATGGCGAAAGCGCTGGAACCAACGCCGCGCAAATCAGCGTGCAGTACAGAAACCAGAGTTGCGCCAAGGGACCTGCCGTCAAGCTAGCAGTCAGCGAAATGCCTGCTGGCGCACCGATATGTCTCTGATAGACCATCAGCACAATCACGCCAATCGTGCTCCACAGCACGAACGGCCACGCAATATCCAGCAGCACCCATCTGACGTAACGCGATAACCCGCTTCGACGCAATGCGACGGCAGACCATCCTAGCAAGGCGAAAAGTGTTGGATATCCAGCGCAGGAAGACGCGTAGCCGGCCAGCTTCAGAATGCGGGCACTATGCCCGTCTTGAAGAAAGCCGGCCTCAAAAAGGCGCTGCAAAACCTCGGAAGTCACGATCAAAATAGCCGCCATCCCAAAGGCGCACGCGCAGTTCACGTGGGTAGCAACAAGCGGCTGAGACGACTGGCGCATCAAAGTAGAACTCATAAGGTCTCGGAAAAAATCACGCACCAGTTGTCGAGCCGGAGGCTCTCCGTGCCGTCGTCGAACCGGATGAAGTCTCCCTGGGAATCGCGTAGATTCCCACGAGGCCCGTATTGACTGCCAGCACGTCCCGCCCCAACGAAAGCGTATTGCAGCTGCGCACCGGTGGGCACCGGTTCATCCGCCACGATCGTTACAGTGTCCGGGCCTGAAATCTCGACCGACGCGATGGGCAGGGGCCGGCCATTCTGCGCCCGAAGATCGAAGCCGTAGTTCTGATTGACTGCGACTTGCCGAGTATCCCAACGAAGCGGTGGTGCCGGAACGTTGAACCGAACTGTGACGACACGCCCGTCGCGATGCCAGGCCGTTGGCTCCAAGGGCTGCCATGGCCGATGGTCCACCACCACCCGCTTGATGACCAATCCGTAATACGCACCCATCCAGCGCGTGCTTTTGTTATCCGTGTGCCGCCCATCGACGTACCGAAAAATGTACATGGGCGCAGCCAGGTGAATATGTGGATCGTCGTGGCTTGCTCGAAGCAGAGCAAGCGCAATGTGCGGATAAGGTTGATCGAAGCTTTTGTTCGACGCCAGTTGGTACGTCACCATCTCGACGTCCTGTTGCTGCCCGCTGATCGCTTTGACGTCTCTGTCGACGTCACGCCGCAGCGCTCGCAACGCATCTTCGTACGCACCAATCGGCGTTTGCGCCGAATCATCCGCTTCACCCTGTGTCCACGTAATCGCTGCAACGCCATACGTATCGTGTGCCGCATCTGCCAATCGCTTGCCGTTCCGCACGTCTCGAAGAAGCTGGCGGTAGTACAGCCCCGGCGCTGAAAGTTCGGCAATCTCCTTCGAGCCCTCGCCCGGTGCAGAGCCAAGCAACCGGGCGCCGCTTTCACGATGCGGCTGAAGGTTTTCCTGCTCGGTCAGCTGCGAGATCATGTCCAGCGTGCCGCTGGTTGGCGTCTCGGACTTGTCGCCCGACGTCGTTTCGATGAGTGGGACAAACGCCGCATAGGCCACGTCTTCGCCATTGGCACTCACGCCGTCCTGTGCCCGGACTCCGCCTCGAAAACGTATCGCGTCATAGCGCTGGTGAGTGGAAAGCGCTGGCTTGTTGAAGAAGCCTTGGCTCAGCGACTGCCCATATGTGATGACGTGTGTGACTTGCCAAGGAAGCGTGCCCGGCGATGTCCATTGCGTATCTGCCGACTGCTGCTGTCCTGTCGAACCTGTTTCATTCGCACGCCGATACATTGTCGATGGCGCGTCGAACGCGCCGCTCGCTGTCACGTCAATGACAGTCTCGTTGCCCTGAATGCTCGCAAGCGCAAACCGAAGTGTCTGCCCTGGATGACCATCGTAGTTCTCGACAATTTCCGAAGGGCGCCCGTTCGACCAGTCGACATGGATCTTTTCCCGGCCTGCGGTCAATCGATCGCAGGCCGTCGCACGCGATCTGCCGAGCAATCCCAGCACAGCACTCGACACGGATGATTGAACACGCTCGGAAATCGTGCAATGTATGGTTCGATATCGATACAGTGGATCGAGACGTGCACGCCAAGCGTTGACGGTCGATTCGATTTGAGCGGTTTCATCGGGACCGGCAACTGCACTGCTGCCCATGACCACGAGACAAGTGGCCGCGACCGCCAACATCGAAAAATTTACACATTTCATACAGATCGAGCCGGGAGCTTGTCTCGCAACTGTGAAGGGCTGAGCGACGAAGCTATGTTCGAAATCACACACGCTCGTTTATGACCTGATGGAAATCTTCAGCCAACCGTGTGGCCGGTCACGCGTAACCCACAAGGTGCCCAACGACGATCTCCTTGATGGAGGAGAGACGGGAACACGCGCTTCATTCGCGTTCGCTTAAATGTGTGGCATTCCGAACATTGTGTTTCGACCAAACATTTCATATTGGCGATCAATGGTCGAAGTGTTTGCCAAGCCGATCGAACGAAGGAGCCGCATGACGACTGGGAAACGCCCGCAAGACAATTTCGATGCCGCAAGGCTCGTGGCGGCGCTGATGGTTCTGTATGGTCACGCCTATTACCTGACCGGGTTGGACTACATGCCGGGGCCGGTCGGCAATGAAGTCGCCGCGATCGCGGTCAAGGTTTTTTTTGTCATCAGCGGCTATCTCATCAGTGAGAGTTGGCGCCGCGATCCTTCACCAGCGCGCTATATCGTGCGGCGAGGTTTGAGGATCTTTCCAGGCCTTGCCGTCAACATTCTGGTGTGCGCATTTGTTCTGGGGCCGTGCGTCACAAGCTTGCCGATCGCAGAGTATCTGCACTCACCCATCCTTGTGCGCTTTCTGGCAAACATCGCGCTTCTGTCCGCCGCGCAGTTGCCGGGAGTGTTTGACACCGTGCCATTCCAGCATACGGTCAACGGCTCACTCTGGACGCTGCCCGTCGAGTTCGCCATGTATCTCGTCGCGCCGTTTGTCCTGCTGGGAATGGAGCGATTTCAGCGATGGCGCGTCCTGGCTGCTGCGATCGCGTTGTGCTCAATGAACCTCTATCTACGGCACATCGATCTCGGCTCGCACGGTCGAGCCATTCATGACGCGCTGAACGTGGCACCTTATTTCTTGTTAGGCGCTGCATGGAGAACGTTTCTCAGTTCTCCGAAATGGTTTAATGCACAAATCGCGTTGTTCGGAATTGCACTTCTCCTGCTTTTGCCGAAAGATGAGACGCTGGGCGAGTTCGGCATGTATGTGGTTCTTCCGTACGCGACGCTTTCGTTTGCCTTGGCTCGACCAGCGATGTTCGGTTTTGCAGGGCGGCTTGGCGATCTGTCGTATGGAATTTATATCTATGCATTTCCGGTCCAGCAGACAGTTGCGCTGCTTTTTCACACCGATCATCGGCCCATGCTGAATGCCACGATATCGATCGTGCCAACACTCTTGCTTGCGGCTTGTTCCTGGCATCTTCTCGAGAAACGCTGTCTTAAATTCAAGCCGAGGCGCGATCAGGCCGTACGTTCCCCTTCCGTGTCACTCTCATCGCACGATCCATTACATACCAGTACAATTACAAAAAATAATTTATCGCCCTGATTGCAGCGCGCACTTTATCTTCGTGTCGCCGACTCTTCCGCACAGCTTTCGCAGTAGTGGCGGCAATTTCTCACTGGGATGCAACGACTTGCTGGTGCACTCCATGTGTTTGAGCGTATGCGTTGCGTAACTAGGCAACACGCCGAGACGGCGAAGATCTCGAGTGGGAGCGACACGTCGATGCGTATTGTCGGTACCGCCCGTGCTGGCTCGATTCAGAGCCGACGATACCGGGTCATCTCACGACGATCACCGTGGCGACAGCAGCCGATCGCTTTCCTCGCGCACCACCTGATAGCACTCGCACACATGACGCTCCAGCGCGGCGCGATCGAGCACTTCGATCTTGCCGCGCGAGTAGCGGATCAGGCCCGCCTCCTGGAGTTTTCTCGCGGTTTCCGTCACGCTCGCGCGACGCACGCCGAGCATGTCGGCGATCAGCTCCTGCGTCATCTGCACATCGTTTGAATCGAGCCGGTCGAGACTCAGCAACAACCAGCGGCAGAACTGCAGGGAAATCGAATGATGCCGGTTGCAGACGGCCGTTTGCGCCATTTGCGTGATGAGCGCCTGCGTGTAGCGCAGGAACAGACGCTGCACCGCGCCACCGCGTGCGAACTCTTCCTTGACCACCTGCCCGCTGAGCTTGAATCACGCACCAAGGCGAATGGCGCTCAGCGTACCGGCACGCTGAGCGGTCTGTCCCGAGGCGGCGTCGCGCGAGGCGCCTCGATGCCTCCGCGCTCCGAACCGATCCTAGCCTTCCGACAGCAGCATCTGCCGAAACGCATCAGCCGCCGCAGACAGCGGCCGCGCCGTGGAAGTAATCAGGAATACCGTGTATTCCACGCGTGCCTCGAACTCGCAGATATGAAAGCCGAGGTGGGCGAACTCCTCAGCGGCGTCACGGATCACGATGCCATAACCGATGCCTTGCGCAACTAGGTGGCACACGCTCGACGCCCACGGACTCTCGGCGCGAATCCTCCGCTCGATGCCGGCCGAATTGAAGATGCTGTCGATACGGGCCCGACTCGTGCGGTCGGCCATCGCCACGCAATCCTCCGCCGACAGGTCCGCCGGCGACACGCGTTTCGTCCCCTTCAGGCGATGCCCCGGCGGCAGGATGCACACCATCTCGGCGCGGCGAATCGGCTCGCTTCGCACCCCGTCGCGATCCGTCGATCGCATGGCGATGCCGAGATCGATCGCCTGTCGGCCGATTGCGTCCACCACGCTGTCGGTCGACATCGGCATAACCGAGGTGAACAACTGGTCGCGTCCCTCGAGATAGCGGGCCAACCGCTTGCCGATCCATCCCCCGGCGTAAGCGGGGAACACGCCGATGCGCAGATAGCCGCGCCGCGTGCCGCCGATTTCACGGGCCACTTCGTTGAGGTAATCGAGGCCCTGATACACCTGGCGCACTTCCGCAAAGAAGATCTCTGCCTCGGGCGTCGGCACCAGCTTGCCGCGTCGCCGGATGAAGGCCACGAAGCCAGCCTCGAGCTCAAAGCGCTCAACCATCCGGCTCACCGCCGGCTGCGACACGTTCAGGTGCTGTGCGGCGGCCGTGATCGACCCGTAACTCATCACGGCAGCAAATACTTCCATCTGTTTGGCATTCAATCTGGGCACCGCATGGCTCCTTCCGTGAAAATCTTCAACATTACATCAGGTTATTTTAAAACAACAAAATTCGAATAGATGTAATGAATTTGCCTGCATATATTGCCCCAACAGAAGCCTGTCACGGAACACTTCCGGCCCGCCCGGAAAGGCTTACAGCGCTTGGTTGGGCATCGGGAGGACCGGTGCGCCGTCAGGTCGAATTGAGATCACAGACCGAGGAAGGGACGTGCAAATCGAAGCTCAGAAACCTATGGCCGATCAGCCGGGGGCGGACGTCCGCCTCGCGGGCCGGCCGTCGCCATGGCCCCGGCGGCCCAGCACGATCCACCCGCGCATGAACCGGCTCGACTGGGCGTGGTACGCGCTGGGCGCGGTCGCCGTGCTGCTGTTCGTCGAACTGATCGTGGTGAATCCGCGCTGGGAATGGGCCACCGTCGGCCATTACCTGTTCAACCGGCAGGTGATGACTGGCCTTGGCAACACACTGATCCTGACGCTGCTGGCCAGCCTGCTAGGCCTGGGCATCGGCGTGGTCATCGCGGCGTGCCGCATGTCGCGCAATCCGGTGCTGCGCGCGGGCGGCTTCCTGTACATCTGGATTGTGCGCGCCACGCCCACGCTCGCGATGCTGCTGTTCCTGTTTTTCCTGTCGGCGCTCGTGCCGCGGCTCTATCTGCCGATCCCGCTGCTGCACGTCGACCTGTTCGACGTGAACACGAACCAACTGATCTCGCGGTTCAGCGCGGCCGTGATCGGTCTGGCCATCTACCTGGGCGGACACAGCGCGGAGACCTTCCGCGCCGGGCTCGGCGCGATCGACAAGGGGCAGCGCGAGGCATGCAAGGCGCTGGGCATGAGCGACTTCCGGATGATGTGGTTCGTGATCGTGCCGCAGGTCGTGAGGATCATCATTCCGGCCCTGTCGAACGAACTGATCACGATGTTCAAGAACACCTCGCTGGTGACGGTGATCGGTTACGTCGAGTTGCTGACGACGGTACAACTCATCTACGCCACCAATTTTCAGACCATTCCGCTGCTAACGGTCGCCTGCATCTGGTATCTCGTCCTGACGAGCCTGGCCATGATCGCGCAGAGCTATCTCGAACGGCATTTCGGCAAGGGGAACGCGCGATGAATCAGGCAGCCGCCATCCACGGCGAACCGGGCGCCCCCCTGTTCGAGATGCGGAACATCAGCAAGCATTTCGGTACCTTCCACGCGCTCGACGACGTTAATTTCACGCTCGCGAAAGGCGAGGTGGTCGCGATCATCGGGCCGTCGGGCTCCGGCAAGAGCACATTGCTGCGCTGCATGAACATGCTGGAGCTGATCGATTCCGGCGCCATGACGCTGCGTGGCGAGGCTCTCGGCACGCAGATGCACGGCGAGAAATGCGTGTGGCTGCCGAAACGCAAGCTCGACGCGCAACGCCGCAACTTCGGCATGGTGTTCCAGAACTTCCACCTGTTTCCGCACTACACGGCGCTTGGCAACGTGCTCGCTGGGCCGTGCATCGTCGGGCACCAGAAGCGGCGCGATGTAGTGGAACGTGGCCGGCAATTGCTGGCGCGGGTCGGGCTGGCGGAGCGCCTCGATCATTACCCGGCGCAGCTCTCGGGCGGCCAGAAGCAGCGCGTCGCGATCGCCCGCGCGCTGGCGATGGATCCCGAGATCATGCTGTTCGACGAACCGACCAGCGCGCTTGACCCGGAGCTCGTCAAGGAAGTGCTCGACGTCATGAAGGAGCTGGCGGAAGCCGGTATGACGATGGTGATCGTGACGCACGAGATGCAGTTCGCGCGCAAGGTAGCAGACCGCGTCGTGTTGATGGACGGCGGTCGCATCGTGGATCAGGGCACACCCAACTACATCTTCGCCGGCGGCGGCACCGAACGTTGCCGGCGGTTCGTCTTCAACCAGCAGTCGGAGCAGTGACAGCATCGCCGTCGCTCCGACACGTTCCTATTCACACTCGAAAGATTCGCTTATGGCAAATATTCAACGAAAGATCCGGCTCGGGCTGTCCATGCGCTATCAGGGCTATCACATGGCTGCATGGCGCCATCCCGAGGTACCGGCCGGCGGCGCCGTCGATTTCGGCTATTTTCTAAGTACTGCGAAGAAAGCTGAGGCGGCCAAACTCGACATGATCTTCTTCGCGGACGGGATCGGCGTACGCGCCAACGACGAGCCGCGCGGCTCGCTGGCGCGCGACTCGAAGAATGCCGAGCTGGAGCCGCTGACGCTGCTTGCCGCTATCGGCGCATGCACCTCGCGCATTGGACTGGTGGCCACCGCGTCGACCACCTACAACGAGCCGTTCCACATCGCCCGCAAGTACGCGTCGATCGACCATATCAGCGGCGGCCGAGCAGGCTGGAACGTAGTGACATCGTGGTCCGAACAGGAGGCATGGAATTTCAGTCGAGACGCGCATCTCGGCTACGAGGAGCGCTACGAGCGCGCCGACGAATTCGTCGATGTGGTCCGCAAGCTGTGGGACAGCTGGGAAGACGACGCCTTCATTCGCGACAAGGCCAGCGGGATCTTCTATGACGAGGCCAAGCTTCACGTGCCGCATCACCGCGGCAAGCATTTCCAGGTGCGCGGGCCGCTGAATTCCGCGCGCACGCCGCAAGGGCGCCCGATCATCGTGCAGGCCGGCGCGGCCGAGGCCGGCCGGGAGCTGGCCGCGAAGAACGCCGACGTGGTGTATTCGAACGCGACCGATTTCGACGGCGCCAAGGCCTATTACGACGATCTGAAAAACCGTCTCGACAAATACGGCCGCTCGCCCGACGAGATGCTGATCATGCCGGGGCTGATGTTGTACGTCGGCGAATCGCGGCAGGAAGCACAGGAAAAATTCGAGCAACTCGAGGCGCTGATCGATCCGCTCAGCGGCCTGGCGCTGCTGTACAAGACGCTCGGCGATCTGTCCGGCCACGACCTCGACGGGCCGGTGCCCGACGTCGGCAACCAGAAGGTGCGCAGCATCGCAGAGAACCTGATCAATATGGCGCGGCGCGAGAATCTCACGATCCGCCAGATGTTCCGCCGTGTGGCCTCGGGCAGCAACTACCACCTGATCGGCACCGCGAGAGACATCGTCGACGTGATGGAAGACTGGTTCCGACGCGACGCGGCCGATGGCTTCAACATCTGCCCCGCCACCTTGCCACAGGGCATCGACGAGCTTACGCGCTACGTGCTGCCCGAGTTGCGCCGACGTGGACTGTTTCGTACGGAATACGAGGCGACGACCCTGCGCGGCAACCTGGGCCTCGGCAAGCTGGCTTACGGAAAGTGACGATGAGCCACAGCATGTCCGAGGGGCATGCCGTCAGGCGGAGAAAATCGGAGAAAGTCGATGAGCACTGAACACATGAAAGTCTTCCAGGATTCGATGGCGCGCTTCACCAGCAGCATCAGCGCGATCACCACGGCCGAGCACGGCGTGCCGGGCGGGGTGCTGGCTACCTCGGTCTGCAGCCTGTCGGCGGACCCGCCCACCATCCTGGTTTGCATCAACAAGAGCGCGAGCGTGCATGACGTGATCGTCCGGTCGAAGGCATTTGCCGTGAACCTGCTGTCGGATCGGCAGGTCGACGTTGCCGCGCGCTTCAACAAGGAGAAGGGCGCGGCCCGCTTCGACACGGCCCGCTGGACGACGGGCGCGACCGGCTCGCCGGTCCTGATCGACAGCTTGGTAACGCTCGACTGCCGGCTGATCGCCACGCACCACGGGTATTCGCACACCATCCTGATCGGCGAGATCGCGCAGTCGTTCCTGCATGACAATCCGGATGCCAATGCCCTGCTCTGGCACAAGCGCAACTTTTCCTCGCCCGTGCCGTGCGCGGCGTGATCGGCTCACTCCACGAGATTCGATGCCCTCCCCTATGAACACAATTCCATCGATGCGTGCCACCGGATACTGTCTGGTGGCAGCCTTAAGCCTGTTCTCCATGGGTGCGGCACGTGCCGCCGATGCACCTAAGGCGGGCTCTTCCGCTCCCACGGCCAATCAGGTCTCCAATCTCGCCGCGCTCGTGCCGGCGCGCTACCGGGCCATGGACGCACTTGTCGTGGCGGTGAATCCCGAGGTCGCGCCGATCAAGTTCGTCGACGAGAACGGCGACGTGACGGGCTTCACGCCCGAGCTGTTCTCGGCGGCGGCGAAGCTGCTGAACCTGAAGGTGAACTTGGTGCGCGCGTCCTTCGATTCGCTGATACCGGGTCTCGCGGCGAACCGGTTCAACGCGCTGCTGTCACTCGGCGACTTTCCCTCGCGTCAGGGCAAGGTGACCTTCGTCGACTATCTCAAGGTGGGGCAGTCGATCGTGACCTCGCCGGGCAGCCGCCTGTCAATCGGCTCGGTCAAGGATCTGTGCGGCGTGTCGGTGGCCATTCCGCGCGCGTCGCAGCAGATGGAGAAGGGCGCCGAGGTGAGCGAGCAATGCGCGGCTGCCGGAAAGAAGCCGCTCGGCATCTCCACCTACCCCGACACCAACATGACGCTGCTCTCGCTCACCAACGGGGCGAGCCAGGTGGCCTGGGTGGATTCGCCGTCCGCCAACTACAACGCCAGCCGGTTTCCGGACAAGTACAAGCAGGTCTATTCCTATTACAACGGCGCCTACGGCATCGGCTTCGGCGTGGACCCCGACAGCCGCAAGCTGGCGGAGGCGTTTCGCCAGGCCTTGCTGAGCGTGGAAAAGTCGGGCGGCTACGCGGCGTTGATGAAGAAGTGGGGGCTCAACCCGGCCGACGGCCTCGGCCAGTTCCCGATCAACAACCCGGCCTACTAGCGCCGGGCGTTTCCCAGCCGGTCCGTTGTCGTGGTAGCGGGATTCGTAATCCATAAACATAGGATTGCGAAGCGATATCGGGCCGATTTCCATTGTGCATTCAAAAAAAGACCAACGACATGCTCGATTACCGAACCGCAATCCTGATCCCCGTCCTCGCGACGCCGATCATGGCGCAGGCGCAGACCTCCGTAACCCTGTACGGGATTCTCGACGAAGGCGTGCAGATCAACACCAATGCCCGACGGGTCGTGGGCGGGGTCAATGTCGGTGGCCGGCAGGTGGGCCTCGATGCCACGAGCGGCCTGAACGGCAGCCGGTGGGGCCTGCACGGCACCGAAGACCTGGGCAGTGGCATGAAGGCGGTGTTCACGCTCGAATCGGGCATCAACCTCAACACCGGGCAATTCGGCCAGGGCGGCACCGCGTTCGGCCGGCAGGCGTTCGTCGGAATCGGCAGCAGCCGTTACGGCACGGTGACACTGGGGCGCCAGTACGACATGGTAGTCACGGCGGCCGCGCCCGCCGCGAGCGTGGGCTATGTCGCCGGGCCGACCTTCTTTTCGCATCCAGGCGACATGGACAATCTCACGAATTCGCTGCGCACCAACAATGCGATCAAATACTTGAGCCCGACCGTGAGCGGCTTCTCGTTCGGCGCCACGTGGAGCCTGGGCGGCGTGCCGGGCAACGTCACCGGCGGAGGCGGCTACTCGGCCGGCGTCACCTATGCACAGGGGCCGCTGAACGTCGGCGCGGGCTACGTCTATTTCAAGAATCCTACCAGTACGACAGCCGGCGCGGGCCTGTTTACCGACAACGCCAGCGGCGCGACCTCGCTGTCGGGCCTACTGAACAGCAACTATGCGACGGCGAGCGCCTATCAGGACGCGGTGGCCGCGGTGAACTACACGGTCGGCAACGCCACCCTCGGACTGAACTGGTCGAACGTGCAATACGGCAATATCGCCGCGCTGAGCGGTGCAACCGCGCACTTCAACATCGTGGATGCCGGCCTGAAATGGCGATTCTCGCCCACGCTGCTGGGTGGCGTGGCCTACAGCTACACGAAGGGCAGCGACCTCGTTTCGGGTGGCCGGCACTACAACAACCAACATTTCAACCAGCTCTCGATGCTGCTCGATTACTTACTCTCGAAGCGAACCGACGTGTATGTCGTGGCGGCCCTGCAAAAGGCATCGGGCGTCGGTTCGACGGGCGCGCGGGCGGTGGCCGATATCGGCAACATCGGCGATTCGTCGAACGATCGGCAGGCGCTGTTCCGGATCGCGATGCGCCACAAGTTCTGACGGCGGGGGCACCCCACGCCAGCCCGCATTCACTCAGGGCGCGGCGCTGGCCGAGAACGCCTCGAGCATCCAGTCGCGCAGCTTGCGCAGGGCCGCGCTGGTGTCGAAGCGCTCCGGGGTGTAGCAGAGGTAGTGGCCGTGACGGTGTGGACTGGCCAGCGGCGTCTAGCATTCCCTGGGCAGTCCATTGCGCCAGTTCCTGAACCTGAGCGCGCCCTTACTCGTAGGCTGGCGTGATGCAGGCGGTCAATAGATGTCCGTCGACAGCGATATACGTGTTGCGCCCATGCTTGCGCTTGTAGCCGTCGTATCCTGCGCGCGGACCGCTCTCTCATGTGGACTGACGCGTGTGCCTATCGAAGATGACCGTGCTGGACTGGTCCTGACGCGCTTGCGCGACTCGAATGATCAAGCGTAGATTGTCGGTTAGCCGATTTCGTCGATAACGAGCAGCTTCGGTCCAATAACAGCTCGATTGGAAAATTCGCGCAACCGATTCTGCTGCCGCACCGTCGCCAGTTGCATAATCAAGTCTACGGCAGTAAAGAACCGCGCCTTGATTCCGACCGGTGTCGCCCGATAGGCCAGCGCGCCCGCGATGCGCGTCTACCAACACCAGACGCCCCTCGCTATCCATCGTTCAGCTATTAGCGGCTCGACGCCGACGTACCTTGCATCATGGCTTCATCGTCAGTTCATCGACTTTAATCCATCGAAGCAAGTGCTTTCCCGAAGAATTGATGTAATCCACATAGGCCCAACCCGTAGGCGACTGCTTCAATACTATCACCCGGTCGTTTTGGACAAGATAAGCTCGCGTCGCGCTGGCGTCATCCGGCGCAGAATACAGGGTGGCACGCGGCGCCGAGATGCCGGCTGTGCTATGTCCTATACCATCGCCTGGAAGCAACGTGCCGGAATTCGTCTTTAAGAGCGCAATATCGATCAAATGCGCAGCGAACTTCGCTCCCGAAGCATGAAGGGCAGCTGAAATATTTTGATAGGCTTCGTTGTTATCCGGTGACGGTGGATCGCAACGCAACAAATTGTCCGCCCCGGAATTCTCGCGTATTACCAAGCTGGCCAGCTGCCCAGCAGCAATGTAGTGCTGTGTGTCTCGCGCACTGGGACGATCGTTTTTCAGCATCTGACTGGTTTGAAAATCGCTACCCCATTGCTCAGATTGCTTTGCTTGCCAACCCGCGCCGCAAATCTCGCCCGATTGATCCGCAGTGATGCAGCCGGTTTTGATTTCAATTGCAGAGCAATATTCCCGACTCAGTGAGGAGTTGGGTTGATCCTGCCCGGTCGAGACCGAGCCCGTTTCGATTCTTCCAACGATCACATATCGACCGGATGGCGCAATCAAACTCACGCTCGGAGGCTCCATGATCGAATCACTTTGCTTTGACTCCCCGGCTCGCGGTAGGAGACCAAACGGGGCGCCATTCGCGAGGTGAAATACCGCATGTTGCCATGCGTGCCCTTCCGACGATGCTTGCGGATACGAGGCCTTGCTATAGACGATCGCAGCGCCGTTGGGTAACGCGAAACGAAACTCGGACGAGGGATCAGCGGCGTGCACCGGTATCGGTGTGCCGGCGCCAAGCAGTCCGACGATAGCACCGGTAGTACAGGCCCGATGGACGCGCGCAACAAACAAATTAATTTTACGGGACATCACATTTTTTTCATGAACTTTAGAATTTTTGGTGTTCAATTCGGCATCCCCAAATTTTGGACCAGGCTGGTATATCGTGCCGGAGCGACCATCACGCCATTGACCTTTGCCGTCGTACGAGAAGGGCCGTATCGAAGCTGGCGCGAGCGCAGCCGACGTCCGCTGAAACTGTCGGCGGATAGTGCGCTGTACTAGCCCGTTTATCATTATCAGGTGTGTCGACGCTGGTCGCCTCGCCAGATTGCTGCCACACATCAGCCGGATGTACCCAAACAATGCCGAGCAGCGCGTGAGCCATGAAACGATCTACGCTGCCATTTATACGCATCTTCGTGGCGGGCTGAAGCAGGCGATGATCGAAGCGCCTCGTCAGGAAAAGCCCACGCGTGGTACGACAAGTAAGACGCTGGCGCGCAAAAGCTTCTTGCCAGAGGAACTGCGCATCATCCACCGCCCCGAGGACATCGAGACGCGCAAATTGCCCGGCCATTGAGAGGGCGATCTGACGCCGTGCGAGTTTTGGCTCGCACACATTGAAGCCGGAAATCTCCAAGCCTAGACGCTCGGCTAGTCGGGGGGAGGTCACCCGGTGGGTCCGGAGATCATTCCGACGCCGGTCCAGCCTACGCAAGCCCCGGAACCCGATGCTTACCTCGGTAACGCGATGGCCAGCGAGATGATGACGGTGCACACGCTGCATCAACGTCAAGGTCAGGCGCCGGGCATGAAGGCGGCCGACGCGGCCGGCGGCATCGACGGTGCAGCCTGGGCGCGCGTGGAAGGCAACACTGCGAGCTACGGCGGCGGCGGACGCGACCTGTCCACCAACACCTACCTCGTGCATGCGGGCAGCGACGTGTTTCGCTTCAAGCTCGGCAACGAAGGCAGCGTTCGCGTCGGTGCGATGGCGATGTACGGCAACAGCAACGTCTGGAGCAAGCGCGAGATGTGGAATCCGCTGACGAACTCGATGGCCGATTCAACGGCGAACGGGCATGTCGACGGCTACAACGTCGGCGTGTACGGCACCTGGTACGGCAACAAGGACATCCTGACCGGGCCGTATGTCGATACCTGGTTCATGTACGGCAAGTACAACAACACCGTGGGCGGCAGCCTTGCCACGGACTCCTACGGTTCGCGCACGCTGACGGGCTCGATCGAGGCAGGGTATTCAATGCCGCTGTACCTGAGCGGCACCACGCAGCTCTACATCGAACCGGAAGCGCAGGTGGTGTACTCGAACTACAGCGCCGACGCACACAGCGCGCCGGCTGGCGAGATCGGCCGACAGAACTCGAACAACGTGCTGACGCGTCTGGGTGTCCGTCTCCATGGTGTGGACACGCGAGGCAAAATCGAAATGCGTCCGTTCGTGGAAGCCAACTGGTGGCATGGCACCGGCTCGCAGTCGGTGAACATCAGTGGCAACACGTTCAGCCTCGACACACCGCGTGACAGGATGGAGTTGAAGGTGGGCCTGCAAGGCCAGTTCGGCAAGCACTGGTCCGGTTCGATCGCGGTGGGCGGGCAGACGAGCTTCGGCCACTACACCTCGATGAGTGGTCAGATCGCCACGAAGTACAGCTGGAAGTAAGATCGCGAGCAGGTTGTCGATGAGGTGAACGCCGGGCTGCCGAAAGGTAGCCCGGCGTTCACGCATCGGGCACCGACGCACGCCGCATGCCAATCACCCTCGACCGCTCAGTGGCCGGGTGCCCGACGCCAGCGGCGCCAGGCGATATGCCCACCGTTCGTGCGCGCGCGTCACACGTCTTTCGGCCGTGCGTTCGGTGCGCCGGCGAGCAGCTGCAGGCGCCTCGAGCGATCTGCCCGTCCGGCCGCACGTATCCTGCCGGCCGCGGCGCGCGGCGTGTCGCTCACGCTCGTCCAATCGTGCTGCCACCACGATACGACGTCCGCAGCTTCATGTCCAGGTTGTGTTAGCAGTTCTAAGCTTCGCGGCCGCTAGCATTAACTCGTACTCTTCAACGATTTCTGCGCGGCTTCCAGCGTGTCTTGCACTATTTTTCGGTCGCGTTGGGCGAGACCCTCAATCGAGTGAAGGCGCCCGCTTGAAAACCACGCTGCCTCTTCAGTGCCACCAACCATGCAGCCTTGGAGGTTCTCCATCACCTTTTCACTGTTGGACGAAGGATGCTCCAGCGCTATCGCGCTGCAGAATTCCGCTGCCCATTGGATGGCATATTTTTCTTTGTCTTTGTCCATTCGTTCGCCATACTCGAGTTCCACAGTGAACTTGTACGCACTCCAGACCCTTCGCGCAGAAGAATTTGGAATATTGCTGGCGATAGAAAAAAGCGAGGCTGCACGATATTCACTTTGACCGGAGCCATCTCGTGCGAACTGAATCTTTGAGAGCCATGCGCTCCAGACCGCAGCGATGAGTTCATCACTCGTGCCCGCTGTTTCGAGCATACCGATGACGACCGCGCTGATGTGATCGAGCATCTGAGCATAATCCTTATCGGGCCACCAAACTGCGCGAGAAAGAACGGTGAACAGTTCGTTTTCCTCAAGCTTTTGGGCGACCTGTCGAAGCGAGCCGCTAGAGAGAGATTCTCCGGCAAGCGGCGCGAGAAACACGTCAACTGGGACTAGAACCCCGACGTGCCACGTGCAAAGCTGCGCGATAGCCTGGCACACGGTTTCGATGGGCAACGCCTTGGATTCTGTGGCCCATCGGAGCAAATCGAGTGTGCAGAACGAATCGACGGCGCCTATCGATCTCTTGAATGTGAGTCTCAGCAGCTCGTCGTCTATACATAGGCTGTAGCCGGAGCGACATAGTGCTTCCGCTTCCTTTACGAGATGCAGAGGGTGAAGGCGACCGGACTGTATCTGGATTTCAACGCGCGGCTGTTCAATGCACGCTATATTCGCGCGAATGAAGGTCAAGATGCGCTTGGCAGACTGGGTTCCCCTGGCAGATTCCAGACCACTGCCTGCGAGCTGAGACAGATACGAAAGCGTGAATTGTCCGACGGCGACCTTGTCCCAAACGCGAAGCACAACATCTAGCAGGTTGAGGCTGTCTAGAACCATGAGCGCAGTTAAATCAAGCGCGGGGGGCATTGACGCTTGGCGAGCCGGTGGGTTTTCATCCGGCACAATTTGCATCGTGAGCAAGAATTGGCGCTGGTCGGCGGACACCTTCTTACTCACTTCCCACAATGTCAGTGGGTCACCAATGTAATGTAAGGCATATCCAGGCCGGGTGATGTAGGGAATAGGCAGTTTGCCATCCCTCAGTTCGCGCTCGCGCCGGAGAAATTCCCTGCTCCTTGCCCGCCAGTCTCCCAAGATGGGTTCAAGACTTTTGAGAAGCTCTTCCCCCTTGGCGTTCTCGGGCGTGCGGATGACAGCGAATTGCTTCGAATCTGGGAAGGAAACGGTGTAGGCATTGCTCCGAACAGTAAACTCTGCAGCCATGTCCTCAGGAAGTCTGACGCCGCGGGCAACCGCAGAGTGAGCTAGGATGCTGAGGTACAGTGCTTCTTGCTCGGCGTCGTCTTGATCAACTGTCGCAGCGAAGTCGCGCAGAAGCTCGATATATTCATCCTCCGGTACATCGGACTCACCCGCAATAATGAGATGCAAGCGTTTGAGTTCTACGATGTCGGCGGCATTCCGAGCCCGCTCGAGCAAGCTGGTGATGGCTAACTTGGCTGAGTCAAACATCGATAGCCGGAGACAGACGCCGAGATAGTGGTGCAGCAACTCGCTAGCGGCATCTGATGCCGAGATGCCCGCTTCAAATAGCTCCAGTGCGGCGGCAGTGTTTCCGGATCTGTCCAGTGCGATGGCTCGCATGGCCAGCAAACCTGACAACGAACCAAAGCGGTCAAGCGCGGACTCTGTCTCGCGTAGAGCATTTGCCCAACGTTGCAGCGTGAGAAGAGCTCGCACGGTCTTTTGAGTGTCGTCTAAGCCTAATGACTGGGACGTCCTCAACGAGGATGCGACTTGCAACAAGGTCTCAGCTTCGTCTGGCCGATACGGATTCAGATGCGAAATTAAATTCTGCGCAATGAGCTCGCAGTCAGGAAATTCGTTTCGAAGGCTCTTGAGTGACGTCTTCCACTGTTCGACGTCGTTGCCTCTTCGCTGCGCGTCAATTGCGCCCCGGAAAAAAGCTGCATACTCGGTCCACTTCGGATTCGAGGATAGCTCTGCAAGCAGGTTCTTCGACACTAAAGGTCGATTGCACCTGGCCGCTGCCGCCGCACCCATCCCTAGTGCGACTGGCACCATCCGGTTGGACTTCTTAATTTCACTCAGATGGTCTTCGGTCAGCGTCGCGCATTCGCTGAATTCCTCCGCCTGACTGAGTAGCCCCACTCGTCGGGCCAAATTAACGGGGGTTGGCGGCAGGCGCTTGTTTGCTATCAATGCCTCATCCGCACGCCCGAGGGCCATGCAGAGCGTCTCATGAGCCCGCTGCACTTCCTCGGACCATGGGAGCGCATCTGCTGCGCTCGCCATGGCAGGAAGCAGTGCTTTGCCATGTCCCAGGGTCAACGCCACACTCGCTATCAGATCGGCGAAGAGGTCACCGCTAATCGGCCAATTGAGCGACGCGAGGATGGGGAGGGCCTCAGATATGTCAGCCCATGCTTTTTTGAGCAACGAGACATCGATGCCTGGAACGCCATAAAGGGGAAGCTCGGCTTCGTCTGGAACTGGGCCAATTGCTTCGTACCAGTAGCAACGCGCTCGCAGGATTAGAAGCAGAGCCCGGTCACGTTGCTTAATGTCATCTAACTCGAGGGCGAGAGTAGCTGCATTTACCGCATCGTCATACTTGGTATTGTGGACCAATAATACGATAGTCGGAGTGGCTCGATCAGCAGGCGAGAGCAGTTGCAATTGCTCATCGGATGCAGCCGTTTCTCCGGAAAGCGCCAGGAGTTTTGCACGCAGCGTGATTGCGACGACAGAATTTCTTCCCTCCAGACGGGAAATCAAAGAAGCGACGATGGGGGGAGCCTCACTTGCTTGCGCCGCGACGTGTGCTTCGATGGCAGAAACCAGGTAGATGTCACGTTCTGCAAATAAGTTATGTGCCTGCTCGAATTTGTCTTCAGCTTCGGAAAATAGCGCTTTACGACTGAGGAGTCTGCCGTGCAGAAATAAATATTCGGCGTGCTCCTCATTGCTCAACCCCGTTGTGCTCACTTTCCCATGAAGGTCTGCGGCTCTATCCCAAGAGCCATGGCGCATGTTCTCAGCGATTTCAAGCAGAGCCTGAACAGCGGTTCCCTGGGCTGGTGCTGGCCAGATTTCCGGTTGGTCGATTAGGGCAGCAGCGAGAATTGGTCGGCTGGACAGAGAGGATTCCAGAAGCTGAAGTGGTTCTACTGAATACGGCCCGTTCACGACCGACTCAGCTAATATCTCGCTTAGGCTCGTCGCTGTTCGAATGCGCGTAGCATGCGACTGCAGATACTGCGTCAGATCCGTCTCGGGGGTAAGCTGATTTACAGCAGGCAAATGGATTGAGTAGGTGTCTTGCTGCTGTCCGCTGGCAAATTGCTTATTAAATTTTTCTGGCAAAGCTTCGTTGACCCAAACGAAATACGTTTCGCCTTCGAATGGTCGTGGCAGAGTTTCGGGGACGACGCAAACAACCAGAAGAGTTGGCTCCGGAGTGTTCGAATACATATTTAGCGTCGACGCATCGAGAGGAAACGACAGCGTGTCTCCGCCCGCTATCCACTTCGGAACAGTAGTGCCCTTCAACTGGGCTCGAAAAGTGTATTTGACAACATCGCCGTCTTTTACCTGAACCTGATAATCAAATCCAAAATCCGTGTCGCCAGCGAGGTCAGTTTCTATCCATGACGAAGGCTTTGCATTATTGAACACACTTCTCGCGTAACGTCCAATTTCCTTGGACTGCCCTTCCATTGGGAATTTTTCCGAGTCTGAAGTCAATTGCACCGCCTTGCTTTCGAAGAGATGACCATTTTACGCGCTCACCGTGCGGTCAGATACCGTGCCGAAGAATCATTTGCATGGTGCCACTTGGGAAGCTTACAGGGGGTAGGAAGGGGCGGCCTCAAGAATCAAGTGCAACGGTTCATTAATTTTTGGGCAACCAGCTCGCTCTCCATAGCTTCCGCCGGTGTTTTCCAATCCAGTGTTTGCCTCGGCCGGCCGTTCATCAATTTGGCGATGTCATTGAGTTGCGTCTGCGTCACGCCTGACAGATCAGCTCCCTTGGGCAGAAACTGTCTGAGCAAGCCGTTGGTGTTTTCATCACTGCCGCGCTGCCACGGCGCGTAAGGATCCGCGAACCAAATGTCCAGTTTCAGCCGCTCGGCCAGTTCGCGATGACAGGCCATCTCCTAGCCACGATCGTAGGTCAGGCTTTCACGCATGAACGCCGGCATCTTCTTCAACGGACGGCTGAACCTTTCCAGCGCGTCTTGGGCCGTGCAGCCGCGCAAGCGACCGACCAAACTGCACGCTGACAAAGGGTATGACTCGTTGCAGGAGCTATCTGAGACAGCGCGGCATCAAGGCCCGTATTGCTCGCCGCGGTGTCGAAAGTCGCGAGCGGCTCGAGCGGCATCGTTGGGTAGTCGAGCGCACGCATGCCTGGTTCGCCGGATTCGACAAGCTTCGAATTCGCTTCGAGCGGCGCCTCGATATTCATGCCGCCTTGCTCGTCCTGGCTGCCGCTGTCATCTGCGCGAGGTTCGTAGATGACTTGTGTTAGCGACCCTTAACCTGTGCAGGCTTGGCTGGGTCAGTACAAAACCACCACCGCCTTCTCAAAATTCCGCCCGTCCACCGTACACCACTTTCGACGATAGCTCTCAATGTAGTTCAGAAAGGCAAGAAACTCCTGATGTCGATGGCGCGGTTTGCACTGCGCGATGACTTCTCCTGTTGCGGCATTGAGCGCAGCGAACAAGGTCGTGGTGCCATGCCGTACGTAATCATGCGTCACGCCCTCGAGGTACCCCAATCCCATCGGCAACATCGGCTGGATACGCTCCATCGCCTGGCACTGGCTCCTCTCGTCGACGCACAGCACCAGGGCGTTGGTCGGCGGGCTCATGTACAGCCCGACAATATCGCGCACCTTCTCGACGAAGTACGGGTCAGTAGAAAGCTTAAAGGTCTTCGAGCAATGAGGTTGCACTCCGAACAGCGACAGATAGCGCGCCACCGAACTCTTCGAAATTCCGGTCTGTGCAGCAGCAGAACACACACTCCAGTGCGTCGCCCCATCCGTCTGTATCGATCACCTCGGAAACGGGTTGACAAGATCTCCGGATTTGACCCAACCAGTTACAACCTTGCCTTGATTCTTGGAGTTGTCGTAGGGATTCACATATCGAACGAGGGAGTAGTCCAGGCGACTATCTATCAAGACAACACTATCCCTCGTCGTCAAGTAGCCTTTCCTCGGAATAAATTCGCCATTCCTCATATCGTGAAGAATTGTTTTTCTTTCAACCAATCGAATGCCAAGCGCGGAAATCTTTTTTTCCACATGATAACTAAATCCAATAGAGTTATTCGGCGTTGCCAGGAAAGATCCTGCGGCATTCTCGCAACCAGCTTGCCCTGATTTTGTCCGAACCATCCATTCATCCTCATCTCGATAAAGACTGGCGGCAATATCAAAACCCTTGTTTCGCCCCTTGTAATAAAAAATCTTGCCTCCAGGCACGAAGGTCGATAGCCCGGTGTTGCTATATCCATCGATCTCATTCAATCCGGAACTTCCGTCTTCGTAAAAAAAGAACGAGCATGAGAATCTTGGATCTCGCGCATCATAAAATCCGTAAACCTTACCCCCATCTTGATATGCAACAAAATTTGGCTCATCAAAGAGCATTGCCTCCCCCGCAAAGGAAGCATTGCAAATGCTCGCCAAAAAAAATAAAAATGCGATTTTATTTAAATTCACGATAATATTTATCCAAATTTGTAGCATAATCAGGATTGGAGCTCTCCCAGCCTCCCCCGTTGTACGAACTCGCAACAGCTCGCCAGTCATGCGTCTTCAGCCCATCAACGGCAGCAGATTTCACATTCTTCATAAATAAAATAAATATCTCCGCCTGCGCATCTGTTCCAGAGATAAATTTATTTGCAAAATCAATCGCGGATGAACATCCGCATGAGGCGTAATAATCCCCCATTATCTGAAATCCCCCCCATGAGCACGATCTCAGCGCAACATCAAGATCCAGGCTTGCGGCGCGAATCATACGTTCGTATTGATGAAGTCCATCTGGGCCGTACCCGCCCCGCTGAGGAAAGCAGATATCAGGAAAGTTGGGATATGGATTTTCTATCTTTTTCTTCTTGTGCGTCGCGGATTTTCCTTTTTTGCTTGCATCCGGCTTCTCCTTGCCCTTTTCCTCCTTTTCTTTTTGCCTCAACTTTTCTACAGATATATTAAAAAAGTAGTGCCTCTCATAGAGAATCTGCGGCAATCCGTTTTCCATGAATGGATGCCCTCCCGACTCTTGTTGAACAATTGCCTTTACTGCCGCCACCTCGACCCCCAACTCCGTCGCGATATGCTTATATTGATCCTCGGAAAACAACGCGGGCGACGGATAGTTCAGCCGTGATCCCAGCACGCCGAAAGACACTGTTTTCGGATTGCCGGTGTCGACCACCTTGTAGTGATGGCTGATGGTTATTTTTGTTGTCTTTTTATGAGTTTTCGGGTTTTCAACAATTTCCTTGTTGCGCGCTGGAAAGTCCTTCTTGACCTGACCTTGTTCGGTAACCTTCTGGATCCACCCGATGTATTGCCCAAAATCCTTGACCAACCTCTCGATCGTCATGACCTCTCCGTCCTTCACGACGGGGAGGTCGAGATTCTGTTCGAGTTCGTCCTTCGCGGTCAGCTGAGTGGTTGCGTCCACATGGTATTCCGGGCTGACAATCGTGAATGCACTAATGTCCTTGCTGGGCTTAACCGTAGCCTTCAGCACGTATTCCCCACGCTTGTTCTTGACAAATACGTCCACCGGCTGATTGCGCGCAATATTCGTGATGGTTACCGAGAATCCATCCTTGTCGGTCGTTGCCTCAAACATGTTGTTTGCGACCAGCGAAGCATCAGGCGATGCGGCAGGTTGTCCGGTTGCAGACGGGGAGGCAGCAACCGTGCCGGGATTCGAATCTGATTTCACGGGCGCTACTGCCGGCGCCGATGCGGCGGCCGCCGTACTGGCGGAAGATCCAGGCTGGGCAGGCGCGGCTCCGGGCGAAGCAGAATTGGGTGTGGGTGCAGCAGGCTGCACATCCAACGTCGAATCGGGCCCCGTAATCCATTTTGGAGCAGGCGGGGTTCCTTGCCCTACCTTCAGTTGTATCGAAAGTCCTTCGATCGGCTTGCGCAGCACGTCACGGAAAAGAAACGTTGCTTCCACAAATGGAGCAGGAGGCGCCTTGGGGGCAGCTGCCTTTTTGCTGTTCGAGTGTGCCACTTGTATTCCCATTAAATCCGGATGCAATTGATATCGAGACGATTACGCTTCTAATTGATCGCTGCTGTCGTCGTCAACTTGCTGGTCGTCCAGGTCCTCATGATCATAAGAATCCTCGACCGCCCCCCAATCTCCGCTGCCAATCTCGCACTTCACCTTGGTGGCCTGGGCCGTCTGCACCACGGCGGTTTCGCCATTCGCCAACGTCCCCTGCTGCTGAATCGTGCCATCTGGCATGTAGATGCGGTAAGCCTGCGAACTCAGCTTCCTGCCAATGCCAAGATTTTCGATGACGGACGAGACATCGAAGGTTTGCGAGTACAGATGGTCCGGATTCTGGACGATCTTGCTGGCGGGCAATGACGGAAGCGAATACGGCATGCTCGTCGGCCCGCTGAACGTATGTCCGGCCCCCTTGATGTCGATTTTCCCTGGTGCGTGAATCTCGATATCGCCGCCCCTGATGCGAATGTAGGCGCCGCCCGACGTCAGCAGGATCTCCTGCTTCGCGGCAACCTGGATCAAATCCGTTGCCGACAGAATTTTCACCGTCTTCTGTGCGGTCAGTTCGAGATTGTCCGACTGCGCCTGAATCTCCACCTTGCCCTTGGCAGCGAACAGCTTCATGCCCGCGTTCTGCACGAACAGACTCAGCCTCTCGCCGATGCTGGCGATCAGCGACTTGCCCGCCGCCACATGCGTGCTCTGCCCGCTCACCAGATTGACGTGCTGCGACGCCGACACGTGCACCGACTGCTGCGACGACAGCCCAATCGCGGCCGGGCTGCCGAACACCATCACCGGCTGCTGGAACGCGTTCGCGCTGCCAGTGCCGCCGCCCGCCGTGTTGCCGCCCGATGCGGTCGCGCCGGTCACGGTGTGCTGCGTCGCGTCGGTCAGCGCGCGCATCGCGTCGTGCGCATCCTGCAGGCTTTCGGCCTGGTGCTGCGCACTCATGTCCGACAGCGATTCGACGAGGCTCTCGGCATTGACGAGCTGCTGCTGCGTTTCCTTGATGTCGAGCGGCTGAGTGTTCGCCGCCTTAGGATAGGTCGTAACGTACAAGCCACGGCTAGCACGTACGGCCCCATAAGCATCGCTTCGCAAGTCGAACCCGCTGCCCAGGTAGCTACCGCGCGTATTTTCGCTCTGGTCGATCAGGTAGCCCAAGTGCAGCATGCTATTCGCGCTGCTGCTCATCAACTGGACTCGGTTCTGGCCTGTCGCGTCGTCCATCACCATCTGGTTGTAACCGCTGCCACCGTATTCCTTGGAGCGATGACCCGAAAGAATCCCGTTACTATGCCATTGTGGCTTGACCTTACCGTTGTACACGCGATGCAAGACTATCGGCCTATCGCAATCTCCTCCGAGATAGCCGATCAAGACCTCTTCTCCCACGCGCGGTATATGGACGCCACCATACCCGCCCCCCGTATCGGACTGCGCGACGCGCACCCAGCATGAGGCACGCTCGTCGCCTTCGTTCAGGCGGTCCCAGACGAACTGCACCTTCACTCGATTTAGCTCGTCGGTATAGACCTCCTCGCCGCTCGGCCCGACGACAATTGCTGTCTCCAGGTGCATCTCGGGTTTCTTGTGCTGAAACGGGCTACGGTAGGGAACTATGGTGCGCTGCGCTTCGATTTCGACTAGATAGAACCCCGCTGAGCCGTCGTCATGTTTGATTGACACGCCCGAATACTCGGCCTGCGCTTGCGCCAAGCTGGCCTGTAAACTATGCGGAAAGCGGGTCTCTTGATCCGACAGCGGCAGGTTGTTCTCGATGTAGCGCCAGACCTTGATCGCCGCGAATTCGCGCTGTCCTGCTGGATCGTGGTCGTGCTCAGGATGACCGCTCAGTTCGAACCGCAAACCTGCGTCGATGCCGCGCACGCCACCCGCTCCGGTGAAACGCTTGGCACGTGATTCCCATTCTTCCAGATGTACCTTGGAAAGATGCTCGCCTCGATCATGTTTGGGATAGGTGTAAGCGCCCGTATATTCGTAGACCTCCGTCTGCTCCGGCAGATTGCCCTGTCCCGCCACGGTCGGCAGGGTAGTACCTTTAGGATTGGCAATGGACGAAGGTGCTTTGTAATCGAACGTGCGCGTCGTATGCGTCGAACTCTGCAATGTCCGCGAACCCGACCACTGCGTGAATGCGTCCGCTTCGCTACCCGTGCCGGATCTGTAAAACTCAATAGGATTGGGCGCGATCTCATCAAGCGAATGAACGTCGTCGGTGACGATCAGCGTATGCGACTTGCCGTCCTTGCTCTGCCTCCAGAAGCCGAACAGCCCTTCTTCCTCCATCAGACGATGCGCAAAGCTCCAGTCTGATTCGCTCTGACGGCAATACGAACGCGATGGAAGCGGCTTTGACAGCACAAACTGGAATTTTCCGCTTGCCTGCGGATGGGCATTGAAGACGTCGGTAAGGATCGCATCGACACTTCGATCCTGCCAATATCGCATATCGCGCCGGAATTTCAGGAAGTGCATCCACGAAGCGAAAGCCAATTGATAGCTGGCTTGACTGCCCTCTGCCCCGAGTCGGCGAGCCGTATGAATATAGCCGTTGATCGGCAAGTAGGACTTGTCCACCTGCTGAATCCACAGCGTCATCGGCTGCGCAATCAGCGATTTCAGTTCAATGTCGCTCGCCGCCGATACCATATCGAGCGTGACACCGAAGTCTCGGCCAAGCTCGGAAAAGGTCACGGCACGGCGTGGGACGAGCGCGTTGTCGGGCAACGATGGAATGTCCGTCTTCACCAGACGATCTTGTTGGATCAGGCCGCCCCGGAGCGCCTGAATCAAATCGGTCAAGTTCATGTACTACCCGGTTCTTGTTGATGTGCGCCCGAAGGGCTATCTCTCATCGGGGCGGCCGCCCCCTTACGTGTGCTGGCGAGGATAACTACTAGGGCCGATCGTGGCTACCCTCTGGGAGTCGAAAGCTGCCATGGCCCGCTGCAAGCGATTACAACAGCGAACCGGCTATCGACACTTGCCTCTATGATATTTCAATCAGCGGCGACTAGAACGTGTGCGATTAGTACGGGAGAGCATTCGGCGCGAGTTTTTAATAAAATCGCATCACAGAAAGAAAAAATCCAGCGAGAGATTGACAGAGAAGCCTGCCGGGTCTTTGAAAATTGGACCATCCGAGAAGACATCGGCAAATACTGGTCCAACACCTAAAATTATATCAGACCACGACATCTGAAAATTCTGGATCGGCGACCACTGACCATTTCGAAATGGACGACAATGCTCGCCCTGTAAAAATCAACAGGATCAGTCGTCGTTGCATTTAATCAGCGGAACAAAAATCTTTTCCTCTTCCTTTCGATCTAGTTTTTTTCACTTACATATCACTTTCCTGAGCAAAGCCAAATACGGCTGCTCCGCTGCTGCCTTCACGCGTCGGCGCACCTCGTTCAGGAGTTTTTCATGCACCTCTCTCTCGCAATTGCCATCGGTAGCTCACTGGCTGCAGTGCTCATCGCGGTCGTTCTCACGCTGCTTATGAGGCGCTGGCGCCGTCCAGGCCCGCCAAACCTGCCGCACCCCAGCGTCTCGGCTTCATCCCCAATCGCACTCCAACAAGTCGGTCCACCCGACCACGATTGGGACGTCTTCCCCCCTACTCCGGCTTACTCGATGCGCACTGCACCGCGCCAGCCATCGTCACGCGGTGGAACCGACCACCCGTTCTCGCAATCCCCTCGTTCTTTCGTCGACGATGTCGACTCGCACGAAATGCACGCTGCACGGCATCTCGATGATTTCGACGACAGCGACAACGAGCCGTTCGTCCCAGCGCGCCGCTCGGCCGTCGAGCGAAATCCTCAACATGCTGGTTCCGAGGCTGAGGCCGCCGACTACTTCTCGTATGCGCCACCTTGCGCAAGAGAGGCCTCCCCCTCGTTCCTCGATACGCATCACTGCCCGCACTGCGGCTCATCGCGTGTCGAAACGCTCAACATCGGCCGTAAAGCTGGCACCACGATCGGCAGTGTCGCGGGCGCCACCAGCGGTGTCGCCATGGCCCTGTCCGGCGCAGAAGCTGGCGCGACTGTCGGCGCAATCGGCGGCCCGATCGGCGCCGTGTTCGGTGGCCTGACTGGCGCTGTGCTCGCTGGCCTGCTCGGCAGTGCAGCAGGCTCTGTCGCCGGTTCCACGATCGGCGGCGCACTCGACGACAACTTCCTGGACAACTACCGGTGCCTGTCGTGCGGACAGTCCTTCGGCGCGCAGTACCACTAATCGCGGCGCTCGCCGCGATTGTTCTCGCAGTCCGCGTTTTCCGATTCCCCTTCATTCAATCGAACCTGCCCGGCATCAGCCGGGCGTTATGCCATCTCTATCGAACAGGAGTTTTCCATGCATCTCGTACAGACCATGGCCTACGTGGGCCAAGAACCGTGGCACGGCCTGGGCAACCGCCTCGTCGCCAATCAACCGCTCGAAGTCTGGGCCGATCGCGCCGGCATGAACTGGACGATCGAGTCGTCCGAGGTCCGCTTCGTGACGGGCGCAGCCGGTATCGGGGCGATTCACGCGTTTCCCGATCAAAAGGTGCTGTATCGCTCCGACAACAAGATGCCGCTCTCGGTCGTTTCCGCGCGATACCAGGTTGTGCAGCCCCGCGAGATCCTCGAGTTCTATCGGGATCTGACCGAGATCGGCGGCTTCGAGCTCGAGACGGCGGGCGTGCTGAAGGAAGGCCGCAAGCTCTGGGCACTCGCCAAGACCGGACACACAGGCGCGCTCAAGGGCAAGGACAAGATCGGCGGCTATCTGCTGCTCGCCACCGCCTGTGACGGCACGCTAGCCACGACTGCGCAATTCACCTCGGTGCGCGTGGTCTGCAACAACACCCTCCAGATCGCGCTCGGCGATAGCACCGGCGTCGTCAAGGTTCCCCACCGTTCGCAGTTCGATGCGCAAGCGGTCAAACGCCAGCTCGGTATCGCGGTGTCGTCGTGGGACGCATTCATGGTCCGCACCAAGGCGCTCTCCGAACGCAGGCTCACCGACTCCACAGCGGAGGCATTCCTGCGGCGCGTGTTGACCTACTCGACGGCCAACACCTCGGATCGCGAAACCGTGGCGGTCAACGAGCGAGCCATCAAGGCAGTCGGCCAGTTGTACGCAGGCCGCGGCAAGGGCGCCGAGCTGGCATCGGCATCCGGCACTGCGTGGGGCTTGCTCAATGCCGTTACCGAGTACGTCGATCACCACCGACGCGCACGTAGCGGCGATCACCGTCTCGACGCGGCCTGGTTCGGCGCCGGCGCCACGCTCAAGCAAAAGGCCTGGGATGAAGCGCTCAAGCTGGTCGTGTAGCGCATCCCGTTTCCACCATCTCAGCCCGGTCAGGTTTCGCCTGCCGGGCTTTTTTAATTCTAGGAGGCTCCATGGCTGCAATTCAACCTGACGATCCACGCAAGCGTCGCTCTGCGCTGCGGCTCGTCAAAACGCAGGACTTGAGCCGGGATGATTGGCTCGCGGTTCGTCGTACCGGTATCGGTGGTTCCGATGCCGCGGCCGCCGTCGGTCTCAACCCCTACATGAGCGCACTGGAGCTTTGGCTCGACAAGACCGGGCGAGCTGAAGGAATGGCCCGCCCCGATCCCGCCGACACGACGGCCCCGACGTACTGGGGGACGTTGCTCGAACCCATCGTCGCCGCCGTCTACACGCAGCAAACCGGTAACAAGGTCCGCAAGGTCAACGCTGTGCTTCGGCATTCCACGATCCCGTGGATGCTCGCCAACATCGACCGTGAGGTCGTCGGCGCTCCCAGTGTTCAGATTCTGGAATGCAAGACCGCTGGCGAATTCGGCGCTCGGCTCTGGCGGGAAGGCGTGCCCGAATACGTACAGGTCCAGGTTCAGCATCAGCTCGCCGTCACCGGCAAGGCAGCCGCTCATGTTGCCGTGCTGTTGTGCGGACAAGCCCTCGAAGTCCATCGCATCGAGCGTGACGACGCGTTGATCGGACGGTTGATCGAGCTCGAAGCGCGTTTCTGGCAGTTCGTGGAGTCCGATACGCCGCCGCCGGCAGATGGATCGGAATCAGCCGATCGCGCACTACGCCATCTGTACCCAGGCAACGGCGAAGCGATCGACTTCAGCAGCGATCGCGGTTTGTCGTCCGTGTTCGCCGATCTCGTCGCTGTGCGCGCCGAAATCGAGGCGCGCCAGAAGCTCGAGGCGCAGCTCAAGCAAACGCTTCAGCAAGCGATGGGCGAAGCCACGAGAGCGATGTTCGAGACCGGCTCGGTGTCGTTCAAGCGCAGCCGGGATTCGTCGTCGATCGATCTTGATCGGTTGCTGGCCGATCACCCGGCTCTTCAACAGCAGTACGTCATATCGAAGCCGGGCTCCCGACGTTTTCTCGTGTCCTCGTGAAAACAGTGCGCCATCTCAACTACCTAGCAGTTCTCCTACCCCTTCTCTACAGGTTCATCATGCTCAAAGGTCTCGCAGTGACGCCGCCCGTCATCGGGCGTATCTCCATCGGACGCATCGTTGAAAAGAACGGCAAACGTCTTCCCGAGAAAGACGACCAATTTACCCTGACCACCCAAGTGCAGCAGCGCGGCGAGTGGATGCTGCACCCGCTCAACGAAAGCCTGCGCAAGGCAACACAAGGCAAGCTCCGCGCCATACCCGTTCGGATGCTGTTCAATGACCCGGATCTGAACCTGCGCGCCGACTACTCGTTGTTTGATCGCGATACCGGCCGCCCGGTATGCGTCGGCAACGGCGAGACATGTCGGCGTGCAACGGATGCCGGCATCGAAACCCTCACTTGCCCGTCGCCTGACGGCTGCCTGTTCGGACGCCAGGGCGGTTGCAAGCCTTATGCGCGGTTGAACGTGCTCATCGGTGACGACGATGAGATGGGTTCGTTTATTTTGCGCACCACGTCCTATAACAGCATTCGGACGCTAGCGGCTCGGCTGCACTATTTCCGCGCTCTGTCTGGCGACCTGCTCGCTTGCCTGCAACTGGAACTGAAGCTACGCGGTAAGTCGACCACGCAAAGCTACCGCGCGGCGATCTACTACGTCGACCTCGGAGTTCGCTCCGGCAGCACGCTGGAAGACGCGCTCGTGCAGGCAAAAGAGTTGGACACGCGGCGCCGAGCGGCTGGATTCGACCAGGCGGCGCTCGATGCCGCGGCCAAACTCGGATTCGCCAATGGCGCATTCGAAGACAGCCCGGACGAGCGCGCCGCCGTGGCCGAGGAGTTCTTCTCGGGGAATCCCGCGATTTTCGAGACCGACGGGAATGCGCCCGCCAACGCGCCCAGCACATTGCGCGGCAAGTTGGAGCACAAAGCCGCCCTGCTGAACGGTAAAGCCGCATGAACGTTCAGCGCTGGGCGCTCATGCTGGCGATCCTGGCGACGTCCACCGCGCTCAGCCTTTCTGTTCTAGCCGGCTGGCAGCGCGGTGGCACACTCCCGGAAAGGCTCACCTGGATTGCGATCGGCGTGGTGCTCGTCATCAGCGCGCATCTGCTGCCGGCGTTGATCCGGGGCGTGTCGGTTCCTGCGCGCATAGTAGGCAGTCTGCTCTGGGCCGCCTGTCTGGCTGCTGCGTGTTACGGTCACGCGGAGTTCTTCGCGTTTGCCCAGTTGCATGCCGGGGAACAACGTGCTGCGACGGTAGCATCGGCGCCGACCGTAACGGGAGGACGTAGTCTCGTTACCGTCATGGAGGAGCGCGCCGCCGTAACGGCTCAACTCGCCGCGGCCAACGCACGTTACTGCGCGGGCAACTGCGTGACGCTGGATGGGCGTCGGGCCACGCTCGCAGCGAAGATCGAGGCGCTGGATGCCGAAGCCGACAGCATCCGTCGTCAACAGGTCGCGATGGATCAAACCGTATCGCGGCGCGACATGTTACTCGTCGATCCCATCACGTCGCGACTCGCCGCGTTACTCGGCACCACCAACGCGCGTATCGATTTGCTGACGAGCTTGGCATTTGCAGCGGTGCTTGAAGGCGTGGCTTGCGTGTTGTGGACGACGACGATACGACCTTCGGTGTCGCACTCCCTCTCTGCCAATCAGGGGGACGCCAATTCTGTCGTCATGGCGACGGATCTGAATCAATCAGGAGCTTCCGTCACTTCGGTGGCCTCTGCGCGCGAGACCGTTAGTAGCAACGACGCCCCTCCGCCTATTCAGCCAGCAGCCCTGTCACCACACGTCGAATCGACCAACGACACGCTGGTTCAGTTGCGCCGAGATATTGCGGCCGGCCTGTTACGCCCGACCGTAGCGGACATTCGTATCCATCTTGCCTGTTCGCAAGCGCGTGCCTTGGCATTACGACGCGAGCTTGCACAGCACAACTTGACGACATAGGAGCCGGGCCTCGCGCCCGGCTTTTTGTTATCCACCCCAACTTCTCTTCTCACTGCTCATGAAACATGGACTCTACCGACCTCGTCAAAAGCATCAGCATCGCGAACCTCGCCAATCAACGCGTCGCCGTCGTCGATCGCGTGCGCGCCGCCCTCGACCTGCTGGACGAAGCCCAGCAGCTTGCCAAGTCGGCGCACCTTGGCTTCCCTCGGCTCGTGCTCGATGAAAGCTACGGCTGCCGTGGGCGCCCGACCATCACGGGAGAATATGCAAAACGCGATGAGGCAGAAGCTGCAGTCGTGCGAATCATCGACATCCGCGGCTGGGATTACCTACTGAAGGAATCGGGGCTACGTACTTTTATGGACGCTCAGGCCCGCGAACAGTGGAGCCGGCAGATTGCTGAAGGCGATGTACCCGAGCTGACGGCCGCGAATATCGAAGCCACGTTCACGCAGCTCTATGGCGCGCGAGGCGACATGTTCGAACGCGGCGTGCTCCAGTGCTTCCGGCGGCTCTCGTGGAACTACAAGACCAACCAGCCGTTCAAGTTTAGCAAGCGCATCATCGTGAAGTACCTGCTGTTGCAGGGGAGCACCAATCACCGTGTCACCGACGAACTGGATGACCTGCTCCGCGTGTTCAGCGTGCTCGATGCCCAACCCGAACCGGACCACCGACACGGGATCTACAGCCTCATCTCAGATGCGCAGCGAACGCGGCAGATGGAAGCCGAGAACGACTACTTCCACCTGCGCTGGTTTAAGAACGGGAACGGACACTTGACCTTCAAGCGCCCTAACCTGGTCAGTGCCATGAACCAGATCCTCGCGAAGCACCATCCGAACGCCCTTGCCTCGGAAGCGCGGTAGCTGGCACGCGTCACGTCGAACTCCCTATCCATTCAACGACATCGGTATCCGCTTTGCCCGGAGGCCGGTGCTCGTCTATTTCCTGGAAGTCGCAATGAATCAATCCCTAACGCATCATGCCGGCCCGCGCTTCAAGCTCGGGCGAATCGTCGCCACACCCGCCGCCCTGCAGGCGTGCAAGAACTCGTCAGCGATCATGTTTGATTTGTTGCTGCGTCACTTGCGCGGCGACTGGGGCGACCTCCCCGAGTCGGATCGTCAACAGAACGAGCATGCCCTCGAGGCTGGGTTAGTGCTCCTGTCCAGCTACACGCTACCGGGCGGACAAGTCGTATGGGTCATCACGGAGTGGGATCGCTCGATCACCACGCTGCTGTTACCGAGCGACTACTAATACAAACTCGGTGCTCAGGTCGCACCGCAAGCAGTGAGCGCCGCCTACGCCAAATCAATTGCCTTTCCGACCTTGCTTCGCGGCGGATTTGCTAGAGCGGCGCGCTGGGGCATCAAGCAAAGCCAGCGCGTCATCAACGATGCGCTCAACCAACTCCTGCTGCGCAGATGAAAGATTGACCAACTTTCCTTGGATTCTCATCGCCCGGTCCAAGGGGGCAGCGCCTGCTGAGTCAAACAGGTCGGAGAGGCGACATTGCAACTTGTCCGCAATGCCAGCGAGGCGCTCGAGACTGGGGACAAGAACGCCCCTCTCAATTCTAGATAGCGACGATTGCTCTATCTGAATCAGCTCGGAAAACGCCTCCTGTGTCAGTCCAAGCGATTTCCGACGGGCAGCAATTGCCACGCCGATCGACCGCGTGAGCTGTTCCATGTTGGTCAAGCTTGATGCCCTCCTCGTTAGTCGAGGAAGTGTCTGTTCTTCGCACTATGTCAAGAAGGGCCTCATATGGAATAATATTCGGCATAGAGAATATTATTCGGCGGCCTCGTACCTCCCGTCGTTGGCTGTATGCAAGTTGACGCCTCACGCGGAGTAGACGTCTGCTCACCGTTCCCTGCATTCACATCAGCAACGCCGAAATATAGATCGGCAATTTATTCCGATCGAGGTCAATCCATCTTGCCGTGGCCTCGAGGGATGGCTAGCCAGATTTCCTATGTGTTCAGCACGCGCGGGCTCCGAACCGCCCGCATTCCTACAGGTAGATAAAAATGAAATTCATCGCGTATCCGAGGTTGACCAAACTCACCGTGGCCGTATCTGTCGCAACAGCACTTGCCGCCTGCGGCGGCGGTGGCGACTCCGCCCCCGCATCATCATCCACGGGCAGCACCGGCACGCCCTCGACCCAGCCCACCGCCGCACTCACCGGGAAAGCCATCGATGGCTACCTAGTCGGCGCGACGGTCTGCCTGGATCTGAACGGTAACGGCACCTGCGACGCCGGCGAGCCGAGCGCTACCACTGACTCGAGTGGTCAGTTCTCCATCCCGTACAGCGGCGACGCAACGGGTAAGACGCTACTGGTTCAAGTCACGACGACGACGAATGACTTGGCGCGCCCGACTGGCTTCCAGTTTCCGGCGTCATTCACGCTCTCTCAGGTGGTGCAGAGCGCCGGCACGCAGGTCATCAGCCCGCTCACCTCGCTGGTTGCAGCTCAGATGCAGGCAGGCCTGAGCCGCGCTCAAGCGATAGCCGCTGTGCAAGCCCTGGTTGGCGGAAGCGTCGATCCGAACGCCGATTACGTCGCTGCCCAGGACGCCACGACCACGACGCTCGCGCAACAGGTGGTGGACAAGCTCGGCACGTTTGCCGCGAACGGGGCGGTAAGCGCCGACACCGTGCGCAATGCGCTAAATGCGATGGTTGTGAAAGGCAGCGTGAGCACGATCACGTCGGCCGATGTCGCGACTCAGGCCGCCAAGCCTGTCTACCAAATTGCTGACGCTTCTCAGGTGCTCTCGCAGCCGACGTACAGCTTCGTGGACTTCCTCGTATCGTTCTTCGGTGGCTCCGACTCGACGCCTGGCTCCACCAACCAGGCGTTGGTGCGAAACGTGCGCCAAGTCGTCACTGGCGCTCTCCAGACGACCGCTCAGGAAAACCTGCCGGTCGGTAGCTCGACCTGGACCAACGTCCAGCTCGGCGCCTACAACGGTGGCAAGTACGACGGCCTCACCGGCTCATACGTGCTCAAGGCCGATGGTTCGTGGTCGAACTTCATCACGGAGACGCAACGTCTCGCGCCCCTCCCGCTTTCGACTACGGGTACGACGTTGTCGGGTACCGATCCGACGTCGGGCATCGCGTTCACCTACGAGCTTCGGTCGGTCGACTTGTCCGGGCAACCGCTGGCAACGGCGGCACCCGTCGCGTCGAGCTTTTACGACTTCGCCGATGCACCTCAGTTGACCGGCGCCACATTCCCCGCGGGAACGACCGGGTACCTGGGAATTCAGAGCTATGCGTCAGATCGCATTGAGCTGCCTGTGTCGGTACCGATGTGTGACAACGCGACCGTTCAGAACGGTGCCGTGTGCGGCTCGTACTCCGCGTACCTGGATGGCAGCACCATCGTCATGACCTCGGGTAACGCGACTACGACGTACACGTCCGTTCAGCAAGCCGTCGGCCTCACCCTGCAAGGCTGGAACGTCGGCATCCCGGCGCTCACGCTCTCCGCTAACCAAACCGCATCCATCAACGGCGTAGCTGCGACGTGGGCGATCGATGCGTCCAACCCGAACGTGCTGATCCTCGACGTGCCGGCCACTAGCATTGCTGGGCTGGCCGCAAGCAGCAGCCGGCTGCGACCGCTCGTGCTTGGGGCGAAGTTGGTGGTGGCGCTGCGTCAGGGACACCTGCAGATCGGCTGGCTGTATCCGACCTCGTTCGCTGACAAGGCAATCCAGTTTTCGTCCGGCCTGCCGGCATCGCTCACGAGTGCGCTGAACGCCGTGATTACCGCTGCTCAGTAAGTCCAGATCTCGACAGATCTTTTTACCTCGCGCCCGTAGCTCTCTCCTACGTGGCTCTGTGCGCCGACCGAGCATCACGCCCGGTCGGCTTTTTTATTTCATCCGTTTTCCGCGCACCTCGATCAACATCTTCTACCCACCGACCATGAATTTCCATCTCACTCGCGCAACCAGGCTCGGCATCGCAATCACGACGACCTGCGTCATGCTTTCGGCATGCGGCAACCACGTTCTTGACTATCGGAACGCCCAGATCGTTGACGGAAAGATCTATGCTGGCGATGCCAACACGCCGTTCAACGGCAAAGTGACTCACGTTCCGTACAGCGTGGTGTTCAATTCGCAACAGGGCATGGATCGCATGCTCTCGATGCTCGACACGGGCAACGGTCTCGCCCTGTATCAAACGCTCTGCGACGTGTCGATCAAAGACGGCCGACTGGACGGCGACACGACATGTAACGCCGCCGCGTCGGACATCGTGCGCATCAGCACGGCGTTCGACGACGGTGCGCTCTCCGGCGACATGAAGATCTACAGCCAGGACGGCAAGATCGCCATCGTGACTGCCAAGTTCAAGCAAGGCCTGCCCGACGGTCAGACAGAACAGGTGCTTCCCTCGACGGAGAAAACGATCCGCTCCTTGAATTGGAGCGCCGGCAAGCTGGATGGCGAATCGAAAGTTTGGGATCCGAAAACGGGAGAACTGACCATCGACGCGAACTATAGCCAGGGCATCCTGAACGGCGACTACTACAACCGAGCTGGTCGCCCTGGCCAAGAGCCCTTCATCACCCAGGGCACCTACGACAACGGCAAGTTCACGGGTACAAAAACCACGTCCTATCCGGACGACGAATACACCTACGACATCCGTACCGAAGTGAAGTACGCCGATGACGTGGTGCAGAATCAGGACGACCTCGATCGCATGAATCAATTCGGACGCCAAGTCGCCGACTGTGTGCACCAGTCGGCTTATCCGCTCGCACAAGAAAAAGGCCGTATCTCCCTGCTTCAGGAAGAGCAAAAGGAGCTTGTGGCGCAATGCAAGGCGCGTATGTCTGGTGGAAGCAATGCCAGCACGGGCGATGAGTCGATTTTGGCCTCGGCTGGAGGCGAGGATAAGGCAGCGAGTGCATACCTCGACTCACTTCATGCCAATCAGGCTAGCAACTCTACGGCCTCGAGTACGGCAAGCGGCCCCACCAGCGCGCTAGCGCCGTCGTCTTCGCCAACCCAAGCTACCAGCAGCTCTCAGCAGGCTCCGTCGAAGGCTGAGAAGCGATGCGGGTGGATCGAGAACGACCTTCCAGGCGGAAATCTGACGCTACGTGATCGAGACGGTGTGTGGGGCATCTCAACGGCCGCAGGGGTCGCAGCAGGAATCGATCAAATGCCAGCCACCGAAAAAGGAGACACGTGCGGTTGCCTATCCGTTGCGACGGACAAAGCCAGTAAGCGGATCACGCGGGTGTTTGGCGGCAAGGCCATCGCGAACTCGATCTGCCACGCTGACAAGAGCTTGAACTGAGCGGCAAGGGGTATTCTCGATCGCCCGTAGCCGGCCAAGCGAGGACATGTGCAGGAGCATGTCCTCGCATTTTCTTTTTTGACCAGCCTTCTTGAACTCGACCCAAGACGCTTAGCCGCATCGAATCCATCGATCTCAGCGTCCGTTTCCGACTGCGGATTCAACCCGTTGCTGCCATTCGGGTTTTGTTGAGCAATGTCTGCTTTGCAGCGGATTGCGGTCGGTCGCTGTTGGGTCGTGAAACCATGGTGGCAGCGACACAGCAGTCATTCAAGTACTAGTGGTATCCCGAACGAAAGGACCCATTCCGAAGTATTTCCTCTCAATTCCTAACTACGCTCCAAGTGCCCGAGCAGCTTCCGGTTCGCAAAGCCTAGGGCACGCACTTTCGCGGTGTTGGAACTCAGTGGTCAGATCAGGCTTGGTCAGGCTCGGCGAAGATGCCGCCACCACCGCTAAGCGATCTCTACGACTTCCTCTGTTGCAAACCAGCCGCTCTTTTCCCGCGCGAATTTCAGCGCCTCGGTCGGGTTCTCAGCCCATAAGACAAGCGCCAACGATTCACGGGCCCGGCTGCAGGTGACGTACAGCAGTCGCAGGCTCCGGTCGATCGTCGTCTCTTTGCCGGCCCGGACATTGTCCCAGTCACGCTCTCCCAGTTCGGTTGCGCCAAATAGCTTGTCGTAAGAGATTTGGTTGCCGCCGGACTGGTCGTCGTCCATGACCACCATGACGTGCGTGAACTCTGACCCCTTGACCACCTGGTGCGTGGCAAGTTCAGAGTTACCGGCTAGGTAGCGTTGGTACCGCTCCAGCTCGGCCCATGGCGCTCCGAACAATCCACACCACCCCCTCCGCCGTCGTGCGTCGTCCGTCTCGGTTTCCTTGCGTGGAATCGGCGCAGCGGGCGGTGGGGTCTGGTCGGCAAACTGTTGCAGCAGTCGAGCGTCCACTTTGAACACCTGCGCCTTGATGATGGGCGCGACGACCTCAGCGACGGTAGCGTCTGGTTTGACGCACGCTGCCCCAAACGCCGCGAGGGCCTCGTGCATCTCCTCTGTCCGCGCGATACGCTGATTGGCATCAGATGGGAGTTGATCAAGGCAGCCGGTACGCCTGAGCACCTCTGTGGCCGTGAAGTCGTCGACGGCACCGTCCGCAGCCACGCAGACCGCGAGCTGCGCGAGATCCTGTAGCACTAGTCGAGCGGCTGAAGGCCCAGTGTTCTCACCCCTGCCCGACGGTGCGGCGGCGTTTGGGTCGATGAGCGTCATCGCCGTGTAGACATTCAAGAAGTCACCGCGAGCCGCAACGAGCTTGTGCTCTAGCGCAAGCGACTGATAGCCGGCAGGCGTCGTCCACGCATCGCTTTGGGTCGCCTGCTGCATCTGTGATGCAACCCAGGCTTCCTTCTGACGCTTTTCTGGTGTCGAGAGGGATGTACGACCGACGAACAGGCGCACGGTGCCCCCTGTCTTCTCGGTACGGTGATGCTGTTCGATGCCGGAGGCGGGTTGCGTACGCCCCGCCAGGTTCGCCGCCCACATCTTGTTGATGAGCTGAACAACTCGCTGCTGGCTGCGGTGGTTCATCTTCAGTTCCGGCTTGGCCCAGCCGGGAGGCACGAGGCCGGGCAAGTCGGAATGCCCGTCCATGTAGATGCGTTGGCGGTGGTCCCCGAGGAGGCCGAGCGTGAGGCCGCTGCCCCTGGGCTCCGCCAGTTTCATTAGCACGTCCAGCACCGACTTCATCGTATCTTGGGACTCGTCGATCAGGATGATGGGGTGGCGATCTTGCAATATGGTTCGTAGCGTTGGCCTGTTCGACAGCAACCAAGCCGTGGCGTCCAACACCTGGCCGTGCTGCATAGCACCTTCACCGTAGGTGTCCTTGTCGGGGTGGTAGATGAATGTTGGCACGCCTCTCAGAGCTTCTATCTCCGCTTCGATCTCGGCGAATTTCCTGCGGTCAGTATCACTGATGCCCCTCACCTTGGCCGCCGCCTTGGTTTTGGCCTCTTCGAGCTGCACCGCCTTGTCGGCGATTAGCGCCGCGCGGATGTCCTCGTCAAAGCCGCCGATCAGCTCCCAGCAGAACGAGTGGATGGTCGAGACGGCGACCAGGTCGTTGCTGCCCAGCCGGCCGCCGATGATCGCAACGGCGTTCTTGGTATATGTGACGACGCGGATCGACCGACCGTAGAGGCGCAGGCGGTTGGCTAGCCTTCCCCCGCTTTCGTGCGGCACAACGCCGGTCAGTCGGCGCAGCACTTCGACCAGCGTGCGCGTCTTGCCCGAGCCTGCTCCCGCGAATAGGAAGAAGCTCCTCGACGGCTGCTCAGCCAGGTACCCACAGATTTCCTCGACGACGCCGGCGTCGCGGTCGTTATCTTCATGGGCGGCAGCACAGGTCATGGCATCACACTTTCGGTGGGATCGAGCTCATCCTGCAGCCAAGTGAGGGCATCGGCGATGTACTTGGGACAGGTCACATCTTCACCGGCGGCGACGCGCTCAAAGATGCTGGCCGCGAAATCACCCTTGCTAAACGAATCACGCATCAGCGCGTGCAGGGCGTTCAGTAAGTCCGCATGGGTGGCGGCGCCTGCCACGACCTCGGCCGCGTCGGCCAGTGCGCCGGTAGGTAGTTTGACCTTCCTTTCCTCGTCTTGCCCCTCGGCCTCTTCAGCCAACTTGTTCAACCCTTTGAACCAATCGATGTTGGTCAGTATCAGTGAGTCCTCAAATGTCGTCGGCCATTGGTTACCCGCCTCGGCGACCGGCAACTGCCATGCGAACCGCACCTTGCAATCCGAGGCACCGATCCAGATGAGCTGGGCGGGCGTTGGCACCTTGAAGTCGTCCACGTTTTGCAGTTTGGGATGCCATTCGCGCAGCGTGGCGTTGCCGCACCTGAGGCCATCCTGGCCAGTGTTTGCCGTGGCCATCCAGCGCATCTTGCCTTTGGGACCAGCCTTCTTCTCGGTCGGATCAAGGTCGGTGATGACGACGGTGGGAATCTGCAGCTTCTCAACCAGGGGCCTCAGCCGGTGAGCGTGGCTGCCTCCGATGTCTAGGAGGGAGACGCAGCGGCTGTGCAATCTCTCGTACTTCAACTCCATGAAGAGCGGCACGAGCATGCGCTCTGCAACGCCTTCGACGAACAGGGCGGCGTTGGCGAACAACAAATCGGTATGCTGCACGCGAAAGTAGCGTTCCGCGAATTGACGCGTTTCGTCGTCGTCGCCGAACACCTCGCCCAGGTCAATGGTAGGATGGACCGCCGAGGGTGGAATCCTCCGCACGTACCGCAGTCGATCGAAGTCCTCGGCGTGCGCGAGATGGCTGGAATGCGTGCTGATCAGCAATTGGCTTTGCAGCGCGCTGGCATCCTTGTCGGTTGGGCTGATGAGCTTGTGCGCCTTGTCCGGAAAGATGCGCTGCACCTGGACATGCAGGTGGGCCTCAGGCTCCTCGATCATGACGAGGTGGACCGGCGGCGGCGAGCCTTTCTCAGGGTTCATGCGTGCGGTCTTGAACGACACGAGCTGATAGCTCAGCGACTGCAGGTTTTGGTAGCCCAGGCCGATTGAGAACTCCGGCAGCATGTCTTCGCCGGTCCCGCCTTTCATGCTGTACTGGACGGCGGTGCTGTGGTCGAGCAGGTCGGCGGTGTGGATGCGCGTCCTGAATCGGATTTCCTGGGGATCGTGAAGGCCGGGGTAGCCGAGTAGCTTCACCTCGGCCACCGAGGACGCCAAGGCATCGTGGATCTTCTGGTCCAGGTCCTTCTGCGCATTTGCGACCGCTAGGATGAGGTCGGCGCGTTGCCCGTGCCCGGTAACGGCAACGTTGAGGTGCTGGCGCGCGAATTTCAGGAGCTGGTTCGAGAACAGGCCGACGGGATGTGACGACGACGTGGATTTGGAGTCGGCCTCTTCCGAGCCGAGGCCCCGCTGGGCGGCCACGAAGTCGACGCGAATCAGCTTGGCCAGATGTTTGCGGTCAGCTGGCTGCGCGTCGGCCGCAAGGGCCTGGGTCTGGTAGGTCTTGATCCCCTGGATGGGATTGTTGGCGGCATCAAGGCTGTACGGCCTGACCTGCCCCAGCTTCTTGGGCTCGCGTAGCCAGTAGTCGAGTAGGTCGATCGGCCACGCTAGCGATTCGCTGCTCATGCCCTTCACGGGTTGGCGCGCCAAGTTATAGGACCAGGCCAGCTCTTTGAGCGACGCGACATCACTGGCCGGTTCCAGGCGTAGCCGGACGCCAACAGCGCCACCTTTCCAGACCAACTTGGACAAGAAGGGGTGGACGTAGTGGAACATCCCGGCCTCGGCGTCGAACCACAGATCCAGCGTCGGCATCGCCGCCAACAGCGTTGCAAGCTGGTCTTCCCATTTGTCGCCCTCCTTCGGCGCGGCGGTCGCCGGATCCTCCGTCAAGGCTTCCCATTTGGCGCCCAGCGCACGCAGAGTGGGCCACTTCGACAGGCTGATGTCGAACGCGCCGAAGGGGGAGGATTCAGCCAAGAAGTGCCGTAGCGCAGTGAGGATGGCGGTCTTGCCGCTATTGTTGGCGCCTACAAGAATCGTCGTCTGCGGGTCCAAATCCAGTTGAACCTTCCCCAGACGTCGGAACTTGCACAGTTCGACGTACCGCAGCGTAATGCTGCCGGACGAGATTGCTGCCGGTGCCGGCACAGCCGTTACCGGTGCTGTTAGTGTGGTCACGATGCTGTGCTTCCCGTATTGAGTAGCCGCGTTTGCCGCAGCCTTGATCCAAGGGACTCCAATGCCACCCGGTCGCGTCCGCGCAGACTATGCCGAGCCCCTCCCCGTGTATTAATTAGACCGCAAAAGAACAGCCGCAGTCGAGGCGACGGAAGGATTTTGGGTTGACGCTTAGCTTGATGCGTCTCCGCAACGAGTCGAACAACGCAGCAGTATTTCGTGAAACCTACAGTACAGTTTACAAACGCGAGCGTTAGACACTGATCGCAGCAGTCGCTGGGTTTCTTTGCCGCTAATGTCTCTAGCCACCTATAGCCGTCACTCACATTTTATCTTTCAATGTCCGCTCGTGGCCGACTTCTACCCATTGCGATTGGCGCATCCCGACCCATACCCATCTTTGCCTCGCGCACAGTAGTCACCTTCCGATACAACGAAGAGAAGTTTTGCCACACGGGATTACCGCCGCGATCCGCCGAGTATCTTAATCGTCTATGATGTTGAGCCACGCGGCGGAGGTGTGACCTCATCATAGCGCGCTAAACCAACACAAACAAAATCACATGCTGAAACTTTTAAGTGCAGACCTGTGGGATACCGTTGGGGAGAAAGCGGTCAAGGCCACGCGGCGCCGGGCGGCCATTGCGTACGTGACGGAGTCACAATTTCTCCCGCTTGGCGCGGGAGACGTGCTCGTGGTCGATGCCTCCGATGCCTCCATCGCGGCAGGACGCACGAGCGCCGAGCTACTCGCGGGGTATCTCACGGCGGGGGTTTCCCTGTTCAATGTGCCGAACCTGCACGCCAAGGTGCTGGTGCTCGACGACTGGGCAGTCATAGGCTCGGCCAATGCTTCTCTGCGGTCTGCCAATTACTACGTGGAGGCATCAGTTATCTCCGACCGGCCCGAACTCATTGGACAGGCTGAGCAACTGATCGATTCGCTTGCGGCATCTGGGGGCGTTATTGATGGCGAGTTTGTTGCGCGGATTCGGCAGATTCCGATCCTCACTCCTCCCGAGCCCCGGTCAACCCGTGCTGGTTCGCACACCAAGGTCCAGATGAGAGCGCCGAAATACTGGCTCATCAGTACGCGTGAAGACGCACTTTATCCCGGCGATATCGACGCAGTGGAAAACGCGACGGAGGAAATACAGGAGCGCATTGGGCCGGACGCCGGCATCGTTAGTTGGTTCTGGTGGGGCGGGAATGCACCGTTTCCGTCCACTGCTCAGGTGGGTGACATCGTCATTCAGTCCTCCCGTCCGAGAAATAAAATGGCTTCATCGCGGGGCGTCCTCGTGTATCGACACGGACGGATCGAAAGCATTTTTCGGGAACCGGGACAAACCGTAAAAACGTTTCACTGCGTGCGTGCCAGTGACTGGGAGCAAACCGCCGTCAAATGGAGGGACTTTGCGCACCTCGCTAAGCGGGCCGGAGTTAATCGCAAGCTCACCTATGCGAGCAACATCAGACTCACCGAAAAGCAGTCGGGCGCGCTGTTCGAGATTTGGCCGACGTAATCGGTTACGACAAACTCTTAGGCAGTCGCTTACACCGTTTGGCACTACGACGCTATCTTTCCATGAAGCGGGGCTCCCCAAAGGTTCGCTCCACAATTGCGGCCGGAGGCTGGCGCTTCATGCTTGAGCAGATCGAGAAAGACGGCCCGGCAGCACTGTACCGGGCGTTGTCTGTATTTTGGGAACACATCGATTATCGTTCAGTACCTCCGGGCCTACGAAGCGCTCATGCCGACTTTCTTCACAAGGTCAAGCTTGCATTGCTGGGGTAGTAGAAAAGCTTCGTGATGGTCATATTTAGCGCCGGTTGCTAAGGTCGTAGCTTAGGCGTCGAGTAATTATTGCCGATCTTCGATGAAGTGTGGACCGACCGTTACTGGCCGCAAACAGCCCAACCCTATCGCCCCTTGCCCGCCAAACCCGCCTGCCGTTGCAAGGGTACCGAGCGCTCCATGCTCGATTCGCAGAACGCACTGTTGGTTAAGGTGCAACGAAGCGGACGGATCGTATCTCGACCGGGCCTTTCTCCGGCAGTTGCCGATGGGTTAGTTCGCCGCATTTGGCCTCGGCAAATGCCTTGGTCACTCGCGCAAACGTGTCATTACTAAATTACAACCCAAAAATAGCTCGATCATGAAAGCCAGAACACGCGGAGAGGGGTCGATTGATCGAGGCAGTTTCATTTAACCAAGCTTAGCTCATCATCGCAGATGATCTTATCCACATAGATGCACTCCATTACTCACCAGATTGATTCATCATTCCGATAACTGACGTTTTCTACTCAAATAAGCCATTCTCATCTCTGATCAGATTTAGTAAATATCGAAGATTGCCATAGTGCGACCAAGGTTAGATCTCATTTAATTGTCCTCACGGACATATTGAAGATGTCTGGCTTATATTTAAAAATCAGTCTCGTGGTCGACTCGACCACTTCGAGGAGAAAACTACGCTGCGCGTCCTTAGCGCCCACAAGGCGCGTTGGACACTTCGCTTTCTCAAAATTAGATCGAGCCCCGTATGGGGACTCGATAGGTGACGCTCCACGAGGATTCCTCGTTCCGCTTAATAAAGTTAGTCGGTGACCTTTGAGGGTCACCGATGAAATGGAAACGCTTCGCCTATGCTTGCAGCATAGGCTCCGCTTAAGTGCCTCGCATCGCTTTCGCTCGCTCGGAGAACGGGGGTGGTTCAAACCATAAGTGACACAATAAATTTTTATACCAAAACGAATTTTATAAAACAAACTAGTCCCGTGCAAACTATCGGGCGTGAACGCCCTATCGTCTGAACGGGACCAGTTTGTTAGTGCCATGCAATTCACTACAACAAAGCCATTAAAATTTGTATCAGGCGCGCGCCGCACGAGATGCACACAGATGAGGACGCAATCCCTGGCCAATCTGTCAATACCACTTCGGCAGGAGTGTTACCACACCACCAACATAGCCAACGCCTTTCAGCCGCCATTGCACCTTGACGGCTCATCAATTCGCTCCACTGCCAACCCCAAACCAAGCAAAGATCGAAATATTCCACGCTTTGCAACTCAGCAAACTTGACGAACAACGATGAGCGGCTAACGCCCCCCACCGCACACCAAGCTGCAAAATCTTCGAAACCATGCATAGCACATCAAAAACATCCGCCCTTTCTCCCTAAAAAAGGTGAAAAGGTGAAATTTTCGTCGTGCTCATCGACAGATCCATAGATCGATCGCACATGTAAATAGTAGGGAGCGTGTCCGAGAAATAGATCGCCAAGCAAAAGCCGCCATAAAAACAGGAATAAGCAGCAGCGATCAACCATTTGATTAGCTCACCGATAAAAGACAGAAATCAATACCTCGAGATCCCTCCGATATTGAAGAACCCACCCTCAAAACCCTCTCTTTTGAGCCAAACTTAAAATACTCGAAAACTCTTCCAAGCTTCCATCCTTTATTCCACGATAACCGGCACCCGGAGGACGAAGACGAATCAACACAAAGTCAGTCCCTTTCGCTGATGACCCGACTTTCTCGACTTTCCTCAAGAGGATATCTCTATCAACCATCCACTTGATGACTGCATTGTAAAGTCCGACATTGGATCTCAACCCATATTTCGAGCAAATTCTCTAAGCTCATTTACTCTTATTTTTATATTCTCATCACCGAAAGTCTCAACCCCAGGAACCACCCCTCCATTATTACCAGCAATACGGGCCAATAATTTCTTGTAAACGTACCTCGCAACTTCTTTTATTGATTTATCGGGATTAAATATCTTAGAAAATTCACCCAAATACCAGTCCACAACCTCTATCGCACAAGCAAGCGTCCGCCCTTCGATTTCGTTAGATACGTCGACACGCGCATTATCCTGCCCTTTGGTAGGAATCTTCGCATTATTAAAGAAATGAAATAGCGCAGCAATTCTCGCGACATGCTCGGAATACCTACTTACAAACTCTCTTTCGTTAACATACGCCCCGCCATCTGCCATCCCTCGTTCTTTTTCATCATGCTCTTGAGCCCACAAACGCTGAGCTGCCGGAGAAAAATGCAGACGCAATCTATACCCTGCTCGACCCTCGATATCCGAATCCCCAAGATCGAGAAATCCCTTCACTCGATTATTAAATGCATCAATCCATTTAGTAGAATACGATCCCGAAATGTTAGCTGTTCTGGTACCATAGCTCGTTTCAGGACGAGCGATAAGCATTCTAGGGATGAATCCAACTTCTTTCGCTCGCTCACCTTTCTTTTCAATAAATTCATCAAACACCGATGGCTGGATCATCAATGACATTGTCAACCGAGGATCAGCCACCGAAAACGATTCTCGAGGAACCCTTCCAACCACATCGATTCCTTGACCATCCCAAAGCCGATCAAGACGAGCCATATCTGAGATGTTTCTAGAATTCAGAAAATCAGCCGCCTCATTAGAAATCAGACCGGCAGCCGGCCAATTATTACAAAGAGATTTCTCGAGTTCACGCACGGAAATATCTGAATAAAGCCTGCGTCGGAAATTCGGCTTAGGGTTTTCAAACGGCTTTGAGCGCAACTCGTAAAGCATCGCCTCTATTCGAGCAACCCCTTCATCAGAGACAATATCCTTTTCTGCAGAAACACCGTGTGCTTTTCGCATGAAAGTCATCAGGGCTCGCCGCAACCCTTGCTCTTTATCCTTACGACCTCGCAACTCTAGCTCGTAAGATATTTTCTTCTGCTCGTAGTCATCTTTCGCCCGCTTATCACAGGCCTCTATAATTGGTGTAACTGTTTTATCGGCACGCGTCTTTCGTGCCCCTGATTCAGCCACAACCAGCATAAAAAGAGAGCAAACAGATAACTCACCAAAACCTCTATCTACCATCACTAGGTCTTGGCAAGCAACTGAGACTGCCGCAAGCGTCGCCTGAACTGCGATAGGTACAGCAACTTTGTCTCTGTTGCAAATTTCCATCACTGCTGCTTGAATTACCTCCGGCAGCGCAATCAATGGAAAATCGGTAGCAATCTCATAGTCTGGAAACGGGAGCGATTGCATCTGACGATCAGCATGTGACTCAAAAATATTTGACATATCGAAATTACTAAAATCTTCCACGACCGCCAACGTCAGCGGCAAAGTCAGAGCTCGATGAATAAGAGCTAAGGCTGAAAACATAACCTTAATTTAACGGCTACCTCTTTCCTTTTTTTGTTGCCCACTCTTGAATTTCATGTTCATACCAACCGATGGCGGCTTTACTTTCCCCAAGAGGAAAGCTTCGAGGAAAAGTAGGATCGAAGTATCGTGATCGAGAATCCATTCGATTGTAGATAGAACTGCGGGCCAGTCCTGTCATACGTTCAACCTGCTTGAGCCGGACGATTGTCACTGGCGCGCCGAGTTTTTCATGGCCCGAAGAACGAAGAGTCTTGACAGACTCCGCATTCGAACTCCCTCCGGAACTACTATCCCATCCTGTCGATCGCTCGTCTCTCGAGAGCTCGATCTGGTCATCGACCATTGATACGGATCCAGGAGTGGCAGCGCCATTGGGAAAAGGCAGATGGCATCGCACTAGATAGGCGATGGCGTCCTTTCTCAATATCAATGATCCGATCCCAAGCCCCGATACCGGGGCATGATGTGAGTCCACGGCGATCAGGCGCCCCTCATCCAGATCTACTTTCAGTGCATTGAGGTGTTCTGAATGAATCCTCAGTTGCTCAAGCCGCAGGTAAGCAATATCAGTTTCACTCACAAATACAGGCTCCCATCTCGGCCTACTTTTGTGACTCCGATACTTGTCCATGAAGCTATCTATCATCGCCGAGGATATGGGATAGGACAGTGGGGGTAGGCTAGGTAGCAGGTCCGTCAGTTGACGGCGCTGCGCAACGGACAAATCGAACTCGAAGAATGCTTCGTCGTCTTGACCAGCACGCTCATGAGCCAATTCAAGCTCAGTTGGAACAGCCGATGCCTGGACTTCGCTGCAGACCGCCTGCTGGCTCTGATCGGCCTCCGTTGCCACAGCGGTCGCATCGATCACGCTGCGTTGGGGCAAGCGACCGCGCGCAATACAACGCATACCAACGATGGGCTCGTCATCTGCCGGGCAGACAGCCCGCGCTATCGCCCAACACAAAGCCCAACTATCGATCAAATCATCGGCCGGTATTTTGACTAATGGCGGCACGTCGCGCACCTCAACAATTCGTCTGTATCGGGCTAGCAGTATAGGGGGAACTGAACTCTCTTAGCCGACGGCCTCTGAGGACAAGGCCTGCCGACAACCTTCAGTCACGGAGACTTAGCGAACGCCAGATGATGGGCTGTGTGATGGGCTGAAAAAGAAAAAGCCCCGTAAGTCCTTGAACTTACGGGGCTTTTGTCCCGCTTTTGGCGGAGACGGAGGGATTCGAACCCTCGATCCAGGTTTTGGCCCAGATGCTCCCTTAGCAGGGGAGTGCCTTCGACCTCTCGGCCACGTCTCCCAAACTGTCGATCGCGCCAGGGAGGCAGCGCGACGAGAACGAAATTCTATCTGGACACGACACTCAGGTCAAATGTTTCGGCACGTTTTTTAGCGGAAACAGACAACCTGTTGCGCACCCATGCCGCCATTGAGTACGACACGGCGTTGTCATCGATCGCGAGCCCCGAAGAACCCGCGTCGACACCAGGCCGAATTCAGGCCTGGTCGAGCTCGAACGCCTTGTGCAGCGCGCGCACGGCCAGTTCCATGTACTTCTCGTCGATCAACACCGAGATCTTGATTTCGGAGGTCGAGATCATCTGGATGTTGATGCCCTCTTCCGACAGCGTGCGGAACGCCGTGCTGGCCACGCCCACGTGCGAGCGCATGCCGACGCCGACCACCGACACCTTCGACACCTTCGGGTCGCCGAGCACCTGCTCCGCGTTCACATGGCCCTTGACCTGGTTGGTCAGGATATCCATGGCCCGTTGGTAATCGCCGCGGCCGACCGTGAACGTGAAGTCGGTCTTGCCCGCCACGCTCTGGTTCTGGATGATCATGTCGACGTCGATATTGGCGTCGGCGACCGGGCCGAGGATCTGATAGGCGATACCCGGCTTGTCGGGCACGCCCATCACCACGATGCGGGCTTCGTCGCGTTGAAATGCGATGCCGGAAATGACTGCCTTTTCCATGGTCTCGTCTTCTTCAAAAGTAATCAGGGTGCCCGACTTCATTTCCTGGTCGAGCGCAATCAGGGGATCGGTCAGGCTCGACAGCACGCGCGTCTTGACGCGGTACTTGCCGGCGAATTCGACCGAGCGGATCTGGAGCACCTTCGAGCCGAGGCTGGCCATTTCCAGCATCTCCTCGAACGTGACGCGATCGAGGCGGCGCGCGTCGTCCACCACGCGCGGGTCGGTCGTGTACACGCCGTCGACGTCCGTGTAGATCAGGCATTCCTCGGCACCGAGCGCGGCCGCAACCGCCACCGCCGAGGTGTCCGAGCCGCCGCGGCCCAGCGTGGTGATGTTGCCTTCCGGATCGACGCCCTGGAAGCCCGTGATCATCACGACCTTGCCGGCCGCGAGGTCCTGCTTCACGCGCACGTCGTCGATCGACTGGATGCGGGCCTTGGTATAGGCGTTGTCCGTCTTGATCGGCACTTGCCAACCCGCGTAGCTGACAGCGGGCACGCCGATGTCCTGCAGCGCGATCGCCAACAGACCGACGCTGACCTGCTCGCCCGTCGACGCGATCATGTCGAGTTCGCGCGGGCTGGGCTGGCTCGAAATTTCCTTCGCGAGACCGAGCAGGCGGTTCGTTTCGCCGGACATCGCCGACGGCACGACCACCAGCTGGTGACCGGCCTGATGCCATTTCGCGACGCGTTTCGCGACGTTCTTGATGCGCTCGACCGAGCCCATCGAGGTGCCGCCGTATTTGTGTACGATGAGTGCCATTGTCGTTCAGTACTGGAGATTGACCGCGCGGGCGCGCTGCGCTGAACGCCGCGCTGCCGTTCGGTCACGCGGCTTTTGGCAGTGGACGACGACGAGGAAGACGGCGGGAAGCAACACGCTGGCGTGGCGGATTTGCCCGGAAGGCGGATCAGGCCGCGCAGACCGGGTACGTCACGCGGGAAACCTGCACAAAATGCTCGAAATATCGAGCCGAGCAAACGCCTGAGCGTACTCTATCGAGGTCTGCTTGACAAGTTTGCCGATTTGATCTGGCACCACATCAGAAAATGCCCCAATTTGGAGCGATATTTCGGGGCCTGATCAGCCGATCAGCAGGTCCGGCCGCCATTCGATGCGGCGGCGCGCGTGGCCGGCGCGGCTGTTCCCGCTCCCCTCGCCGCCCGCTTCGGGCGCGCGATTCACGCCGATGCGCGGCACGAACAACAGCACCTCGCCCACATGCAGCAGCGGCACGTCGCGTTGCCAGGCCGGCACGCCACGCTCCTGGAACAGGTTCTTCAAAGTGCGTGACGGGCCGGCGGCCGATGTGCGCAGCCGTTCGCCACCGCTGCGCGCAAGCACGACGAGCGGCGCGGCGGCGAGTTGCGCTTCGGTCACGGTGTACTCGTCGAGCGCCTCGTCTTCCGCGATCGGACGGAACACGAAGCTGCCGCGCCAGGCCGGCAGGTGCCAGACCTCTTGCCCATGCCAGGCGAGCTGGGCAGCGGGCCGCGCGGGTGCGGTGCCATCGTCGGCCGGATCGGCGCTGTCGCCGGCCTCCCAGTACACGTCGCCGCGATACAGGCGCAGGCACTGCCCCGCGTGGTCGATGCGCAGCGCATGCGACACCTGTGTGGCGCGCAGTTGCTTGATCATCTCGGCCAGTCGCGCGGCCGAAGCGCCGGGCAGGCCCAGCGTGCGCATCCAGTGGCGCAGCAGGTTCGCGCCGCGTTCGTCGTCGAGCGCCAGCAAGCGCTCGCGCGACAACACGCGGCGGCCGTCGTCGTCCTCGTGCCCCACGTTGTCCAGATCGCCGGCCGCGAGCACGTCGAGCAGCCGTTGTGCGGCGGCGGCATGCTGCGCGGTGCGCGACAGCGCATCGCGAAACCCGGGGAAATGGACCGACAGTGCGGGCAACACCTCCAGGCGCAGCGCATTGCGTGCATAGCGCGTGTCGGCGTTCGACTCGTCGTCGATCCAGCGCAGTGCATGCGCTTCGGCATAGCGTTCGAGTTGCGCGCGCAACAGATGCAGCAGCGGCCGCACCCGCACGATGCGCGCTTCGGCCGGCAGATAGCTCGGCGCCATCGCCGCCATGCCGGCCAGCCCGGCGCCGCGCAGCAACTGCAACAGCACGGTTTCGGCCTGATCGTCGGCATGCTGGGCGAGCCACAGCGCCTGCACGTCGTGATGTTCGCCGAGCGCGTCGAGCGCGCGATAGCGCACCTCGCGCGCGCTGGCCTCGACCCCCAGCCCGGTCTCGCGCGGCACCGCGACGCGCTCGGCCGCGAAGCGCACGCCGAGCGCCGCGCCGGTGGCCTCGGCATGCGCCAGCCACGCATCGGCATTGCCGCTGAGGCCGTGATGCACATGGAACGCGAAGCAGCGCGCGGCGCCGGCCACGCGCACCGCGGCATCGAGCAGCACGGTGGAATCGAGGCCGCCGCTGTAGGCGATGCCAATCGACGCATCGTCGGGCAGGCGGCCCAAAGCAACGCGGACCGCGTCGAGCACGACGCGGTCCGCGGAGAGATCTTTCGGTGG
>NZ_BAAILN010000030.1:84891-98967 GCF_054589155.1 Burkholderia sp. 3C
GGCTCACAGGCCCGGCGTGGTTTCCTTGAACTTGCCGTAGCCGAGCAGGCGCTCCATGCGGCGCTCGCGCAACGCATCGATGCCCATGCCCTGGAACTGGCGCAGCGTGTCGGCGAGCGCACGGCGCAGCAGCGCGGCCATGCCCTTCGGATCGCGATGCGCGCCGCCGAGCGGCTCGTTGACGATCTTGTCGATCAGGCCGAGCGCCTTCAGGCGATGCGCGGTCAGGCCCAGCGCTTCCGCCGCTTCCGGCGCCTTCGCCGCGCTCTTCCAGAGAATCGACGCGCAGCCTTCCGGCGAGATCACCGAATAGGTGGAGAACTGCAGCATCAGCACGGTATCGGCCACGGCGATCGCGAGCGCACCGCCCGAGCCGCCTTCGCCGATGATGGTGGTGATGATCGGCGTCTTCAGCTCGGCCATCACGTAGAGGTTGCGGCCGATCGCTTCCGACTGGCTGCGCTCCTCGGCGCCGATGCCCGGATACGCGCCCGGGGTATCGACGAACGTAAACAGCGGCAGGCTGAACTTCTCGGCCAGGCGCATCAGGCGCTCGGCCTTGCGATAGCCTTCCGGGCGGGGCATGCCGAAGTTGCGCGCCGCGCGTTCCTTGGTGTCGCGCCCCTTCTGATGGCCGATCACCATGCACGGGGTGCCCCCGAAACGCGCCAGACCGCCGATGATCGACTGGTCGTCGGCAAAGGCGCGGTCGCCGTGCAGTTCATGGAAATCGGTGAACAGCTCGTTCACGTAATCGAGCGTGTACGGGCGCTGCGGATGACGCGCGATCTGCGAAACCTGCCAGGGCGACAGGTTCGCGTAGAGATCCTTGGTCAACTGCTGACTCTTCTTCGACAGACGCTCGATCTCTTCCGAAATGTCGACAGCCGAATCGTCCTGCACAAAACGCAGTTCTTCGATCTTGCCTTCAAGTTCGGCGATCGGCTGTTCGAAATCCAGAAACGTGGTCTTCATGTATGAGAATCCTTGGGTCATGCGGCAGCGCGTATTCTAACCGCGCTCGCCCGCATCAAAATCGGGTCGAAACTATCGACCCAACCTAAGCAATAGTCAATCCGGGTCAAGCGTCGCCGGTTTCCGTGTCCAGACTGCGCCACATGTACCAGGTTGCGACCGTACGCCACGGCTCCCAGTTGGCGGCCACTTCGCGCGCCTCGCTGCGCGTGACCGGCTCGCCGCTGAAATAGTTGACGCTGATCGCGCGGATCAGGCCGGGGTCGTCGAGCGGCAGCACGTCGGGCCGCGACAGGTTGAAGATCAGGAACATCTCGGCCGTCCAGCGGCCGATGCCGCGGATCTGCGTGAGCTCGGCGATCACGGCCTCGTCTTCCATCGAGGTCCACTTGTCGACGTGCAGCGCGCCGGACACGAAGTGCTGGGCCAGATCGATGATGTACTCGGACTTGCGCTTGGACAGGCCGCAGGCGCCGAGCTTGTCGAGGCCGAGCCGGATCACCTGCTGCGGCGAGAGCTTCGGGCAGGCCGCTTCGATCGCGGCCCACACGGCCTGCGCCGAGGCGACCGAGATCTGCTGGCCGACCACCGAGCGCGCAAGCGTGACGAACGGGTCGCCGCGCTTGACCAGATGGGCCGGGCCGAACTTCGGGATCAGCTTCTTGAGGATGCGGTCGCGCTTGACGAGATCGGCGCAGGCCTTGTCCCAATAGGGCGGGCGCACCACCACCTCGAGCACGGCGTCGGCATGCGCCGGTGCCTCCGCCTCGGCCGGCGGCTCGCGGCGCTCGGCGGGCGCGGCCTTCGCCGCGACACGCGCGAGCGGCGCATGCGCGGCGCCGTTAATGGCGTCCGCGCGCTTGGCGGCGACCTTCCCGGCCGGCGCACGCTTCGCGGCCACCGGCGACACGTTCGCCGTGCGTGCCGCGCGCTTCGCCGGCACTTTCCTGCCCGTTGCCATCTTGCCTCCTGCCTGGCGGGTCAGCGGAACGGACGACGCGCGATCAAACGCGACGCCATTCGGTCAACCCGCCCGGTTTGTCTTCAAGCGCGACGCCGGCTTCGAGCAATTGCGCCCGGATCCGGTCCGCTTCGGCATAGTTCTTCGCCAGCTTCGCCGCAGTGCGCGCGGCGATCTGCGCCTCGACCGCCTCGGCGTCGAGCGCATTGTCGGCCGCGCCGGCAGCCTGCTGCAAATAGGCGCGCGGCTCGCGGCCGAGCAGGCCCAGCAGCGCACCGAGATGCTTGAGCTGACGCGCCAGCGACGGCGAGCCCGTGCGATTGACTTCGCCGGCCAGTTCGAACAGCACCGACACGGCCAGCGCCGTGTTGAAGTCGTCGTTCATCGCGGCCGCGAAACGCTGCGCATGCGGCTCGTCGCGATCGAGCGGCGCCGCGTCGGGCGTCACATCCTTCAGCGCGGTATACAGGCGCGTGAGGGCGGCGCGCGCATCGTCGAGCGACACATCGCTGTAATTGAGCGGCGAGCGGTAATGGGTGCGCACGATGAAGAAGCGCATCACCTCGGCGTCGTACTTCGCGAGCACTTCGCGGATCGTGAAGAAGTTGCCGAGCGATTTCGACATCTTCTCGCTGTCGACCTGCACGAAACCGTTGTGCATCCAGTAGTTGACGAAGGGGGTGCCGGTGGCGCCTTCGCTCTGGGCGATCTCGTTCTCGTGGTGCGGGAACTGCAGATCCTGGCCGCCGCCGTGGATGTCGAAGTGATCGCCGAGCAGCGTGCAGCCCATCGCCGAACATTCGATATGCCAGCCCGGCCGGCCGCGTCCGTACTTCGAATCCCAGCTCGTATCGGCCGGCTCGTCGGGCTTGGCGCTCTTCCACAGCACGAAATCGAGCGGGTCCTGCTTGGCGTCGTTCGCGGCGACGCGCTCGCCGGCGCGCAGATCGTCGAGCGACTTGCCCGACAGGCGGCCGTAGTTGGCGAACTTGCGCACCGCGTAATTGACGTCGCCGTCCGTCGCCTGATAGGCGTAGCCGTTGGCTTCGAGCTTCTCGATCATGCCGAGCATCTGCGGGATGAACTGCGTCGCGCGCGGCTCGTGCTCGGGCCGCTCGACGCCGAGCGCATCCAGGTCTTCATGCATCGCGGCGATGAAGCGGGACGTGAGCGAGGCGATCGTCTCGCGGTTCTCGACCGCGCGGCGGATGATCTTGTCGTCGATGTCGGTAATATTGCGCACGTACGTCACGCGATAGCCGAGATCGCGCAGCCAGCGCTGCACGATGTCGAACACGACCATCATGCGCGCGTGCCCGACGTGACAGTAGTCGTATACGGTGATGCCGCAAACGTACATCCGTACTTCGCCAGGATGCCTTGGCGCGAAGACTTGCTTGTCACGCGCGAGCGTGTTGTAGATGCGCAGAGATTCCATAGAGATGAAACGAGAGCCGATGGGTGCCGCCCTGGCGACGGGCGCTTGCAAGAGATTCCGCTCGGAGCGCCTGCCGCGGGCCGACTCGACTCGCCGCGCAACGGCGGCGCCGAACGGACGGCGGGCGAAGCGTCAATGGCCGTAAGAAACGGCTGCGAGAGGCAAAAGACAGTCCGCGGCTCGCCGGAACGCGCGGACGATTTGCTAGAATGGGTCGGAGTATAACATTGCGATTTAAGCCCATGAAATCTTCCCGCGGCCGCGCGCCGAGCGCTGCGACCCTCGTTGCAACCGCCGTACTCGGTGCAGCGCTGGCCTTCCCGGCCTTTGCCCAGAAGGCTCCCGCCACCGCCGACGGCACGCCGGAAATCGACACGTCGATCACCAGCCGCAACTGGTCGGCCGCACTGTCGCAGCTCGACGCGCGTATCGCGTCGAACCCGCGCGACGTGCAGGCGCAGTTCAAGCGAGGCACCGTGCTCGCGCGGCTGAATCGCGACGACGACGCGATCCGGCAGTTCACCGCGATCACCCAGGCCTACCCCGAACTCCCCGAGCCGTACAACAATCTCGCCGCGCTGTATGCCAAGCATGGCCGCTATGAAGAAGCGCGCGCCGCGCTCGTCACCGCGATCCAGGCCAACCCCGACTACACCGTGGCCTACGAGAACCTCGGCGATCTGTACCTGCGGCTCGCGGCCGAATCGTACAAGCGCGCGCAGAAGCTCGGCCACACCAGCGGCCCGACCGCGCAGCGGCTGGCCGATATCGACCGGATCGTCTCGCCGTCGCCGGCCTCCGCCGCCGCGCCTGCCGCCGCGAGCCGCACGAGCGCGTTGTCGAACGCCGCGGCGGCGAACGTCTCCACCACCACGCTGCCGCTGTCGCCGAGCTTCCAGTTCGGCGTGAGCGGCACGTCGCTGACGACGCCGCCCTACCTCGCGCCGTCGAACTGACGCCGCATCGCCACGCGCCTTTTACCCATCATCCAGAGGATCGTCATGAAACGTCTGTTGTTGGCGCTCGGCAGCGCCGCCCTCGTTGCGACCGCACCGGCGTACGCGCAAACGGCCGCCACGCATCCCGTCGTGCAACTGAAGACCTCGCAGGGCGAGATCCGCGTCGAGCTGTATCCGGAGAAGGCCCCCAAGACCGTGGCCAACTTCCTCGACTACGTGAAATCCGGCCAGTACAACGGCACGATCTTCCACCGCGTGATCCCGGGCTTCATGATCCAGGGCGGCGGCTACAAGGCCAACTTCGACGAAAAGCCGACCCGCGCGGCGATCCCGCTCGAAAGCCGCAACGGCCTGAAGAACGTGACCGGCACGATCGCGATGGCCCGCACCAGCGATCCGAATTCGGCCACCGCGCAGTTCTTCATCAATACCGTCGACAACGCCAACCTCGACTACCCGAACCCGGACGGCAACGGCTATGCCGTGTTCGGCAAGGTCGTGTCGGGCATGGATGTCGTCAAGAAGATCGAGGCGACGCCCACCACCTCGCGCAGCGGCATGCGCGACGTGCCGGAAAAGCCGATCACGATCGATTCGGCGAGCGTCGTCGGCAAGTAAGCCGATCAACCGGCGCGCAGGTACGCGCCCCGTCTCGCGGCCGCGTCGTTTCGACCGGCCGCTTGCCATTTTCACCACCCTCAACGAAGGAACCATCATGGTTGAACTGCATACGAACCACGGCGTGATCAAGCTCGAACTCGACGCCGACAAGGCACCGAAGTCGGTGGAAAACTTCCTCAACTACGTGAAGGCCGGCCACTACGACAACACGGTGTTCCACCGCGTCATCAACAACTTCATGATCCAGGGCGGCGGTTTCGAGCCGGGCATGAAGCAGAAGCCGACCGAAGCGCCGATCGACAACGAAGCGAACAACGGCCTGAAGAACGCGAACTACACGGTCGCGATGGCGCGCACCAACGATCCGCACTCGGCCACGGCCCAGTTCTTCATCAACGTCAACGACAACGACTTCCTGAACCACTCGTCGCCGACGCCGCAAGGCTGGGGCTACGCCGTGTTCGGCAAGGTGGTCGAAGGCCAGGACGTGGTCGACAAGATCAAGGCCGTCAAGACGGGCAGCAAGGGCTTCCATCAGGACGTGCCGGCCGACGACGTCGTGATCGAAAAGGCCGTGGTGGTCTGACGCGGCGAGGAGGCACTTCGATGCTGCAGGAAACACCGCCGCGAAGCGTCTCCGGGGGCGTGCCGGGCGAGCAGAGTCTCGCTCACGCGGCACGCCCGTTTTTGTTCATCTCCGATCTGCACCTGAGCGACGCGATTCCGCGTACCGTCGCCGCGTTCGAGCACTTCGTGCACGTCACGGCCGCGAGCGCCGATTCGGTGTTCATCCTCGGCGATCTGTTCGAATACTGGGTCGGCGACGATATCCTCGACGACGACCCGTTCGCCCGGCACATCGCCGCGCTGCTGCACACGTTCCCGGAGCGCGGCATCGCGCTCTACGTGATGCACGGCAACCGCGATTTCCTGCTCGGCAAGCGCTTCATGAAGGAAGCCGGCGCGATGCTGGTGCCCGATCCATCCGTGGTGCTCGCGTTCGGCAAGCGCATCGTGCTCGCGCATGGCGACGCGCAATGCACGGCCGATCGCGGCTATCAATGGTTCCGAAGGTTCGCGCGCAACCGGCTCGCGCAGTGGCTGTTCCTCGCGCGCTCGCTGGCATGGCGGCGCGGGCTCGCGCAACGCATGCGCGCCAAGAGCGAATCGGGCCGCGAGCGGCCGGTGTCGCCGCGCTACGACGTCACGCGCCACGGCATCGCGCGATTGTTCCGCCGCAGCGGCGCCGACCTGATGATCCACGGCCACACGCACCGCCCGGCCCGGCATGTGGAGCCGGAAGGCACGCGCTGGGTGCTGCCCGATTGGGATCTGGACCACGGCGCGGCACGCGGCGGTTATTTGCGGCTCGACGCCGAAGGCGTGCGCGCCCTGCCGCTCGAATCCTGAACGGCGGGCGGCGTGTGCCGCCCCCGCTTCACCCGGTATGTTCGATCGCGTGGCCGCCGAGCGCGGCCGACAACCTGCGCAGATCGAGCCGCCCGTCGGCCTGCAGCGCCTCGAAGCGCTCGCCGAGCCGCTCCAGCGCCGCCACCACCTCGTCGACGCGCTGCGCTTCCTTCGCCGCATGATCGACCAGGCCGTGAATCGCGAGCGACATCGGGTCGTCGGCGTTCGGCGTGATGCCGTAGGCGCTGAACGCGGCGCGCTCGGGCGTGCCGCGTTTCGCTTCGGCCGGCGCCTGCGCCGGCATGACCACCCGCGCCGGATTGCCGACGGCGGTGCCGCCTGCCGGCACCGGCTTGACGACCACCGCGTTGGAGCCGATCTTCGCGCCCTCGCCGATCGTGAACCCGCCCAGCACCTTCGCCCCCGCCCCGACGATCACGCCGCGCTCGAGCGTGGGGTGCCGTTTCGCGCCGCGCGTGAGCGACGTGCCGCCGAGCGTCACGCCCTGATAGATGGTGCAGTCGTCGCCGACGACCGCCGTCTCGCCGATCACCACGCCCATGCCGTGATCGATGAACACGCGCCGCCCGAGCGTGGCGCCCGGGTGGATCTCGATGCCGGTCATGAAACGCGCCACCTGCGACACGAAGCGGCCGAGCCAGCGCCGGCCGCGCCGCCAGCAGGCGTGCGCGATGCGATGGAAGATCAGTGCGTGGATGCCGGGGTAACAGGTCAGCACCTCCCAGGCGCTGCGAGCGGCGGGATCGCGCTCGCGGATCGTCGCGATGTCTTCTCGGAGTCTCGTGAACATGGTGTGGGGCTGATGTCGACCGGGATGGGGATGCGCCGCGCTCTCTGCGTCGCACGGCCCTTATGCGTCAACGGCATTTGCTTATGACGCGCCGACCGATTGTAGGGCGACTCGCGCGCGGCCGCTGACGGTGCGCGCTTGCCCCCATCGACGCCGGGGGTATTGGCTGCGAACGCCCGGCACCCCGCCGCTTCAGCGCTCGTCGCGGCCCGACTTGATCAGGATGTGCTTGGCGATGCCGCGCAGGATATTGACCTCCTCGCGCTCCAGCCCGGCGCGCGAAAACAGCCGCCGCAGCCGCGACATCAGCTTTTTCGGGTTGTGCGGATCGAGAAAATCGAGCGCGACCAGCGCCGTTTCGAGATGCGAGAACATCCGCTCGATCTCCTCGGCCTGCGCGAGCGTGCCGACCACACCGACCGCGCCGACCGGACCGTCGTGCGGCTGCGGCGCCTGTGCCGCGACCTCGAGCAGCGCCACGCGCAGTTCGTAGGCCAGCACCTGGATCGCCTGCGACAAATTCAGCGAGCTGTAATCGGGATTGGCCGGGATATGCGCGATGGCGCTGCAGCGCTCGACATGCTCGTTCGACAGCCCGACGCGCTCGTTGCCGAACACGAACGCGATCTCGCCGCTGGCGAGCTGGCGCTGCGCCTCGCCGGCTGCCGCGCGCGGCGCAAGCCGCGGCGGGCCGTATTCGCGGCTGCGCGCACTGAGGGCCACCGACCACTGCACGCCGGCCAGCGCCTCGTCGAGCGTGGCCACGATGCGCGTGGCGGCCAGCACGTCGTCGGCGCCGCTCGCCATGGCGATGGCGTCCGGATCGGCCAGCACGTCGGCCACGCGTGGCGCGACCAGCACCAGCCGCGAGAAACCCATGGTCTTGAGCGCGCGGGCCGCCGCGCCGACATTGCCGGGGTGGCTCGGCTCGACCAGCACGAAGCGCGCGGCCGTAAAGGCGGAGGCGGAGCCGGAATCAGGACCGGACAGCGTGGCCGGGGTGGAATGCGAGGTTGCCAACGTGTGGATCCGTCCGAAGAACATGAGAGTCGGGGCGTCATGGTAGCGCCAACGCCACACTAATCCCACCCGGCCGAACGGTCCAGGCCACGTGACGGTCGGAAAAATGCCCCGACTCGGGTAAAATGCCGGTTTCGCGCTTGCCCGCCGCCTGTCATGGCAGTGGGCAACGGCACAGCGCCAGCGCCCCGTTCTTTGTCAATTCGCGTCTTCCGTCGACGAAACGTCCGCCCAGCCTTGCCGGGCGGCGCTTCGCCGGTTCAGTTCACCTTCGTGGCGGCCCCTTGCCGCCGGCTACAGGATCAGGCTCATGCATCCCATGCTCAATATTGCTGTCAAGGCTGCGCGTCGCGCCGGGCAGATCATCAACCGCGCCTCGCTCGATCTCGATCTGGTCGAGGTCCGCAAGAAGCAGCACAACGATTTCGTCACGGAAGTCGACAAAGCCGCGGAAGACGCGATCATCGACACGCTCAAGACGGCCTACCCCGATCACGCGATCCTGGCCGAGGAATCGGGCAAGTCGGACAACGAATCCGAATACGTCTGGATCATCGATCCGCTCGACGGCACCACCAACTTCATCCACGGCTTCCCGTACTACTGCGTCTCGATCGCGCTCGCGCATCGCGGCGTGGTGCAGCAGGCTGTGGTCTACGATCCGAACAAGAACGACCTGTTCACGGCCACCCGCGGCCGCGGCGCGTTCCTGAACGACCGCCGCATCCGCGTCGGCCGCCGCGACCGCCTGGCGGACGCGCTGGTCGGCACCGGCTTCCCGTTCCGCGAAAAGGATGGCCTCGAGGAATACACGCGCCTGTTCATGGAAATGACGCAAGCCTGCTCGGGCCTGCGCCGCCCGGGCGCGGCCGCGCTCGATCTGGCGAACGTCGCGGCGGGCCGCCTCGACGCGTTCTTCGAGCAAGGCATCCACGCCTGGGACATCGCCGCGGGCAGCCTGCTGATCACCGAGGCCGGCGGCCTGGTGGGCAACTATCACGGCGAATCGGATTTCCTCGACCGCAACGAGATCGTCGCGGCGAACCCGAAGGTCTACGCGCAGATGATCCCGATCCTGAATCGCTACTCGCGCATCGGCCTCGACAAGCCGGCCCAGCAGTCCTGAGCCCGCGCCGGGCGCCGCGTGCGCCCGGCTCGCGACGCGCCATGAAAAAGGCCCGCATCGAAACGATGCGGGCCTTTTTTCGTCGGCGGCCGGCGGCTTGCGGGAAACCCAACCTCAGCCGTCGATCGCCCCCATCGGCCCGTGGCCGCGAATCCACGACCAATCGGCGCGCTCGGCCATCTCCTTGTCGCCGCGGCTGTCGCCATAGGCGAACAGCTTCTCCGGCGGCTGCGCGCCCCACCACGCGGCGAGGCGCACCACCTTCTGCGGCCCCCAGCAATTCTCGCCATCGAAGCGGCCCGTGAAGCGCCCGCCCTCGAACGCCAGGCGCGTGGCGAGCACGGTGTCGATGCCGGCCGTCGCGGCCCATTTCTCCAGATACAGCGACGGCGACGCGCTGACCAGCACCACCGCATGACCGCGCGCCTGATGCTCGCGCACGCGTTCGAGCATCTCGGGCCGCACCAGGCGCGGCAGCTCGGTGGCGACGAAGCGCGCGGCGCGCGCCTCGAGCTCGGCCTGCGCGATCGGCCCGAACGCGAACCACGCGAAGCGCGCCTTGGCCGCGCCGCGCGAGATCCAGCCGGCCTTCATCGCGACGATCCACGGCAGCGCGCGCAGGCCGGCCCAGGCAAAACGGATCGGGCCGACGGCCTGCTGCACGAAGTGCCGGAAGCTGTCGGAGGTGGTGATGGTGCCGTCGAAATCGAAGGCGGCAACGATGCGGTCGGTCATGGCAAGGGCGTGTAGCGCAACGAACAAGCCCGGACGATAGCAAATTTGCGCGGCCTGGAGCGCGCATCGACGACAACGCCGGAGCCAACCACGCTCCGGCGCTCGATTCCACGACCGGCGCACCGCCATCAGGCAGCACGCCGGCGCGCGATCGGATCAGATATGGCCCTGCTGATGCGCGGACACGCCGACCTGCTGCAGCCCGGCGTCGCCCGCCGCCTCGCCGGCTTCCACCGGCTTCGCGAAGCGCCGCGCCCAGATCGCCGTGACGATCGGCACCAGGATCGCCGTGATCAGGCAGGCCGTGGCCACCGTGGCCGTGGCGGCCGGCACCAGCGGCTTCAGGCGCGGCACCATCTCGCCGATGATCGCCGGGTTGGCCACCGCCGCACCCGCCGTGGACGAGGCCGCGATGCCCGCCGTGCCGTTGCCGCCGCCGATGAAGCGATCCGCCAGGATCAGCGGAATGCCCGTGACGAGGATCACGGCCACGCCGAGGAAGATGCCCGGAATGCCGCTGGTCGCGATCACGTGCAGATCGATGCCGTTGCCGAGCGCGAAGCCGAAGAACGGAATCAGCGGATGCACGCAGCGGCCGAACAGGTCGCGCAGGTCGCGGTCGAGGTTGCCGAGCGCGAAGCCGATCAGGAACGGCAGCACCGCGCCCACGAACAGCCGCGGCTCGAACACCGCCACCCCGGTCGCGCCGAGGATCGTCATGCTGACGAGCGGCCCCGATTCGAGCGACATCAGCACGAACGCCCCGGCCTCCTCTCGTGTGCCGTACTGCTGCATGACGGCGGCGTACAGGCCGCCGTTGGTCATGTCCATCGAGGCCACGATCGCCAGCAGCGACAGCCCGGCGAACACCCCGCCCTGAATGCCGTCACCCGGAATGAAGCGCGCGCAGATCAGCGTGACGAGCCACGCCACCAGCGTCTTGGTCAGCACCAGCGTGCCCGACTTGCGCAGCACCACGCCGGTGGCGCGCAGGTCGATGGTCGCGCCCATGCAGAAGAACCACACCGCCAGAATCGGCACCGTGCCCGAAATCAGCCCGTTGGTGAACGAGCCGAAATACTTCCCCGAATCGGGCGCGAAGGTGTGCACGCAGGCGCCGAGCACCATCGGCACCAGCATCAGCCCACCCGGCACGCGGTCGATGAATTTCTTGATTTTCACTGGGTTCTCCATCCCTGGACGCAGGCGTCCGTTATCGAATCCGTCGTCTCCTGACGTGATTTCGGAACGTTATTCCATTCTCTGATCGCCTCCCATCGCGGTTAACCCTGCACCAAGACACGGCCCCCGCATCGAGACGCAGCGGATTTTCCGGCGGCCCAGAAAAATAGTTGGAACGATGTTCCGATTATTTTCCGGTTGTGCTCTAATGCCGGAACACCAGCGGGCGCCGAGCGCGGCAGCCCGCGCATCGATCCCCCACGGAGACAGCACATGGAAGTCAGGCAGGCGATTCATAGCGAGCACGCGAAAACCCTCGATACGGCCGGGCTGCGTCGGCATTTCCTGGTCGAGAAGGTGTTCGAGCCGGATGCGCTGCAACTGACCTACAGCCATATCGACCGCATCATCGTGGGCGGCGCGTTCCCCGCCACGCGCGCGGTGGAAGTGCCGGCCTCGCTCGGCAAGTCGATCGGCGTCGATCACCTGCTGCAGCGGCGCGAGCTGGGCGCGATCAATATCGGCGGCGACGGCTGGGTGGACGTGGACGGCACGCGTCACGCGGTGCGCTTCGAGGAAGCGATCTATATCGGCCAGGGCGCGCAATCGGTGGCGTTCGGCAGCGACGACGCCAGCCGCCCGGCCAAGTTCTACCTGAACTGCGCGCCGGCCCACACGGCCTACCCCACGCGCGTCATCACGCTGGCGCAGGCTTCGCCCGAAACGCTCGGCGATCCGTCCACCAGCAACCGCCGCACCATCTACAAGTTCATCGTTCCGGAAGTCGTGCAGACCTGCCAGCTGTCGATGGGCATGACCAAGCTCGAACCGGGCAACCTGTGGAACACCATGCCGTGCCATACGCACGAGCGGCGCATGGAGGTGTATTTCTATTTCGGCATGCAGGACGACGCGGCGGTGTTCCACATGTGCGGCGAGCCGACCGAGACGCGCCATCTGCTGGTGCACAACGAGCAGGCCGTGATCTCGCCGAGCTGGTCGATCCACTCGGGCGTCGGCACGCGCGCCTATACGTTCATCTGGGGCATGGTCGGCGAGAACCAGGTGTTCAAGGACATGGACCACGTCGCGATTTCCGCGCTGCGCTAAGCCTCATGAGCCTCGAGAACCGAACCGTGACCCCGGCCTCCCCCTTCGACCTGAGCGGCAAGGTCGCGCTCGTGACCGGCTGCAATACCGGCCTGGGCGCCGGCATGGCCATCGCGCTGGCGCAGGCCGGCTGCGACATCGTGGGCGTCAACCGCGGCGCGCCGGCCGACACGCTCACGCGCGTCGAGGCGCTCGGCCGCCGCTTCCTGGACCTGCGCGCCGACCTGTCGAGCATCGCGCCGATCGACGACGTGATCGCCGCCAGCGTCGAGGCGTTCGGCCGCATCGACATCCTCGTCAACAACGCCGGCATCATCCGCCGCAACGACGCGCTCGCCTTCACCGAGGACGACTGGGACGTCGTGATCGACACCAACCTCAAGACGGTGTTCTTCCTCGCGCAGGCCGTGGCGAAGCAGTTCGTGCGGCAGGACGGCCCCGGCAAGATCATCAACGTCGCGTCGATGCTGTCGTTCCAGGGCGGCGTGCGGGTGCCGTCGTACACCGCGTCGAAAAGCGGCGTGCTGGGGCTCACGCGCCTGCTCGCCAACGAGTGGGCCGCGCGCGGCATCAACGTCAACGCGATCGCGCCAGGCTACATGGCCACCAACAACACCACGCAACTGCGCGAGGATGCGCAGCGCAACGAGGAAATCCTCGGCCGGATTCCGGCCGGACGCTGGGGCGCGCCCGAGGATCTGGCCGGGCCGGTGCTGTTCCTCGCCTCGTCGGCCTCCGATTACGTGCACGGCCACACGCTGGCCGTCGACGGCGGCTGGCTGGCCCGCTGATGCAACGCCGCGCCCGGACACGCTATGCTCACGCCTGATTCATATTCGACGGATGGTCTGCACATGGAAGCGATGCTCACGCGCCGGAAGGACGAGGCCGCGTCCCGGGCGCGAAACGACGACGGCGACAAGGCCGAATCGGCCTCGGCCGCCGGCAAGGTGTTCGCCGTGCTGGAAGCGCTCGGCGCGCACGGCCCGATCGGCATCAGCGAGCTGTCGCAGCGGCTCGGCATGTCCAAGACCACCGTGCACCGCTTCCTGCAGACGCTGAAGACGCTCGGCTTCGTCGCGCAGGAAGACGAAACCGAGCGCTACCGGCTGACGATCCGCCTGTTCGAACTCGGCGCGCAGGCGCTCGACAGCGTCGACCTGGTGCGCGAGGCCGACATCGAGATGCGCCGCATCGGCCGGCTCACGCGCGAGGCGCTGCATCTCGGCGCGTTCGACGAGGATCACATCATCTACATCCACAAGATCGACGCCGATTACGGGCTGCGCATGCATTCGCGGATCGGCCGCACCAACCCGCTCCACAGCACCGCGATCGGCAAGGTGCTGCTGGCCTGGATGGCGCCCGACGAGGCGCGCGAGGCGCTCGCGCGTGTGGTGTTCCGCAAGTCCACGCCGAAGACGCTGGCCTCGGCCGAAGCCGTCTGGAGCATTCTTCCGCACGTGCGCGAGCAGGGTTACGGCGAGGACAACGAGGAACAGGAAGACGGGCTGGTGTGCCTGGCGGTGCCGGTGTTCGACCGCTTCGGCCGCGCGATCGCGGGGCTGTCGATCTCGTTTCCGACCATGCGCTGCGGCGCCGACACCAAGCCGCATTACGTGGCGCTGCTCAAGCAGGCCGGGCAGGCGATTTCGGAGAAGCTCGGGTATCGCGGCGGCGGCGAGAACGACGGCGAGGCTTCGGCCGTCTGAATCGCCGGGGGGGGGG
>NZ_BAAILN010000030.1:99110-104266 GCF_054589155.1 Burkholderia sp. 3C
CCACCGGGCACTCGGGCGTGCCCGGCATCGGCCGCGTGATCGCCTCCACGGCCGCGCGCGCCTTCTGCGGATCGGCAATCCAGTCGCGATAGAACGCAAACGGGCACTCGGCCACGCCGTGCACGCTGTCGCCCGAATGGATCGTGCCGGTATAGCCGCGATGCAGCAGCTTGTAGAGATGGTTCTGCGACTGCAGGTTGCGGCGCGCGTCGCGGATCAGCGAGACCGAAAGCTCCGCGTACTGCACGCCCATCTCCTCCTCGCCGCATTCGCCGAGCGTGCGCCCGTCGAAACCGACGATGGCCGAATGCCCGAAATACGAATACACGCCGTCGAAGCCGGCCGCGTTGGCCACCGCCACGTAGGTGTTGTTCATCCAGGCCATCGCCTTCGACACCATCACCTGCTGCTCCTTGGCCGGGTACATGTAGCCCTGGCAGCGCACGATCAGCTCCGCGCCGCGCATCGCGCAGTCGCGCCAGATCTCCGGATAGTTGCCGTCGTCGCAGATGATCAGGCTGATCTTCAGGCCCTTCGGGCCGTCGCTCACGTAGGTGCGGTCGCCCGGATACCAGCCCTCGATCGGCGTCCACGGCATGATCTTGCGGTACTTCTGCACGATCTCGCCGTGGTTGTCGATCAGGATCAGCGTGTTGTACGGCGCCTTGTGCGGGTGTTCCTCGTGGCGCTCGCCGGTGATCGAGAACACGCCCCACACGTTGGCCTGGCGGCAGGCGGCCGAGAAGATCTCGGTTTCCGCGCCCGGGATGGTGGAGGCCGTCTCGTACATCTCGGCCTCGTCGTACATGATGCCGTGCGTCGAATACTCGGGAAAAATCACCAGGTCCATGCCCGGCAGCCCGCGCTTCATGCCGATCAGCATCTCGCCGATCTTGCGCGCGTTGTCCAGCACCTCGGCGCGCGTGTGCAGGCGCGGCATCCGGTAGTTGACCACCGCCACGCCGACACTGTCGCGGCTGCTCGAAATATCGCCATGTCGCATCGTCTTGCTCCGTTCGGTGCGCGGGGCGCGCAGGCATGCGGCCCCGCGCCAGGGTTCAGTGACTGATCATCCAGGGCCGGCCGGCGGGCTGCTTGAGCGCCGCCGCCGGGTTGTCCTGCGCCGGCTTGCCGATCGCGCCGCCGCCGCTCGCGCCGGCCAGCGTGGCGCGCCCGCCCGAACAGCAGCCGCAGCCGGGCCGGTGGCGCCCCCCGCTGCCGCCGTCGCCCGATTGACGCGGCGCATGGGCCGCACGCTCGTTGGTGGCGTGCGCCGTGCGCCGGTCGCCCGCCATCAGCGCCAGCGCGGGCGCGGTCAGCCGCCGCGCGCCGATCGTGCCGCACGCGGGGCACGGCGCGGGCCGGTCGCGCTCGGCGATCGCGCGCATCGCGACGAACGGCCCGCAGGCCTCGCAGTGAAAGTCGTAGATCGGCATCTCGGGCGCTCCGTGCTCAGGCGTGGCTCAGGTCGTACGAGATCGGCAGGTCCACCTCGCCCGTCACGTGCCGCACCGGCCCCTGCGCGTTCGGCCGGATGTCGAAATCGAAGATCTGGGTCGGCAGCCACAGCGTCGCGCACGCGTTCGGGATGTCGACCACGCCGCTGATATGCCCCTGCACCGGCGCGCAGCCGAGCAGCGAATAGGCCTGCGCGCCCGAGTAGCCGAACTTCTTCAGGTATTCGATGGCGTTCAGGCAGGCCTGGCGATAGGCGACGGTCACGTCGAGGTAATGCTGGCCGCCCGTTTCGTCAACCGAAATGCCCTCGAAGATCAGGTAGTCGTTGTAGTTCGGCGTGATCGGGCTCGGCTGGAACACCGGGTTGCGGATGCCGTACTTGGCCATGCCGCCCTTGATCAGGTTCACGCGCATGTGCACCCAGCCGGCCATCTCGATCGCGCCGCAGAACGTGATCTCGCCGTCGCCCTGGCTGAAGTGCAGGTCGCCGACCGACAGCCCCGCGCCGTCCACGTACACCGGGAAGAACACCTTCGAGCCGCGCGACAGATCCTTGATGTCGCAATTGCCGCCGTGTTCGCGCGGCGGCACGGTGCGCGCGCCTTCGGCGGCGGCCTTGGCCTTCGCGTCGCCGGCCAGGCTGCCCATGTGCGCGGTGGCCGCGAACGGCGGGTTGGCCAGCGGCGGCACGCGTTCCGGGTCGGTCGCGATCAGGGCCGTCTCGCGCGTGTTCCAGGTTTCGAGCAGCTTCGGATCGGGCAGGCAGCCGATCAGGCCGGGGTGGATCAGGCCCGCGAAGTTCACGCCGGGAATATGGCGCGAACTGGTGTACAGGCCGTGGAAATCCCAGATCGACTTCTGCGCCGACGGGAAATGGTCGGTCAGGAAGCCGCCGCCGTTGGTCTTCGAGAAGAAACCGTTGAAGCCCCACTGGCTGTCGGACTTCGCGCCGATGTCGAGCAGGTCGACCACCAGCAGGTCGCCCGGCTCCGCGCCCTTCACGCCCACCGGGCCGGACAGGAAGTGGACGATCGACAGGTCGATGTCGCGCACGTCGTCGGCGCTGTCGTCGTTCTTGATGAAGCCGCCGGTCCAGTCGTAGGTTTCGAGCACGAAGTCGTCGCCGGGCTTGACCCAGCACGCCATCGGAATGTCGGGGTGCCAGCGGTTGTGGACTTGTTCGTTTTCGTAGGCGGACTGGTTCAGGTCGACCTTGATCAGGGTTTCGGGCATTTCGCACGCTCCTCGGTGCTGCGTTGGACGATGACGGCGCGCACGCCGTCAGACGGACAGGTATTCGCGAATGCGGTCGGTGTCGCCGGCCTCGCGGGTACTCTGGTGAACGAAACGGCCGCCCTCGATCACGAACAGCCGGTCGGCCACCTCGAGCGCGAAGCTCAGGACCTGCTCGGACACCACGATCGCGATGTCGCGCGAGGCGCGGATCTGGTTCAGCGCCTTGGCGATGTCCTTGATCACGGACGGCTGGATGCCTTCGGTCGGCTCGTCGAGCAGCAGCACCTTCGGGTCGGTGGCCAGCGCCCGCGCGATCGCCAGTTGCTGCTGCTGGCCGCCCGACAGGTTGCCGCCCTTGCGGCGGCGCATGTCCCACAGCACCGGGAACAGCGCATACAGCTCCTCGGGCACGGTTTGCGTGGGCGCGTTCTCCAGGCCGGTGCGGATGTTCTCCTCCACCGTGAGCGACGCGAAGATCTGCCGGCCCTGCGGCACGTAGCCGATGCCCTTGGCCACGCGCCGGAAGCTCTCTTCCTTCGAGACATCGGCGCCGCCCACCTTCACGGTGCCGCGGCTGGCCGGCAGCATGCCGATCAGCGACTTGAACAGCGTGGTCTTGCCCATGCCGTTGCGGCCCATCACCGCGACGCTTTCGCGGTTGCCGACCGAAAAGCCGATGCCGTGCAGCACCTCGCTCTGGCCGTAACTGACGACGAGATCGTCGACTTCGAGCATGTCGGGTTCCTCCTTTTCAGTGGCCCAGATAAACGTCGATCACGCGCGGGTCCGCCTGCACCGTGGCCATCGGCCCTTCGGCCAGGATCTTTCCCTGGTGCATCACGGTGACCTTGTGCGCGATCCGCTCGACGAACGCCATGTCGTGCTCGATGACGATCATCGAGCGCTGCTGGCAGATCCGGCCCAGCAGCTCGGCCGTGATCTCGCGCTCCTTCACGCTCATGCCGGCGATCGGCTCGTCGAGCATCAACAGTTCGGGGTCCTGCATGAGCAGCATGCCGATCTCCAGCCACTGCTTCTGGCCGTGCGACAGCAGCCCGGCCTCCATGTCGAGCACCGCGGCCAGGCCGATCTCCTCGGCCACCGCCAGCACCTGGTCGGTCACCGCGCTGTCGCGCCGGAACGCCAGCGCGCCGAACACGCCGCGCCCGCGCGGATACGACACCTCCAGGTTCTGCGACACCGACAGGTTTTCGTAGATCGACGGCGTCTGGAACTTGCGGCCGATGCCCTTGCGCACGCGCCGGAATTCCGCGAGCCGCGTGATTTCCTCGTTGCGGAACTTGATGCTGCCGGCCGTCTCGCGGGTCTTGCCGCAGATCAGGTCGAGCAGCGTGGTCTTGCCGGCGCCGTTCGGGCCGATCACCACGCGCAGCTCGCCGCGTTCGAGATAGAGGTTCAGCGAATCGATCGCCTTGAAGCCGTCGAACGACACGGTCAGGTCCTCGACCGCGAGCAGGAAGTCGGTATTGCTCATCGTCAGGCCTCCTGGTTGGCCGGCTCGCCGAGCCAGCGCCGCAGCCGCGGCCGTGCATGCGCCTCGTACAGCCCCGCGATGCCGTTCGGGAACGCCATCACCACGCCGATGAACATCGCCGCCATCAGGAACAGCCACAGGTTCGGGAAGCTCTCCGAGAACCAGGTCTTGCCGAGATTGACGAGGATCGTGCCGAGCACCGCGCCCGCCACCGACATGCGCCCGCCCACCGCCGCGTAGATCACCATCTCGATCGACGGCACGATGCCGACGAACGACGGCGACATGAAGCCCACCTGCAGCGTGAACATCGCGCCGCCGACCGCCGCGAGCAGCGCCGCCACGCAGAACGCGAACACCTTGAACATCGCCACGTCGTAGCCGGAGAAGCGCACCCGGTCCTCCTTGTCGCGCATCGCCAGCAGCAGCGTGCCGAGCTTGCCGCGCTGCACCCAGCGGCAGGCCAGCATGGCCACGATCAGCAGCGCCGCGTTGACGAAATACAGCACGTATTTCGACGCGTTCGACTGGATGCTCCAGCCCAGCAGCGTGCGCAGGTCGGTGATGCCGTTCACGCCGCCCGTATAGCCCTGCTGGCCGATGATCAGCACCGACAGGATCAGCGCCACGGCCTGCGTGATGATCGCGAAATACACGCCGCCCACGCGCCGCTTGAACATCGCGAAGCCCACCACGAAGGCCAGCAGCGTGGGCACCACCAGCACCGCGAGGATCGCGAACGGCAGCGAGTGGAACGGCTGCCACCAGCCCGGCAGCGCGGTGAGCTGGTTCCAGTCCATGAAATCGGGAATGCCGGGCGTGGTCTGGGTCTTGGTCGAGATGGGATCGGACGCCTCCAGCTTCAGGAACATCGCCATCGCGTAGCCGCCCAGGCCGAAGAACACGCCCTGCCCCAGACTCAGCACGCCGCCGTAGCCCCAGGCGATCACCAGGCCCACCGCGACGA
>NZ_BAAILN010000030.1:104486-109462 GCF_054589155.1 Burkholderia sp. 3C
GACGGATTGGATGGGTTCCATGATTGCTCTCCGGTCAGGAGGTCAGAATTCGGTTGAACTGAACGGTCGATGCGCACGGCCGCACGGCACGCGGGTCAGGCGCGCCGCACCTTCGAGGCGAACAGGCCTTGCGGGCGCAGCATCAGGATGATCACGACGGTCAGCAGCGTCAGCACGCGCGCCGTCGAGCCGGACAGGAAGAACTCGCTGATCGACTGCATCTGCGCGATGCCGAACGCCGAGGCCACCGTGCCGAGCAGGCTCGCCGCGCCGCCGAACGTCACCACCAGGAACGAATCGACGATGTAGAGCGAACCGCTGGTCGGCCCGGTCGAGCCGATCGCCGTGAACGCGGCCCCGGCCACGCCGGCCACCCCGCAGCCGATCGCGAACGTCATCCGGTCGGTGAGCCGCGTGTTGATGCCGGCGGCGTTCGCCATCGGCCGGTTGGCCACCGTGGCGCGCACCCGCAGGCCCCAGCGCGAGCGGTACAGCGCGAGCAGCAGGCCGCCCGTCATGACCAGCGCCAGCCCCATCACGAACATGCCGCTCACGGGAATGTCGAGGCCCTGCGACGGCTCCCACGAGCCCATCAGCCAGTCGGGCAGTTGCGGGCTGACTTCCTTCGGGCCGAACGTCGAGCGAAACACCTGCTGCATGCCGAGGCTCAGGCCCCAGGTGGCGAGCAGCGTGTCGAGCGGGCGGCGGTACAGATGCCGGATCAGCGCCCATTCGGCCAGCCAGCCGGCCGCGAACGCGATGAAGAACGCGGCCACGATCGCGATGAAGAAATACACCGGCGTGATCGCGTGCCAGACGTTCTGCGCGAACCACGAGAACAGATAGACGGTGTACGCGCCGATCGTCATGAATTCGCCGTGGGCCATGTTGATCACGCCCATCTGGCCGAAGATCACGGCGAGGCCGAGGCCCATCAGCAGCAGGACGCTGAACAGGCTCAGGCCGGCGAAGCCCTGCATCAGCGTGATATTGAAAATGTCGGTAGCGGACATCGAAAACCTCCTCGCGCGGCGGCCGGGCGGCCGCCGCCATGCGCGTGATACAGCGTGCGGAGCCTTGCGGCCCCGCGCCGGCTTACATGTAGCCCTTCGGGAACGGGTTCGGCTGGATCGGCGCGTCCGATGCCGCCACCACCTTGAACTGGCCGTCCGCCTGGCCTTCGCCGATCAGCGAGCGGCTCCACAGGTGATGGTTCGGATCGACCTTCGCGTAGCCCTGCGGCGCGTTCTTCAGCTCGATACCGGCCGAGGCGGCCACCACCTTGTCCACGTCGAAGCTGCCGGCGCGCTCGCAGGCCGCCTTCCAGATCCACGGCCCGAGATAGGCCGCCTGCGTGACGTCGCCGATCACCGATTTCTGGCCGTAGCGCGCCTTGAACGCCTGCACGAATTTCTTGTTGTTGTCGTTGTCGAGCGATTCGAAGTACTTCATCGACGAGAAGAAGCCCGCGAAGTTTTCGCCGCCGATGCCGAGCACCTCGTCCTCGGTCACCGACAGCGTCAGCAGGAACTGCTTCTGCGGCGTGATGCCGGCCGCCTTCAGTTGCTTGTAGAACGCCACGTTCGAGCCGCCCACCACGGTCGCGAAGATGCAATCCGGGCGCGCCAGCTTGATCTTGTTCATCAGCGAGTAGAAATCGGTGGTGCCGAGCGGGTAGTACTCCTCGCCCACCACCTTCGCGTGCAGGTGCTGCTCGATATGGCGGCGCGCGATCTTGTTCGAGGTGCGCGGCCAGATGTAGTCCGAACCGATCAGGAAGAAGCTCTTGGCCTTCTTGGTGTTCGAGGCCCAGTCGAGCGCCCAGACGATCTGCTGGGTCGCTTCCTGGCCCGTGTAGAACACGTTCTTCGACTGCTCCAGGCCTTCGTAGAAGGTCGGGTAGTACAGCAGGCCGTTGTCCTTCTCGAACACCGGCAGCACCGCCTTGCGCGAGGCCGAGGTCCAGCAGCCGAACACCGCCGCCACGTGGTCGTTTTCCAGCAGCTTCTTCGATTTCTCGGCGAACGTCGGCCAGTCGGACGCGCCGTCTTCCTGGATGATCTGGATCTTGCGGCCGAGCACGCCGCCCATCGCGTTGATCTGCTCGATCGCGAGCCGCTCCGCCTGGATCGAGCCCGTCTCGGAGATCGCCATCGTGCCGGTGGCCGAGTGAAGCTGGCCGACCGTCACCGTGGTGTCCGTGACGGCCAGCTTGGTCGTGTTGACCTTGGCGGTCGGCGGAGTCTGCGCATAACCGGCGCGCGGCAGGCCGAGCGCCATCAGCGGCGCGGCGGCGAGGCCGCCGATCAGGCGCCGGCGCAGCGGCGACGGGGCTTCGTCATCGAATCGATCGTCTACGGACATCACATTCTCCTTGTCGGGTCGCACCGCCGGCGAATCGTGGCCGGCGTGTGAGGCGAAATGTAGGAAGCCAAATAAACGATCGAAATACGTCGATTGACGTATATCCGGGCCCGCGCCTGGAATGTAACTTGCGTGACGCATGCCTCCCGCCACGGACGCACCAACCTGGATCACCCGAGATGGCATCCATGCACCCGAGCGCCGCACCCGCCCCCGAGCACGCGGCGCGACCCAGCACGCAGCGCATCGTCAAGGTGCGGCGCGACTACAACGCCTGGGTCGGCGACGAAACCCTCGAGGATTACGCGCTGCGCTACACCCCGAGTTCGTTCCGGCGCTGGTCGGAATTCCGGGTCGCGAACACCGCGATCGGCGCGGTGTCGTTCCTGGTGCTGGAGGCGATCGGCGGCAGCCTGGTGGTGGATTACGGCTTCACCAACGCGGTGTGCGCGATCGCCGCCGTGTCGGTGCTGATCTGGCTGACCAGCCTGCCGATCAGCTATTACGCGGCGCGCCACGGCGTGGACATGGACCTGCTCACGCGCGGCGCCGGCTTCGGCTATATCGGCTCGACCGTCACCTCGCTGCTGTACGCCAGCTTCACGTTCATCTTCTTCGCGCTGGAGGCGGCGATCATGTCGCTCGCGCTCCAGATGATGTTTCCGATCTCGATCGGGCTCGCCTACGTGATCAGCTCGCTGGTGGTGATTCCGATCGTGATGTTCGGCATCACGTTGATCAACCGCCTGCAAAGCTGGACCCAGCCGCTGTGGCTGGTGCTGTTCGTGCTGCCGTACGCGGGGGTGCTGTGGCATCACCCGGGGCTGCTGCGCGAATGGTCCACGTTTGCCGGCTTCGCGCACGAGGGCCGCGCGTTCAGCACGATCGCGTTCGGGCAGGCGGCCACCGTGGTGTTCGCGCTGATCGTGCAGGTCGGCGAGCAGGTGGATTACCTGCGCTTCCTGCCGCCGCTCACGCGCAAGAACCGCCGGCGCTGGTGGATCGCGCTGCTGTCGGCCGGCCCCGGCTGGATCGTGCCAGGCGCGCTGAAGATGCTCGGCGGCGCGTTCCTGGCGTTCATCGCGATCCAGCACGAGATCGACGTGGCGCACGCGGTGCAGCCCACCCAGATGTACCTGGTCGCCTATCACCTGCTGCTCGACCCGCTCGGGCTGGCCGCCTGGGCGGTGCCGGCCGCGGTGCTGTTCGTGATCGTCTCGCAGTTGAAGATCAACGTGACCAACGCCTACGCCGGCTCGCTCGCGTGGTCGAACTTCTTCGCGCGGCTCACGCACAGCCACCCGGGGCGCGTGGTGTGGCTGGTGTTCAACGTGCTGATCGCGCTGCTGCTGGTGGAGCTGGGCGTGTTCGACGCGATCGGCAAGGTGCTGTCGATGTACGCGAACGTTGCGATCGCCTGGGTGGGCGCGCTGTTCGCCGACCTGGTGGTCAACAAGCCGCTCGGCTACAGCCCGCGCGACATCGAGTTCAAGCGTGCGCACCTGTACGACATCAACCCGGTGGGCGTGGGCGCGATGGCGATCGCCGCCGTCACGGCGATGCTGGCGCACGGCGGCGCGTTCGGCGAGCTGGCGCAGGCGATGTCGCCGTTCATCGCGCTGGGCGTGGCGTTCGTCTGCGCGCCGGCCATCGCGATCCTCACGCGCGGGCGCTACTACCTCGCGCGCCAGGCCGAACCGGGGCCGCCTGGGCCACCCGGGTCACCTGCGGCGCTGCGGCGCTGCGCGATCTGCGAAAACGAATTCGAGCGCGAGGACACCGCGTACTGCCCGGCCTACGGCGGCACCATCTGCTCGCTGTGCTGCTCGCTCGATGCGCGCTGCAACGACCGCTGCAAGCCGCACGCACGGATCGCCTCGCAACTCGACCGCGCGCTGCACCGGCTGTTCCCGAACGCGCGGCTCGGCGTGGCCGGCGTGCGGCTCGCGCATTACCTCGGCCTGGTGCTGGCGATGCTGATGCTGCTCGCCACCGTGCTGTACCTGATCTGGTCGCAGAGCGCCGACACGCTCGCGGTGCCCGGCTCGCCGGCCTGGCGCGAGGTGGCCGGCAGCTACGTGAAGGTGTTCGTGGCGCTGTCGCTGATCGGCTGCATCGCCGCGTGGTGGCTGGTGCTGGAACGCGAGAGCCGGCGCGTCACGCAGGAGGAATCGCAGCGCCAGACCGAGCTGCTGATGCACGAGATCGACGCGCACCAGAAAACCGACGCCGCGCTCAAGCGCGCCCGCGCCGCCGCCGAATCGGCCAACAGCGCGAAAAGCCGCTACGTGACGGGCTTGAGCCACGAGCTGCGCACACCGCTGAACAGCATCCTCGGCTATGCGCAACTGCTGCTGCAGGGGCGCGACGACATTCCGCCCGCGCGGCTCAACGCGATCCGCACCATCCACCGCAGCGGCGAGCACCTGCTGGCGCTGGTCGACGGCCTGCTCGACGTGGCGCGCATCGAGGCCGGCAAGCTGCAACTGAACGTCACGCCGATCGCGCTGCCCGAATTCCTCGCGCAGATGACGGCGATGCTGCGCCCGCAGGCGGTGGAGAAGGCGATCGATTTCGTGGTGCAGCCGGCCGGCCGGCTGCCGGCCACCGTC
>NZ_BAAILN010000030.1:109597-111239 GCF_054589155.1 Burkholderia sp. 3C
GGCGGGCGGCGTGACGCTGCGCGTCGGCCACGCGCTCGACACGCTGACGTTCGAGGTGATCGACACCGGCCCCGGCATTCCGGCCGACGAGATGGAGCGGCTGTTCCTGCCGTTCGAGCGCGGCGAGGCGGCCAGCGCGCACGATCACGGCGCCGGGCTCGGGCTGACCATCTGCAAGCTGCTCACGCATGCGCTGGGCGGCAGCCTCGAGGTCGACAGCGAAGTCGGGCGCGGCACCCGCTTCGTCGTCAAGGTGTACGCGCCGACCGTGCGCACCGCCGTGCCGGCGCGCATCGAGCTGGCCGACATTCGCGGCTATCGCGGCACGCGGCGCACGCTGCTGATCGTCGACGACCTGCCCGACCAGCGCGCGATCGTCGTGCAGATGCTCGCGCCGCTCGGCTTCGAGATCGTCGAGGCGGGCAGCGGCATCGACGCGCTGCGCTGGCTCGGCACCAACGCGGCCGACGCGATCCTGATGGATATCTCGATGCCCGACATGGACGGCTACGAGACCAGCCGGTTGATCCGCGAGCGGCGGATTTCCTCGGCGCCGATCATGCTGCTGTCGGCCAATGCGTTCGCCGACGACCGCGAGCGCGCGATCGCGATCGGCTGCGACGACTACCTGGTCAAGCCGGTGCAGGTGCCGGTGCTGCTCGACAAGCTCGCGGCGCTGCTGCGGATTGAATGGGAGCGGGCCGACGCTGCTGCGGCATCCTCCGAAGCGAGCCGCGAGGCCGCGCCGGACGATGGGGCCTCGCCCGTTTCGATGGCTGCCGCGACGGGTGCCGCGGCGACCGTCGGCGGCGCGTCACCGTCGCCCACGTCGTCGACACCGGCCGCGGCCTCCGCGCCGACCGAACCACCCCGCCTGCCGCGTTCGATGCACGCGCAACTACGCGCATTGCTCGACGTAGGCTACGTCGAAGGCCTGATCGAAGCGCTCGACGCCGCCGTGGCCCGCCGCCCGGCGCTGGCCGCCCCGCTCGCCGCACTGCGCGCGCGGGCCGAACTGTTCCAACTGAAGGAGTTCGAGCATGAGCTTGACCGCCTGCCGCTCGGCGCCGATGACTGACGCCGCGCGCCCGCTGCCCGACGCCGCCCTGCCCGGCGTGCTCGGCAATCGCCCCGTGGTGCTGATCGTCGACGACACGCCCGACAACCTCGCGCTGCTGTCCGACACGCTGCGCGCCGACGGCTACGCGGTGCTGGTCGCCCTGAGCGGCGACGACGCGCTGAAGTGCCTGGCGCGCGTCACGCCCGACGTGGTGCTGCTCGACGCGATGATGCCGGGGCTCGACGGCTTCGAAACCTGCCGGCGCCTCAAGCTCGACGCGCGCCACGCGCATCTGCCGGTGATCTTCATGACCGCGCTGGCCGAAAGCGAGCACGTGGTGCAGGGCTTTCGGGTGGGCGGCATCGATTACGTGACCAAGCCGGTGCGGCCCGAGGAGGTGTGCGCGCGGATCGCCGCGCATGTGCAGCGCTCGCGCGCGCAGCGCTACGCCGACACGGTGCTCGAACTCGATGCGCGCGCGGCCGTGATCGTCGATGGCGGCGGCGCGATCCGCTGGCAGTCGGCGCAGGCGGCTGCGCGGCTGGATGGGTATCGCGAGCTTGGGGGCGGCGCCGGCGCCGG
>NZ_BAAILN010000030.1:111401-129725 GCF_054589155.1 Burkholderia sp. 3C
TAGCGGCAATAGTGGCAGCAGCAGCGGCAATAGCGGCGGCATTAGCGACAGCAACAACGTCGACAACAGCGATCGCGACAGTGCGATCGCACACGGCACGACGACCGGCAGGCGCGCCCTGCCGCCCGAGCTGCATCGCTGGTTCGCCGAATGGCTCGAACAGGGCTGCCCCGACGAGGCCGCGCACGAGACGGCCGACGGCGCGGTGCGCCGCTCGGCGCGCGTGACCGGCACGCCGGCACAGGGCGAATGGGTGATCGTGCTGGAGGCGTCCGACGACGGCGCGCAGGTCGCCGCGCTGATCGAGCGCTTCGGCCTGACCGTGCGCGAGGCGGAAGTGCTGCTGTGGGTGTCGCGCGGGAAGACCAACCGCGACATCGGCGACATCCTCGACATGGCCGCGCGCACCGTCAACAAGCACCTGGAGCACCTGTTCCGCAAGCTCCACGTCGAAACGCGCTCGGCCGCCGCCGCGCTGGCCGTCAAGGCCGCCGGGCGCGGTTAGCGGTTAGCGGTTAGCGGTTAGCGGTTAGCGGTTAGCGGTTAGCGCATAGCACTCAGCCGGGCGCGCCCCTGCAGTTCGCCGCCGCCGCGTCGCCGGCCGGCGCGGCGTAGATGCGCACCGCCTTCACCGCCAGCACCGACGGGTTAGGCGTGTCCTTGATCGGAAAGCCCGAACCGAGCGCCAGATCGATCAGCGGAAACAGCGGCAGCCGGTGCTCGGGCGGCGTGGGCTGCCGCCACATGGGCCGACGGTCCAGATAGAACGTGATGTCCTCGGGCGTGACGCGCACGCCGTAATCGTGGAAGCCCGCCTCCAGCGCGCCGGGCGGCACCGGAATCGACCGCGAGCGGTGGCGCGATTTCGCCTTGTCCGCGCCGTCGTACCAGACATGCACGGCCGACTGATACGCGGTGTCGGCGTGGCCGTAGTATTCGACCGCGTCGATCTCGATGCCCGGCGAGCGGTCGCTGGCCGCCTTCAGCGTACTGAGCCAGAACGCAGGCCAAGTGCCCGGCCCGGTCGGCATCCGCAGGCTCGCCTCGAAATAGCCGTAGCGCACGCCGCTGCCCTTGCCGCCGGCGTCGGCCGCCGCGATCAGGCCCGACGTCCACTTGCCGTCGGCCGCGCGGCGCGCCGTGATCGCCAATCCATTGCTCGATACCGAGAACGGGCCGTTCGGGCCGGGGTCGGCGAACGCCGCGTCGCCGAAATCGCCGTTCCATGGCGTATGCGCGGTCCAGCGCGCGTCGCCGAGCGTGCGCGAGGCGATGCGGAAATCGGCGAACGTCTCGTCGAACACCAGGTTGTAGCCGCACAAATCGAGCCGGTCGGCGTCGAGCGGCGTCCTGGCGGTCACATGCGAGGTTGCAAGCGCGAGGCACAGCGCCAGCCCGGCCGCGCGCCTCATGCGCCGCGCCCCAGCAACTGCTCGCTGAGGCGCACATGCGCGCGCACGTAATGCTGCGCGCCAAGGTCGCCCTGCTCGCCCATGCGCCGCTGCGCGCGCGCAGCGCGCGCGATCGACGCGGCCGGGGCACGCGCCACCTCGACGATCGCCGCGCGCAGCGCCGGCGCGTCGCCTGCCGGCACGTAGCGCACCTCGTCGCGCGTGAAATACGCCGACAACCCGCCCACGTCGCTCGCGATCACCGGTAGCCCCGACAGTACGGCCTCCTGAACGACCGTGATGCCGCTCGCGTGCAGGTTCGGCCGCAGCGGCACGCACACCAGCGTCGCGTCGGCGAACGCGGCCTCCAGCTCCGCGTTGCTGCGCGCGAGCCGGATCTCGACGTTGGCCGCGCCGCGCGCGAGCCCGGCCGGCACGCTGCCCGACAGGATCGTCAGCGCGATGCCCTCGACGTTGCGCACCGCCTCGATCAGCGTGGCCCAGTCGCGATGCCGGTCGTTGCCGAGCGCCAGCACGCGGATCGTGTCGCGCGGCGCGCAACGCGGCGCCTGCCGCCGCTCGGACGGAATGCCGAAGCGCACCAGCTCCGTGCGCGCGGCCGGGAACAGCCGCCGCGCGATCGCGAGGTTGTCGGGCGAATGGAACGTCAGCACGTCGACGCGCCCGATCAAGCGCCGGAACAGCAGCTTGTGCGGCCACCACAGCGCGCGCCAGCGGTCGATCAGCCAGACCGACTGGCCGATCACCCGCACCCGCTTGCCGATCAGCAGGCCCACCGCCGCCACCGCCAGATACTGCGATTCGGTGTGGGTCCAGACCACGTCGGCCGCGCGGATCGCATCGCGATTGCGCCAGGCGTGAACCAGGTCGAAACCGGTCGCGGCGCGCACCGCCAGCCGCAGCCACTTCGCCACGGCCGGCTCGGGCGCCGAGCGCGAGAACGCCACGCGGCACTGCATCGCGTCGGCGCGGCCATAGCCGTATGGCGTCGCGTCGTTCAGGCCCACCAGCCGGCCGGCCTCGCGGCTGCGGCGCCATTGTTCGGCATCCTTGTCGATCGCCAGATGTGCGAACACCTGCAACGGGCGCGGGCGTCCGGCGCGAGCGGCATCGGCCGAAGCCGCGGGCGCGGGCGCGGGCATGAGCGCCGCATCATCGAACGTGTCGAGTGCATCGAGATCGATCAGTTCACGGTAAGTGGACATGGCATGCGGCTCCGAAAAAAGATGAGGCGAATGCGACGCTCACTTCGCGCCGATATGCAGCACGCGCAGCGGATGGATCTTGCCGCGCACCACGTCCCAGAAGCCGATCACGTTGCCGTGCAAGCGCCCCGGATAGTCGATGAACGGAAAGCGCAGCAGGCTCTTGACCACGTTCGCGCTGACGTTGCGCACGATGAAGCGCATCGCCACGCGGCGGCTCATGGTGCCCTTGTGATAGAGGTACAGCGGGTTGGCGATCTGCGAGTAGCCCATCCGCACGCCCGAGGTACGGCCGCGCTTGCTGCCCAGATGCACGCCCACGCAGCGTGGGTCGTACACCACCTTGCCGAGATGGCGGATCACGCCGGTGAAATCGCGATCCTCCTGCCACGCGTAGAGCGGCAGGTTTTCATCGAAACGGAACGAGCGCTGCGCGCGGCCGGTGATCGCCATGTTGCAGCCGTACACCGATTGCATCTCGCGCTGCGCATCGCCCGACGCCCAATGCGGCTGCGGCGGCAGCGCGCCGCTCAGGTGCGCGAGCGCCTGCTGCTCGCTCAGGCCCGCGCCCATGATGCCGTCGGCCAGCACGCGGCCGGTCAGCGCGACGATCGCGCGATCTTCCTCGAACACCTGCTCGCAGCGCACCGCCCAGTCGGCGGCCGGGCGGTAATCGTCGTCGAAGAACACCACGAACCAGTCGTTGTCGCCTGTCGTGGCGGCGTCGATCTCGCCCAGCAGGCGCGCGACGCCGTGGTTGCGCTGGCGCGTCAGGCCGGCGGTGGGCGCCAGGTCGATCACGAGCCGCGTGCGGGCGGCCAGCGCGTGGGCCTGCAGGCCCGCCACGTCCGACGGCTCCGCGCCCACCACGTAGACCGCGTCGAGCGGCACCGTCTGCGCATCGAGCAGCGTCAGCAGCGTGCGGCATTCGTCGGCCCGCCCCTTGGTCGCCACGATCACGTATTTCTTCATGTTTGCTCCCCCCTCGAATCGTTCGTATCCATCCGCCTGATTTTTTGCCTGCTCGTCCGCATGCCGCCTCATGCCGCCGGCCCGCCGCCCGCCTGGAACCGCCGCCGCAGCAACGGGTTCGCGATGAAGCGCAGCATGTGATCGGACAGCCGCCGCCCCGGCACGAAGCAGCACAGGCTGATCGCGACCAGCGCCGCCTTCTTGCGCCAGTTCCAGTACGGGTTCGTCACGATCGAGCGGAAATAGCGCGGCGAGCCGAGCGCGAGCCAGCGCATGCGCGACGCGAACGGCCGCCCGTAAAGCTCCGCGACGAACACCGATTTGGTGTACGAAAAATCCTTCAGGTCGGCCGGCAGCGCCACGCCGAGCCGGTTCGCGGCCAGCGTCGACAGCAGCCGCCAGCGCTCGCGAAACTCCTGCGGCGTGTCCTTCCACTTCGCGGCGTTGGCGAACGAGATGTCGCGCGACTTGTCGGTGCGCAGGTTCGGCGCATGCGCGCGATAGCCGCCCAGCGCGTGATCGATCGCCCCCACCTGGCCCGTCAGCGCGATGCCGTAGATCGCGTAGAAATCCGCGCCGTACTTGCTGTCCATCGGCTCGCGAATCGGATAGATGCGCTTCAGGTTCGCGACGCGATAGGCATTGCCCGAGGCGGGCGGCGACGGATACAGCCAGCCCTTGCGCAGCGACGGCCCGCAATCGCGCGGCGGCCGCGAATTCGGAATCTGGCTGCCGGTCGCCACGCCGCCGCTCGAAAAGATGTCGAGCCGGTATTGCACCTTCGCCACGCGCGGGTCGGCAAAGCCGGCCGCCACTTCGGCCACGGCTTCGGGGTACAGAAAATCGTCGGCGTCGAGAAAGATCACGATCTCGGTGTCGAGCAGCTCGACCGCCGCGTTGTAAGCCGATACCTGCCCGCCGTTCTCCTTCAGGCGCAGGTCCACGGCCGCGCCGTAGGCGCGCAGGATCGCCACCGAATCGTCGGTCGAGCCGTCGTCGATCACCAGCACGCGCGCGGGCGGCACGCTTTGCGCGAGCGCCGAATCGACGGCTTGCCCGATGAACCGGCCATAGTTGTAGTTGCAGATCACCACCGTTACCGAAGGCAGGCTCACCGGTTTCTCCCAAGTTGCGATCAAAGTCGCATCAACGTTGCAATCAAAGTTGCGATGCCGATCGGACGCGGCATGGCGCGCCTCACGTGCCCGCCGGCGAGCCGGCGCAGCGCCGCGCGCCGACGATTTCCGCCACCAGCCCGGCGCGCCACACGCCCACCAGCAGCACGCCGAGCATGGTCAGTTCGCCGAGCAGCCGCGCCACCGCCATGCCCATCGCGCCCCAGTGCGTGGCGAGCGGCACCGCGCAGGCCAGGTTGACGATCGCGCTGATCACGCCGCTGCGCGCGAGCAGGCCTTCGCGCTTGCGCGGAATCAGGAAGTACATGCCGAGCACCTGGGTGCAGACGCTCACCGGCAGCACGAACGCCAGCAGTTGCAGCACCGGCACCGCGTGCGCGAAGCCCGCGCCGAAGATGAACGGCACGACCCGGCCGGCCGCGAACACCGTCACGAGCGTGGCCAGCGTCGCGCCGCCGAAGAAGAACGCGAAGATGCGCCGCGCCAGCAGGTTGGCGCGCTGCGCGTCGCGGCCCACCAGGAACGTGACCTTCGGCACCAGGATCTGCGCGGCCGGCCCCATCAGGCTCAGGCCCGCGCCGATCAGCCGCTCGGCCACGCCGAACGCGCCCACCTCGGCGGCCGGCGCGAGCAGCGACAGCACGTAGGTCGAGGCGCCGATCAGCAGCACCGAGGTGCCGCCGTAAATGAAGATCACCGTGGATTGACGAATCAGCCCGAGCGCGTCGCGCAGGCTCGACAGCAGCCCCGAGAATTCGCGGCGCACGGCCCAGTACGCCAGGCCCAGTTGCACGACGCTCGACACGAGCAGCAGCGGGAACACGAACTTCAGATCGCCGGGCCGGTGGATGAAGCAGAAGATCATCGACAGCGACAGCACGAAGCCCACCACCTCGATCGCCACGCTCTTCTTGGCGCGCCCGGTGCTGGCGAAATACCAGCCGAGGTTGAACGCCGCGACCAGCCCCATCGCCACCACCGGCACGCCGATGCCCGGCACGCGCGCGAAGATCGCCGATTGAGTGGCCGCGATCGCGCCGACGATCGCGCCGGGCACGCACAGCACCAGCCGCGCGCTGAACTGGCGGCGCAGGATCGCCGCGCGTTCGGCGTCGGTCTGGGTATGCACGGTGTCGCGCGCGCCGACCGTCGAGAAGCCGTAGTTGACGAACAGCCAGATCGAATTCGACAGCGACATGCCGGCCAGGATCACCGCGTAGCCGCCCGCGCCAAGCGTGCGCCCGTAGTACGGCAGCAGGAACAGCGGATACAGGTAGCGCGAGACGTACGACAGATAGACCGCGAACAGTTCGAAGCTCGACAGCGTCGGCTTGATGCGATTCATGGGCGGCCTCCGGTGCGCGAGGCGGCGTGGCGCATCGCGCCCGGGCGCGGCGCCTTTCGCCACGCCGCGCGCCAGCCCGCCAACCCGGCTGCGCGCCGCCGTTCGCGCGCGCCGGCCGGCGCACGGCGGTTGACGGCCGCGAACGCCACCGCCGCGAACAGGTAGAAGCACGGGCCAAGATCGAACACGGCGGCCGAGATCGTCGCGCCGATCAGGTTCGCGAACATCGCCTGGCGCGCCGCGAAGCTGACGGCGGCGTCGCCGCGCGTGGTCGGCGCGCTGGGCGTGCGCGCCAGGGTGCGCAGCATGAACACGCCGTAGATCAGGAAGCCGAACGCCCCGAGATTGCCGAGCAGCACCAGCGGAAAGCTCGACGCGCGCGCACTGCCGAGGCCCACGCCGAGGCCGTGGGTATCGATCAGGTTGACCAGCGACTGCATGTTCCAGGCACCGCGCTCGACGCCTGAATCGGTGTTCATCTTGTCGAACAGCGCGCCCGACAGCAGGTCGGACACGGTCTGGATCAGCGGCGAATCGATCGCCGCCAGCACGCCGCCGAGCAGCACCAGGCCAGCCGCGGCCAGCACGATCAGCAGGCGCTTGCGGCCACGGCTCGCCGGGTCGATCGTGTGGCCGCGACTCGCGATGAACACGATCAGGTAGCCGGCCAGGCCCGCGTAGGCCGTGGTCGAGGTCGACAGCATCAGCAGCGCCAACGTTGCGAACGCGAGCGCGCCGCTCAGCACGCGCCGATAACCGAACAGCCAGAGGCTCGATGAAAACGCGAACAGCGGCAGCGAGAACGCCGAGAACGCCGAGGTTTCGGTGAACGTGCCGCTGATGCGGCGCAGGCCTTCGACCTCGGCGCCGTCGAGGATCGCGTACTGCGCCGTCTTGATTTCGGACAGCACGTCGAGGCCGAGCAGGCCCGAGGCCAGATCGACCAGCGCGGCCACCACGTTCAACGCGGTCAGCGCGAGGATCGCATCGGCGAACACGCGGCTCGCGTCGCGCCGGCGCAGATACACCGACGCCGCCACGTACAGCACGAACTCGCCAACCAGATAGACCGATTGCGACAGGTTGCCCGACACCGGCGCGAGCGGCGTCAGCGCGAGCCGGCCGCCCGACGCATCGGCGCGATCGATCGCGAACACGAAGCTGTCGCCCTGCAGCACGCGCGGCAGCAGCACGGCGCTCGCGCAGCCGAACACGGTCAGCACGCCGAGCCAGAACGCGGGCGATGCGGGCGTCAGTTCGCGCAGGAAGGCCGGTACGTCCTCGCGCAGCAGCGCGCGGCCCGCGAAGAACAGCAGGAACAGGTTGGCCGGCAGGATGCCGGTGCCGCCGATCGACAGCGCCTCGGTCGCGCCGAACAGCGTGCAGCAGGCCATCAAGGCCACGCCCCAGCGGAACGGCAGCGCGAAGCTCGCCACGCCCAGCACCGCGACGATCAGGCCGAATACGCTGATCTCCATGGCTAGGCCGCCATCCGCACGAGCATGCGTCGCGCCGTGTTCATGCGATGCATGGCCGGATCTCCGCGAGCAGTTGCACGGCGCTCGCGCGCCAGGTCAGTTCGGCCGCGCGCGCCAGGCCGCGTGCGCGCATCGCGTCGCGTTCCGCCGGGTCGTTCGACACGCGCAGCAGGGCCGCGGCCAGCGCGGCCGGATCGTCGGGCGACACGTAGATCGCGGCGTCGCCGCACGCTTCGCGCACGGCCGGCAGGTCGGCCACCACGATCGGGCAGCCGAGCGTCATCGCCTCGACGGGCGGCAGGCCGAAGCCTTCGTAGCGGGACGGATGGACGAAGCACAGCGCGTGACGAAACAGCGTCTTCAGCTCGGCGTCGGACACGAAGCCCACGTGCCTGACGTAATCGGGCAGCGGCTCCGCGCTGCTGCCGTAGACGGCCGGATCGGTGCCGCCCGCCACCACCACGTCGAAGCGGGCCTCGCCGATGTGGCGCAGCGCGTCGATCACGAGCCGGAAATTCTTGTGGCGGTTCAGGCTGCTGACCGCCAGCACGAACGGCCGCGCGCCGATGCCGTGGCGCGACAGGATGGTTTCGTCCTCCTCATGACGCAGCATGTGTTCGCCGCTCTCGGAGATCACGCCGATCTTGCCGCCCGGGATGCGGTAGGCGTCGATCAGCTCGCCGCGCGAGAAGCGCGACACCGTCACGATGCGTCGCGCCGCGCGCCCCACGCACGGCGCCATCACGCGATACCACGAGCGGAACGCGCGGCTGTAGCTGTCGGGCACGCGCACCGGGGCGGCGTCGTGGATCACGGTGATCTGGTTGCGCATGAACAGCGGCGCGGAGTTGCACAAGTTGAGCAGCAGGCTGCCGCGCGCGGCGCCGGGCAACGCCCATTGCTCCCACGCCTGGCCGCGCCGGCCCTGCACCGTGCGCATCGGAATCCGCCCGAACGGATTGGCGATCGCGTAAGGGCCATCGGGCACCAGCAGCTCGAGATCGAGCCCGGCCACCGACGGATCGCGCTCGGCGATCAGCGTGTCGATGCTGCGCATGATCTCGAACGCGAAGCGATCGACACCCGTGGCGGGACGGAACAGGAATCGCCCGTTCACCGCAATCTTTCGCACCCCGTTCGATGGTCGCATCGTGTTGGTCTGGTCCGTTCTTGATGTTCTGATTGTTCCGATCGCGCTGCGCGGCCAGCCCATGCCGCATGCCGCACGCCCTCGGCTGCTTCGATTCACGGATTGCGTCGGCCGTCACGAGCCGGGCCGGTCGGCACCGGCTCCGCGATCGACACCGCTGCGCGGGCATTCCCCGACCCGCCGACACGGCCTGCCTATATAGCAGGTATCGTGCCAATCGCATCGCGCGGCGTCGCGTGTGTTGCGACGCGCCAAAACCGCCTGATTTCAAGGGGTTTCGCGCTCAAGGCCGCGTGCGCGATGCACATCTCGCGCCGATGTTCCCGATCGTTACGTAACCGTTGCAGGCTCGCGTTACGTAACGAACCGCCGCGCGCCGAGCACCTGCGCCCGGCACCGCGCCGCACGTCAAACGATTGCGCTTATTGCGCCGCAATAGCCGTGGCCGATCGCCGGTGCGCTCGGCCGCGCCATCGTTCGATGGATTTCGCTCGATGCGAGTGAGCGGCACGCATGTTGCTTGGATTCATGACATCACGACCTGCCGCCCACGATGCCGAACCCCGCCGCCCCGCTGTTATCCCGCCTCAAGCGCCACGCCGCCACCGGGCTCGCGACGATGCAGGCGGCGCTGCTGCAAGCACGCCGCCGCCGCGCCGTCGCGCATCCGGCCGGCACCATCAAGATCGTGGCGCAGTTCGGGCTGACCAACGGCATCGTCAACGGCGCGCGCTATCAGGCGCAGACGCTGCGCCGGCTCGGCTACGCGGTCGAACTCGTGGACGTGACGGCGGCCGTCAAGCGGCCATGGCGCAAGCTCGCCGCCACGCCGGGCGGCCTGTTCATCGTGCATTGCGGCGGCCCCGAGCTGCCGCTGCTCGCATGGCCGCTGCGCGACGTGCTGGCGAGCGGCCGCACCATCGGTTATTTCGCGTGGGAATCGGCGCTGCCGCCGCAAGGCTGGCAACGCGCCGCGCCGCTCGTCGACGAGGTCTGGACGCCCAGCCCGTTCGCCGCCGAAGCGCTGGCGCCGGTGTTCGCGGTGCCGGTGGTGGTCGCGCCGCATGTGGTGGACCCGCGCGGCACGCCGCGCCGCTGGCGGCGCAACGAAGGCCCGCTCACGTTCCTGACGATGGCCGATGCGCGATCGAGCCTCGCGCGCAAGAATCCGCTCGGCGCGATCGCCGCGTTTCGCGCGGCGTTTCCGCACGAGCGCGACGTGCGGCTGATCGTCAAGCTCAAGCTGCATGGCGCGCCCGGCGAACTCGAACGGCTGCGCGAGGCCGTCGGCGACGACGCGCGCATCGAACTGCTGACCGGCGTGCTGTCGCGCGAGGATGTGGAGGCCCTGTTCAGCGCGGCGCATGTGTTCGTCTCGCTGCATCGCGCGGAAGGCTTCGGCCTGCCGCTGCTGGAGGCGATGGGCCTGGGGCTCGCCGCCGTCGCGACCGGCTGGTCCGGCAACCTGGTGTTCATGAATGCGGGCAACAGCCTGCTGGTCGATCACACCGTGCGCGTCGGGCAGGACGAAGGCGGCGTCTACGGCACGGTGGCCTGGGCCGATCCCGACCTCGCGCACGCCGCCGCGCAGTTGCACCGGCTCCACGACGATCCCGATTTCCTGCATTGCCTGATCGAAACCGGCTGGCGCGATTGCCGCACCGACGCGCAATTGCAGCGCTTCCGCGCGGGCGTCGCCGCGAGCCGGCTGCTGCCGGTTTGCGCGATGCGCGAGGCCGACGGCGGCGCGGCCGCAGCGGCGTAACGTTCGCGTCGAAGCACCTTCAAAGCGCCCGCGCCACATCAAGCCATCTGCTTCGCCCTCGCCCCAGCCGTCTGCGCCACCACTTCCGCGAACTCGCGCCGGAACCGCTCGGCCCCGAAGCGCTGCGCATTCGCGCGGCACGCCACCGGATCGAACGGCCCCATCGTCTCGAAGCGCTCCACGGCCGCCACGATGGCATCGACGCTCTGCTCGCGGAAGAACACCCCGGTGCGCCGCAGCGGATCGTCGGCCTCGACCACCGTTTCGAGCGCGCCGCCGCGCCCGTAGGCGATCACCGGCGTGCCGCAGGCCTGCGCCTCGACCGGCGCGATGCCGAAATCCTCCTCGGCCGCGAACACGAACGCGCGGGCGCGCTGCATGTAGCTGACCAGCACGTCGTTGGGCTGATAGCCGAGCAGCGTCACGTTCGGCGCGTCGATCGCCTGCACCTTGGCGAGATCGGGGCCGTCGCCGATCACCACCAGCCGCCGGCCCGGCATCTTCGCGAACGCCTCGACGATCAGCGGCAGGCGCTTGTACGGCACCATCCGCGAGGCCGTGAAATAGAACGATTCCTTATCCGTGCGCAGGCTGAAGCGGTCGATGTCGACCGGCGGATACACCACCGTGGCCGCGTAGCCGTACGCCTTGCGGATGCGCCGCGCGATGAAGCCCGAGTTGGCGACGAACGCATCCACGCCGTGCGCCGTGCGCTGATCCCAGATCCGCATGTAATGCAGCAGCGCACGCGCGAGCCAGCTCTTCGGGCCGGACGCCAGGCCCGATTCGGCCAGATAGCGATGCTGCAGATCCCACGCATAGCGGATCGGCGAATGCACGTAGCTGACGTGCAGTTGATCCGGCCCGGTCAGGATGCCCTTGGCGACGGCGTGGCTCGACGAGATCACCAGGTCGTAGCCCGACACGTCGAGCTGCTCGATCGCGAGCGGCATCAGCGGCAGGTACGCGCGATAGCGCTTGCGCGCCCACGGCAGGCGCTGGATGAACGAGGTGCGCGCGCGCTTGCCGTGCAGCGTGCGGCGATCCTCGTCGGACAGGAAATCGACCACCGCGAACAGGTCGGCGTTGGGCCAGATCGACAGGATCTGCTCCAGCACCTTCTCGGAACCGGCGTAGGTGGTCAGCCATTCGTGCACCACGGCCACCCGGCCGAAGCTCGGCGGCGGCAGCGGCGGCGCCGCCGGTTCGGGCGGCAACAGCGCGTCGTTCGGGATCGTCCAGTTCATCGCATCAGGCCTTGTCGTCGTAGGCGTAATTGGCGCGGGCGTAGCGGTACTGCCCGTATCCGTAGGCATAGTTGCCGGGGCGCGGCCGCAGGCCGTTGAAGATCAGCCCGCGCGGCGCGATGCCGACCTGCCGCAGCCGGCGCAGCGATTCCTGGATCTCGCCGCGTTTGGTCACGCCCTGGCGCACCACCATGAACGTCACGCCGGCATGGCCGGCCAGTTGCACCGCGTCGGGCACCGGCAGGATCGGGGCGCCGTCGCAGATCACGATGTCGTAGGCCGCGCTCATCGCCGCGAAGATCGCGCGCAGGTCGGCGTCGAACAGCTCGTCGCTGGCGTTCTCCGAATGGCTGCCGGGCGAGATGTAGTCCACGCCCTTGAGCGTCTCGCGGCGAATCACCGCGTCGAGGCCGTGCGTGCCGCGCAGCAGTTCGACGAAGCCCGCGCCGCGCTCGGCCTGGACGATGCGGTTCATGCCGCTGCGGCGCAGGTCGGTATCGACCAGCAGCACGCGCTTGCCCGCGCCGCCGAGCACCGCCGCCAGGTTCAGCGCGATGAACGACTTGCCGATGCCCGGCGTCGGCCCGGTGATGAACACCACCCGGTTGCGCAGGTCGGTCATCGCGAAATCGAGCGCGGTGCGGAAGCTGCGCAGGCTTTCGAGCGCCGGGTCGAGCGCCGCGCGGTTGGCCAGGATCAGGTCGCGCGACGGCTTGTCGGCGGCGCGGCGCAGGCGCGTCAGCGACACCTCCTCGCGGCTGTGCGGGATCGTCGCGTACACCGGCATCGCGGCGAAGCGCTCGACCTCGCCCGGGTCCTCGATCGAATCGAACATGCGGCGCCGCGCGAACGCGATGCCCATGCCGATCATCAGGCCGAGCACCAGCGCGCCGCCGATCACCAGCGCGCGCTTCGGGCGCACCGGCAGCTCGGGCACCGCGGCGGTATCGACCATCCGCACGTTGCCGACCTTGCCGGCCTTCACCAGCCGCAACTGCTCCTGCGTGTTGAGCAGGTTGGTGTACAGCTCGGTGCCCACCTGCACGTCGCGTTGCAGGCGCAGCACTTCCTGCTCGATCGGCGGCAGCGCGCGCGTCTTGCTGTCGATGCCGCCCAGCTCCGCCTGCGCGGTGGCGATCTGCGCATCCACCGCCTTGACGGCCGGGTGATCGGGCATGAAGCGCGCGAGCAGCTCGTCGCGCTTTTGCTGCAGGCCCGTCATGCGCGTCTGCGCATCCACCGAGCGTTGCAGCAGCGCGGTGGATTCCTCGTCGAGATTGAGCGTGCCCTGCTTCGCGCGGTAATCGTTGAAGCGGCTCTCGGCGTGTTCGAGCTGGGTCTTCAGTTCCGGCAACTGCGCGCTGAGGAACTGGATCGAGCGCTCGGCCTCCTCCGACTTGCGCTGCACGTTCTGGCGCACGTACTCGGTGCCGATCGCGTTGAGGACGGCCGAGGTGCGGACCGGATCGGGGCCATCGAGCGTCACGCCGATCACATCGGACTGCTTGCCTTTTTCGGCGATCTTCAGCGCGTCGCGCAGCCGCTCGGTGGTGGCCAGTTGCGAATGGCAGCGCAGCACGAATTGCGCGCCGGGCGCGCCGTCGATCGAGGCGACCGTCAGCGTGACCGGGCCTTGCCGCGTGGCCAGCGTGAGCGGCGCGCCGATCTCGCCTTCGGCCGAGGCATCGCCGAGCGCAAGCCGGTAGCGCTCGCCGGCCAGCCGGGTCAGCGTGAACGCCTTGCCGTGCAGCGCGTCGGGCACCGCGAACGCCGCCACCGAGATCTGCTCGGCGCCGGTCACATAGCCGAACGGCAGCGGCCGCGACACGCCGTCGGCGTGCTCGCCGAGCCAGCGGCCGATCACCGGCAGGTAGCGCGGCTCGGCGTCGATATACAGGTGGAGCTTGTCGACCACGCGGCCCGACACGAGCCGCGAGCGCAGCACCTCGATCTCCGAGGAGGCCTGCGTCTTCACGTCGAACATCGACGAGATGTCGCCGAGCATGCTCTTGGTCGAGTTGGTGTTCTCCTCGACCTGGATCAGGATGTCGGAGCGATACACCGGCTCGGCCAGCAGCGCGTAGGCGGTGCCGATCGCGAGCATCCCGGCCGTGATCGCGACGATCAGGCGGCGGTTGTCGTACAGCGCGTCGAGGTAGCTGCCGAAGCTGGACGGCGGCGCGGCGTCGTCGGGCTCCCGGTACGGGAGCGGCGCGTCAAAGTGGTTCATGCAAGGCTCCCTGCGAAACGAACGCGGCGAACGGAGAAGGCGCGGCCGAGGCGATGGATGTGGCCGGCGCGGCCTTGGTTGTCGAAGCGGGCAGCGCGGATGCGGCCGGCGAAACGGAAGCAATGGAGACAGTCGACGTGCCCGCAGCGAACCTGCCGATCGAACCGGGCGGCGCAGACGCAGCCGGCGAAACAGAGACAGCGCAAGCAACAGCGACGGCGGACGCCGCCCCCGACGGCTGCACCCGCGTCATCCGCCGCGACCAGCGCTCGACGCCGTCCTGCAGTCGCTCCAGCGCGGCCAGATACGCGGCCGGCCCGCGCCGGTACGGATCGGCCACGTCCTCGTCGAGCAGGCGATACACGCGTCCGGTCGCCGTGGGGTAGCGCTGCACGATCGCGCGCCGTTGCCGCTCGCTCATCGTCAGCACCAGCGAGGCGGCTTCGAGCATCCATTGCGCGAGCGACTGCGAACGGTGCTCGCCGATTTCCAGGCCGAGCGCACGCAGGCAATCGACGGCCAGCGGATCGGGCGGCAGGCCCGGCATCGCCTCGACGCCGGCCGACCACACCCGCACGCCGGGCAGCGCGCGCGCGAACAGCGCGGCGGCCATCGGGCTGCGGCAGACATTGGCGGTACACATCACGAGCAAGGTATCCATCAGTACGCGATGCTCCGTCCGGTGGCGAGGGTCTGCGCGCTCGGCAGGAACATGCCGACCACGCGGCTCCAGCGCACCAGCGACGACGCATCGACGAACACCACGTCGTCGGGCCGCAGCGGAAACTCGTTGGCGAGCGCCATCGACACCGGCGAGGTCGCATCGAGATGGAAGATGGTCGGGCTCGTGCCGGTGCGGCTGCGGATCACGTACACCTGGCTCGCGTCGGCCGAATACTGGCTCACGCCGCCCGCGTAGCCGAGCGCCTCGCCGAGCGAGAGCCGCCCGTTGTTGAAGTTCAGCGTGGTGGTGTGGCCCACCTCGCCGAGCACGAACACCTTGGTGTCGCTGAGCGGATACACGCGCACCAGGTCGCCGTCGCGCAGCAGGATGCGATCGGGGTTGATGCCCTGCGCCACCAGCTTCGGCAGGCTCACGATGGCGGTGGCGTCGCCACGCGTGATCGAGATGCGCGCGCGATCGCCCGCCGCCGTCAGGCCGCCCCCGCGGTTGATCGCCTCGGGCAGCGTCATCGGCAGGTCGTTCATGACCTGCAGGCCCGGCAGGCGCACTTCGCCGTCGAGATAGATGCGCCGGCTCCGGTACGCCTGAATCCGCAGCGTGACCTGCGGATCGCGGATGAACTTGCCGAGCCGCGCACTGACGCGCTCGCGCGCCTCCAGCTCGGTCAGCCCGCCCACCTCCACCGGCCCGATGTAGGCGAACTGCACGCGGCCCGTCGCGTCCACCGTGTAGCCCGACACGATCGCGTTCGAGCCGGTGTTGTCGACGCCGGTGCTCGGGCCTTGCGAGAGCGGCATGTTCAGTTCGGGGTGATCCCACACGACGATCGCAAGCACGTCGCCGGGGCCGAGCGTGTAGGGCTTCGGCTTGGCGAACAGCGCGCTGACGTCGGCCGGGATCGACGGATCGACGCTTGCCTGCACCGTCGCGATCAGGTTGCCGTCGATTTCGACCAGCGAGCCCGAAGGCGGCGCGTCGGTGCCGTTGGCGCCCTTGGCGGCGTTGCTCGCGTCGAGCGTGCCGCCGCCGGCCGGCGCCGCCGCTGCCAACGCGCGATGGCACGAGGCCGGTTGCGCGCCGCCGTTGCCGGCCGGCCCGCAGCCGCCGCGAAACGTCATGCCCGGTGCGAACGCGCAGCCGGTGATCAGCGCGCTCGCCGCGCCGAGCGCGACCCACGCCGCCGCACGACGCGCACCCTGCCGCGTGATGTGCATCGTGATACGCATCGTGGTGAATCGGGGCTCGCGCCGAAGCGCTTTCGCCATTCGTGACAGCAGTGCTATCGTTCGCTTTCCCGTTGCCGTGTCTAACATGGTGTCTGGCCTGGTTGTCGGCGCGCTCGGGCCGATCGCCCGATCGTCCGGTTGCACCGTTTGTTCATCGTCGAACCGGCCCGCTGCGATGGCGTACCGGCGTCCCCGCGAAACCCCTACCCTCGTTGCTGCCCACCGAATGAAGCCAAGCCTCCTGGCCGTGCCGGCCGCCGCCCTCGTGTTCGCCGCCGCCGGCTTGCCGGCGAGCTTCGCCGCTCACGCGCAAACCGCAGGCGGCGCGTCGCAATCGCAGTCGCAGCCGCCGCGTTACCCGCCGCCGAACCAGACCGGCGCGATGCTGCCGAAGCCGGCCGCCACGCGCGCTGCCTCGGGCGCCGCCGCACCGCTCGGCGCCTCGCTGCCGCGCGCCTATCGCGCGCCCGGCCACGCCGGTCTCGCGCCAGGCGCGGCCGACACGCGCAGCAGCCGCGCCAAGCTCACGCGCTATCGCGCCAAGCCCGCTGCTGCCGCCAGCGACGACGCCGCCAACCCGTATCGCTACGACGGCTGGAGCGCGTCGTCCGCTTACGGCGGCAGCGCGCCCGCACGCTGATCGCCTATCTACCGCTTGCCTCGATGCGTGGCCGCCCGGCGGGCGGCGCGCAATATCGGCTCGATACGCGGCTCGACATGCGGCTCGATATGCGGCTGGATACGTGACTCAGTAAGCGGCCCAACAACGCGGCTCGATAACGACTCAACACGCCGCGCCGATACGCCGCTCAATACGCCGCGTGACAAGCCGCCCGATACGTTCAGTTCAATACGCCCCTTCGCGCCGCATCACCACGCCCACCGTGCGCAGCAGGATTCCGCAGTCGAGCATCGGCGACCACTGCTTCACGTACGACACGTCGAGCGACACGCGCTTCGCGTAATCCACGTCGCTGCGCCCGCTGACCTGCCACAGGCCCGTGATGCCAGGCTTGGCCATCAGGTAGTAGCGAACCTCGTGGCCATAGCGCTCCAGTTCCTTCTCGACCACCGGGCGCGGGCCGACCAGGCTCATCTCGCCGCGCAGCACGTTCCACAACTGCGGCAGCTCGTCGAGGCTGGTGCGGCGCAGGAACTGCCCGACCCGCGTGATCCGCACGTCGTGCTTGAGCTTGAAATCGCGGTCCCATTCGGCGCGCGCCACCGGATCGCGCGCGAGCAGTTCGCGCAGCACGGCATCGCTGTCGGTCACCATCGTGCGAAATTTCAGGCAATGGAAACGGCGGCCATCGCGGCCCACGCGCAGGTGGCCGTAGAACGCCGGGCCGCCGTCGCGACGCACCAGCAGCACGAGGATCAGGAATACCGGCGCCAGCGCCACCAGCATCGGGATCACCAGCGCCGTATCGAAGCCGCGCTTGAACGTGCGGCGTGCGAGATGCGTGGCGAGCCGCGAATCGGCCTGCGCGGCCAGCTCGTGCGCGCGGCCGACGAAACGCCACAGCGTGCGCAGCACGGTCAGCGCGAAGGTGCGCGCGATCAGCATCCCGAGGCCGCTCGTGATGGTCCAGTAGAGGAACCAGAGGCGCGAGACCAGATGCAGGCGATGCAGCACGAACAGCAGCAGGAAGCCGCAGGCCTGCACGAACAGCCAGGCGATGACGGTACGGCTGATCAGGTTGAGCACCGAGCGCACGCTCGTCAGGCTGTCGGTGTCGCACGCCGGGAACACCGACAGGGCGAGCGCGACGGCGAACGCCACCAGCAGGCCGTCGAAACCGGAGCTGGCCGCCGCCGACGGCGGCATCAGCTCGAAATGCAGTGCGCATAGCGCGCCCACGATGATCAACGTGCCGTCGACCAGGCGCCAGATCAGGCCTCTCATCACTCACCCCGTTCAAAAAATGATTCGTTTTCGGTTGTTCAGGATTTCTTGTCTTTTCGGCATCTCGCGTGGCCGGCGGCGCTGTCTCGCGCGCCGCTCGGCCAAGCCGCGGCCGCGCTTGACGGTCCGCCACAATCTTTCGCAGTCCTGCTTGATCGGCCTGCTGGATCGATCTGCCCGCATGGTCTCGCCGCCAAACCTTGCATGCGACGACCATGGTGCGATGCAGCGATTGGCTGGCGATGTATCAAGCATGAAACATGCCACTGGAAAGAACATTGACGATAAACGTCATCGAAATTGCCAAACCGTTTCTGATCAATACCTTAACGAGTTGAGATGGGAACTTGGATGAAGCCGACTGGTCGTTTCGAATCTGAAACGTGTCGTAACGTTACGAATACACCGCGAATCGTTACGTAACGATTGAAGTGATATGAAGAAAGATCGGTGCAACATAAAAGACATTGTCGAAATTCGCGCAAACGATTGCGCAAAATGACAACTTGAAGCGGCCAGCGCCGCCCGGGCGCTGGCCGCGATCCATCGCGGCCGTCAGCCGAGCCC
>NZ_BAAILN010000030.1:129841-170866 GCF_054589155.1 Burkholderia sp. 3C
TCAGGGCGTGCCGCTGGTGCTGCCGCCCGTGCCGCCGGTCGGGCGGTTGGCCGCCGTGCCGGCCGCGGCCACCGCCGCCAGCAGCGCCGCCGACGGCGTGCCGGCGCTGGTGAACGCGCCGGCCGCCTGCAACGCATCGAGATCGGCGTCGGCGCCCGGCTGGCCCGGCGTGAACGCCGTCGTCAGGAACGCCGAGGTCGACAGCGTGATGTTGAACATCGACTTCAGCACCGTCGCCACGCCGCCCTGCGCGGCGCTCAGGTTGCCGCTGTTGACCACCGCGCTCTGATAGGCCGTGTTCGACGCGAGGCCGCCGAGCAGGCCGTTCAGATCGGTGCCCAGTTCGGCCGCCAGGTAGACGAGCATCAGTTCGGTCAGCGGCGTCACGTTGAACGTGCCGCTGCCGTTCGCGAGCGAGTGCAGCGTGGCCGTGCCCGTGCTGCCCGTGATCGAGCACGGCCCGGAGAACGCGAAGCTCACCGTGAACGCGCCGGCGGACGTGGCCGTGCTCGCGCCGGTGCCCTGCACGCAGGCCACCGTGATCGATGCGTTCGCCATCGCCGCGCCCACCGCCGCGGTGCCGCTGATCTTGCCCGAGGCCGTGGTGGAGGTCGTGACCGGCCCGCCGCCGCCGCTGTCCCCGCCGCCGCCGCAAGCGGTCATCAGGGCCATCGCAACGACGCCCGGCCCCATCCACTGCGCGGCGCGCAGTTTCGTAACGCCTGTCTTCATCGTGGTTCTCCGTGTTCTCGTGAATCGTCGTGCCGACCACGGGCGGTGCGAAACGTCGGGATGACGGGTCGCACCGCACGCGGCTCGTGTGGTTTCAGGGTTGCGGCGCGACGGCGGCGGCCGTCGTCGTTGCGCTTGCGGCGTTGATGGCGTGGGTTGCGTTCGCGATGGCGACGAGCGCCAGCGGCTCCTGCGCGGGTGTCGTCTGCGTCTGCGTCTGCGTCTGCGTCTGCGGTGCGGCGGCCGGCGTCTTGCGCGTGGCCGCCGCATCGGGCGCGGCGTAGCGTTCGTAGGCGTCGCGCATGCGGTAGAGCTGGGTCGAGAAATACCCGGCGCTGAAACGGCCCTGATTGAGCAGCAACTGTTGCGTGTCGTAGCCGAAATCGAGGCTCTGCGTGCCGTCGGCCGCCAGGTAGTTAGTCGAGCCCACGCGCGTGCGGAAATTCAGATCGAACTGCGAGGTGCCGGCCACCTCGACGAGGCCCGGCTTCATGCCCTGACGCGGCGTGAGCGGCAGGCTGACCGACGCCCCGATGAACGAGCCGTGGCCGCTGTGCTGCGCCTGGAAGCTGAACGCGACGTCGTCGAACCAGCGCGTCGCCACCACCAGCGGCCCCTTGTCGCCGCCCACGTAGCGCGCCACGCCCGCCTCAATCCACAGCTTCCAGGCCGGCTGCACCCAGCGATAGGTCAGCGAGGCGTTCTTGACGTCCGGCAGCGCATCCTTGCCCGGCTCGCGGCGCAGGTAGGCCAGCTTCAGGCGCACCACGTCGGGCCGGCCCGGCACGAACGCCGTCGTCTCGTTCTCGACGCCGAGATATTGCAGATCGAACTTGCCCGCCGACGTGACGTTCAGCACGCGCGGCGCGATCCAGAAGCTCTGCGCGAGCGCGGCGTCGGCGATGCCGCCGCGCAGGCGGTAGGCGCTGTAGAAGCGGCCGTTGTCCATGTTGCGGCTGTTGGCGAGCGGCGCGATCGCGCTCGCGTAGAACTCCGCGCCGCGCCAGAGCGGCACGAACGCGCGCAGTTGCGCGCCGACCGAGTAGTCGAAGTTGCCGTAGTCGGTGCCGTACAGGTAGTGCGTGACCGGCGCGATCTCGAAGCGCACGTAGCTGTGGCGGCCCGTCCTGCCCGACCAGTCGACGCTGGCCGAATCGTAGGTCGGACGCATGCGCATCGCGAGCGACGCGCTTGCCGTGGTCGGCGCGCCACCGGCGAGGAACGCCGCGTACGCGCCGCGATCCACGCTCACCTCGGCCATCGCCGCGCCCGCCTTGCGGATCACCACGCGGATCGTGTCGATCTCGCCGCCCGCGTGGCGCGCCGCGATGCCGAGCGCGATGCCGAGCGCATCGGCTTCGTTCTGGTTGTAGCGGTGGTTTTCGTATTCGACCACCAGGTCGTGGCCGACGATGCCCGCGCGGCCGCGTTCGAGCCCGGCCTCGGACAGCGCATCGACGATCGCGTCGAGCGAAGTCGGCCCGCTCGCCACCGGCACGATCGCGCCGACCCGCTGCATCGTTGCGCGCGCATCCATTTCGTTCGTCGACGCGGGGTGCAGCGCGGACCATGCGATGGCCGGCAGCAGGAGTGGCGTGGCGGTGTTTGCCGAGGCCGGGCGGGCGTCCAGGCCCGAGGTTGCGCCCGCTGCGGCATGCGGTTCGGTGTCCGTCGATGCGGCGTTCGTCATCGCGGCGTTCGCGGCGGCGTTTGCGGCTGCGTTCGTGGCCGCGGCCTGCTGCGCATCGCACAACGCGCTCGCGCAATGGGCGGCGTCGAAGCGCTTGCCGAGCGGAATCTGGATGCCGACCGAGAACGCCGTGCGTTCGGCCACGCCGTGGGTCTGCTTCAGCGAGCGCATCAGCGTGGCGACCAGGCTCGCGTCGGCCAGCCAGCGGATGGCCGGCGAGTGATAGCGGATGCCCGCATAGGGTGTCTGCGAATCGTGTTCGACCAGCAGCGACAGGCCCGTGTGGAACACACTCAGCTCCGCGCCGCCGAACGCGCCGTCGAGCCGGTCGCCGCTGCCGTAGCCCACCGTGAACGTCGCCGGGCCGAGCGCCTGCGAGATCACGCCGTATTTCGCGCGAAAGAAATGCGTCTGGCCGCCGATGTCGTTGATGCCGAACGCGATGTCCGGCTGATAACGGAAGAACTTCGGCACCGCCACCTTGAGGTTCGCCATCAGGTGGCGTACCACGATCGACTCGGCACCCGGGAACACCGGCCGCACGTTGCCGGTGTAGTTCACCAGGCCGCCCGTCACCTCGACGTACGGCAGGATGCCGATGCCCGCCCACGCGACGTCCGACTTCGTGGCCGTGCGGCCGAAACGCGGGTCGATGTAATCGTTGTATTGCCCTTCGAACGTGCCTTGCGGCAGCGTGAAGCCGTACGGAATCACCAGCCCGCCGCTCGGCCCCAGCGCCGACAACGCCGGCTCCGCCGCCGTCGCGGCGCTCGCCGCGAACGCCTGGATCGCACCCAGCGCGAATACCCCAAGGCCGCTGCCGGCCCGCTTCTTTCGGTTTTTGTAGGTCATTGTTGTCGCTATCGTTGACGTGTGATCGCCGCTTCGCCGCCCCCCGCTCCCCGCCATCGAGCCCCCCCGGCGCGGCGGCAAATCGCACGCGTCCGCCCTGCATCCGGTGGACGGCTGCAAGGGAACCCGGCTCGATACCCGGTGAACCACGCCCGGCACCCGGACGTGGACGACATTCGCGCTGCACCGCACCGGCCGTACCGCGCCTGGCGTCGCTGCAGTCCTGCTGTCAGACCGTCGCTGCGGCGTCCATCCCCCTGCCACACACGCGACGCTGCAACGCAGCAAGAAGCGTTCCAAAATCGGAAGATTGCTTACAAATCGTCAATGCTGAAATTTTTCGTTTCCGAAAGAGGGTCGGACGGCGAGGGATTGCGAAAACGTGGACAAGCGCGAAGGTGCGCGGCGGGCGGGGATGTTCCGGTTACGTGACGTTCGGCGTGGGCGTTACGGGCGGGCGGGTGACATCGCGCGCGAGCGGCCGGTTTGCGCGCCGGAGCGGCGATGGGCGTGCGGCATAATGCTTGCCCACTCATCAGACGGAAGGCCGGGCCATGTCGACGCAAGCGATGCTGTATACGGAAATCGAAGGCAGCATCCGCGACAGCGGGAAGGTGAGCTTCGAGATCGGCGGCATTCCGATCACGTTCGATCTGGCGAACCGGCACGAGCGCTACTACGCCGCGTCGCTGCTGTTGAAGATTCGCTACCCGCAAGGCGACGTCGATCGCGCACTGTTCCAGCGCTTCGTGCAGGCCGGCGACCAGGTGCTCGACGCCGGCGCGAATATCGGCGTGACCGCGCTCGAACTGCTCGACACCGGCGCGCGCCGCGTGATCGCCGCCGAGCCGATCCCCGAGTTGTTCGCCCGGCTCGCCACCCTGCCGGCCGATCGCGTGGTGGCCGTGCCGCAGGCCGTGTCGTCAGCGCCCGGCTCGGCCACCATGACCGTGTCGCTCGCGCACAACCAGGGCTCGAGCCTGAAGGACGAAGTGCTGGCGCTGTTCCCGTATATCTTCGGCGACGCCCATCGCAAGATCGACGTGCCGACCATCACCATCGACGCGCTGCGCGCCGAACACGGCGCCTTCGACATCTGGAAGCTCGACATCGAGGGGGCGGAGGTCGATGCGCTGACCGGCGCGGCCGACACGCTTGCGCAGTGTCCGCCGCGGGTCGTCATCGCCGAGTTGTATGGTGAGTTGCGGCACGAATTCGCGGAGCGGTTGAAGGCGACGCATCCGTATGGATATCGGGCGTATCTGCGCAAGTCGGATTACGGGCTGGAACTCGTGGATGTGAGTGTGGAGCCGGGGGAGGATCACCATCACACCAGCCCGATGTTTGCGTTTTGCCGGGACGCGGCGGGTTGAGCCGCAGGGTTGGCTAGCGGCATGTGAAACGTGGTGCCGGCGCGCTTCGCCGGCCAGGATCGACGCCGGTTACTGATATGCCGCAAGCCCCGCCGCCCGGGCCGCGCCCGGTGGCCGTTTTACCCTCTGCCAAACGGCCTGCCCCGCGAACCGTCACCGCCCCCTGCTGGTAAACTCCACGACCAAAGCCACTTCAGCCTGTCAAATGAGCACGCAACCCACCGACGTAACCGCGAACCACACGCCCATGATGCAGCAGTACCTCCGCATCAAAAGCGAACACCCGGATACGCTCGTCTTCTACCGGATGGGCGATTTCTACGAGTTGTTCTACGACGACGCCGAGAAAGCCGCGCGCCTGCTCGACCTGACGCTGACGCAACGCGGCGCGTCGGCCGGCACGCCGATCCGAATGGCCGGCGTGCCGCATCACGCGCTCGAACAATATCTCGCGAAGCTCGTGAAATTCGGCGAATCGGTGGCGATCTGCGAACAGATCGGCGACCCGGCCACGTCGAAGGGGCCGGTCGAGCGCAAGGTGGTGCGCGTGGTCACGCCCGGCACGCTGACCGACGCGGCACTGCTGTCCGACAAGGCCGACGTGTTCCTGCTCGCGCTGAGCCTCGGCCACAACAAGCGCGGCGTGGTCACCAACGTCGGCCTCGCGTGGCTCAACCTGGCCAGCGGCGCGCTGCGCCTCGCGGAAATCGCGCCCGGCGAACTCGGCACCGCGCTCGAACGCATCCGCCCGGCCGAAATCCTCGCCGCCGATGCCGCCATCGAAGCCGTGCCGCCCGGCGCCGGCGCGGTCACGCGCGTGCCGGCCTGGCACTTCGACATCGCCTCGGGCACGCAGCGCCTGTGCAGCCAGCTCGACGTGGCGAGCCTCGAAGGCTTCGGCGCGCATTCGATGACGAGCGCCTGCGGCTCGGCCGGCGCGCTACTGCTCTACGCGGCGTCCACGCAGGGTCAGCAATTGCGCCACGTGCGCAGCCTCAAGGTCGAGACGGAATCCGAATACATCGGGCTCGACCCGGCCACGCGCCGCAATCTCGAACTGACCGAAACGCTGCGCGGCACCGAATCGCCCACGCTCTACTCGCTGCTCGACACCTGCTGCACAACGATGGGCAGCCGCCTGCTGCGCCACTGGCTGCATCACCCGCCGCGCGCCTCGGTGGCGGCGCAGGGCCGCCAGCAGGCGATCGGCGTGCTGCTCGAAGCCGTGGGCGACGCGAACCTCGAAACGCTGCGCGGCGCGCTGCGCCGGATCGCCGACGTCGAGCGCATCACCGGCCGCCTCGCGCTGCTGTCGGCGCGCCCGCGCGATCTGTCGAGCCTGCGCGACACGTTCGCCTCGCTGCCCGAGCTGCGCGCGCGCCTCACGCCGATCGCGCAACAGGCGGAGGCGCTGGCGCGCCTCGAAGCCGCGCTCGAACCGCCGGCTGGCTGCGCCGACCTGCTGACGCGCGCGATCGCCCCGGAGCCGTCGGCGATGGTGCGCGACGGCGGCGTGATCGCGCGCGGCTACGACGCCGATCTCGACGAGCTGCGCGACATCTCGGAAAACTGCGGCCAGTTCCTGATCGATCTCGAAGCGCGCGAGCGCACCCGCACCGGCATCGCGAACCTGCGCGTCGAGTTCAACAAGGTGCACGGCTTCTATATCGAAGTCACACGCGGCCAGACCGACAAGGTGCCCGACGACTACCGCCGCCGCCAGACACTGAAGAATGCCGAGCGCTACATCACGCCGGAACTGAAAACCTTCGAGGACAAGGCGCTGTCGGCGCAGGAACGTGCGCTGGCTCGCGAGCGCTCCCTCTACGACGCGCTGCTGCAGGCGCTGCTGCCGCATATCGAGGCGTGCCAGCGGGTGGCCGCCGCGCTCGCCGAGCTGGATCTGCTCGGCGCCTTCGCCGAACGCGCCCGCGCGCTCGACTGGGTCGCGCCGCGCTTTTCCGATGAAATCGGCATCGATATCGAACAGGGCCGCCACCCGGTGGTGGAAGCGCAGGTCGAGCAGTTCATCGCGAACGACTGCCGGCTCGGCAACGAGCGCAAGCTGCTGCTGATCACCGGCCCGAACATGGGCGGTAAATCGACCTTCATGCGTCAGACCGCGCTGATCGCGCTGATGGCCTATGTCGGCAGCTACGTGCCGGCGAAGTCGGCCTGCTTCGGCCCGATCGACCGGATCTTCACGCGCATCGGCGCGGCCGACGATCTGGCCGGCGGCCGCTCGACGTTCATGGTCGAGATGACCGAAGCCGCGGCGATCCTCAACGACGCCACGCCGCAAAGCCTGGTGCTGATGGACGAGATCGGCCGCGGCACCTCGACGTTCGACGGCCTCGCGCTGGCCTGGGCGATCGCACGCCACCTGCTCTCGCACAACGGCTGCTACACGCTGTTCGCCACCCACTACTTCGAGCTGACGCAACTGCCGGCCGAATTCCCGCATGCGGCAAACGTCCACCTGTCGGCCGTCGAGCACGGCCACGGCATCGTGTTCCTGCATGCGGTCAACGAAGGCCCGGCGAACCAGAGCTACGGCCTGCAGGTCGCGCAACTGGCCGGCGTGCCGCCCGCCGTGATCCGCGCCGCGCGCAAGCACCTCGCGCACCTCGAACAGCAGTCGGCCGGCCGGCCCACGCCGCAACTCGACCTGTTCGCCGCACCGGCACCGCTGTACGACGACGAATCCGATTACGACACGCCCGCCGTGCACGAAGCACCGCCGGCCGCGCCGCATCCGGCGCTCACGCGCCTGCGCGAGATCGAACCGGACAACCTCAAGCCGCGCGAGGCGCTCGATCTGCTCTACGAACTGCAAACCCTCGCCGCCCGGCAAGCGGACGATGACCTCGCGCACTGAAGCCCGGCCTGCGCACGGCCCGCGCCGCGCTCCTTGCCGGCACACGGCGGCGTGGCTGCTGCTGGCTGCCGCCGCGGCGTTCGCCAACCCGGTTGGTGCCGCGCCCGCGGCCGGCGCCGCGCATGTTGCCGAGCGCGGCTTCGCGTTCGCGGTGCTGTCCGGCATGATCAACAGCCCGGCCGACGACCCCGGCATGGCGCGCATGTTCGACGCGATTTCGCGCGATCGCGCGGTGGCGTTCGCGATCTACGACGGCAACCTCAAGGGTGTGCGCGAAGCGTGCCGCGACGGCGTGTACGACAACCGCTTCGCCATCCTCAAGGCCTCGCGCGTGCCGGTGTTCTACGTGCCGGGGCAATTCGACTGGGCGGTGTGCGCGCAAAAAGACAACGGCGGCTACGACGCGGTCGAGCGGCTCGACTATCTGCGCCAGACCTTCCTGTCGGATTCCGAATCGCTTGGCGCGACGCCGCAGCCCGTCACGCGCGAGAGCGAAGTCGCGCGCTTCCGCCCGTTCCGCGAGAACATCCGCTGGACCCAGGGCGATGCCGTCTTCGTCGCGCTGAACGCGCCGTCGCCGAACAACCGCTATCTGACAGCCGGCGGGCGCAACGGCGAGTTCGAAGATCGCGCCATCGCCAACGCATTCTGGATCGACCATGCGGCCGAATTCGCGAAGCGGCGCAATGCCCGCGCGCTGGTGATCGTGATCGAAGGCGATCCGCAGTTCGAGCGCTACGAACACGAGCGCTTTGCCTGGCTGCAACTGAGGACGCGCGCGCGCGACGGTTTTCTGGAATTCAAGCGCTCGCTCGTGAAGGCGGCCGCCACGTTTCGCGGCACGATCCTCGTGATCCATGCGGGCAGCGAGGCGCTGCGCGGCGGCTTCCGGATCGATCAGCCGTTGCACGACGAGAAAGGCGAGCGCATGGAGAACCTGACGCGCATCGCGATCGCGCCGCGCGAACGGCTCGTGCAATGGATCAAGATCACGATGAATCCGGTCGGACGGCCGATGTTCGGGGTGAGCCTGCAGGAAGTGCCGGCCAACCTGCCGGTGCCGCCCGCGCTGCCTGCCACGCCGCACGAGGACATCCCGTTGCCCGATATGCCGGAAATCCCGGCGCTGCCGGAATTGCCCGATCCGGCCTCCACCGTGGGCGGCGTATCGCCGCAACCGGCTTCGATCGGCGCGTCGCCCGGCACCGCGGCGAGCGGCGCGGGTCAGGCCATGCCGCCGCTCTACCCATCGGCACCAACGTCCAACGTGCCGGCATCGGCGCCGGGCAGCTACCGCTGAACGCAGCCCGGAAGGCCTGAGCCACGATGCCCCGAGGGCCGGGGCCAAGCGGATGCAAAAACGCGGGCCTCGGCCCGCGTTCGATCAGTGCAGCGTGTGGCCTTTCGGCGCCTCGCCTTCTTCGTCGTCATCGTCCTCGTCGACGATTTCCAGCCCTTCCGCGCCATGCGCGTGTTCGTGCTCGATTTCGTCTTCGGTGGCCGCACGCACATCCTTCACGCTCAGCGAGAAACGCAGCGCCATGCCGGCGAGCGGGTGATTGCCGTCGAGCACCACCTTGTCTTCGGCGACATCGGTGACGGTGTAGATCAGCGAATCGACTTCCTCGTCGCCATCTTCCGGCGTGCCTTCGAATTGCATGCCGACTTCGAGCGGCTCGGGGAAGCGGTCGCGCGCCTCGATCTTCACGAGCTCGGGATCGTATTCGCCGAACGCGTCTTGCGGTTCGAGCTGGACCTCCGCCTCGTAGCCGGCTTCCTGACCGTCGAGCTGTTCCTCGATCTTGGGGAACGTGCCATCATAGCCGCCGTGCAGATAGACCATCGGCTCGTCGCTTTCTTCAATCAGGTTGTCTTGCGCATCCGACAGCTTGTAAGCGACCGATACGACGGTGTTTTTTGCGATTTTCATCCAGATCTCCCAATTTCAAGCCGCATTATACCGATGTCTCAACGGTCCGAAACCGAAGCGCACAGCCCGTCCGATGCCCCCCGCCCCGACCAGCCGACGCCGCTGCTCGGCAACCTGACACCGTCGCAATTCATGCGCAGCTACTGGCAGAAAAAGCCGCTGCTGATCCGCCAGGCGATACCCGGCATCGTGCCGCCGATCACGCGCGACGCGCTGTTCGAGCTGGCCGCCGACATGGATATCGAATCGCGGCTCATCACCCATTTTCGTAACAGATGGCAACTGGATCACGGCCCGTTCGAGGCACGTGCGCTGCCCTCGGTGAACAAGCGCGAATGGACCCTGCTGCTGCAAGGCGCGGACCTGCACGACGATGCCGCGCGCGCCCTGCTCGAACGCTTTCGCTTCGTGCCCGATGCGCGCCTCGACGACCTGATGATTTCGTATGCGACGGACGGCGGCGGCGTCGGTCCGCACTTCGATTCCTACGACGTGTTTTTGCTGCAGGTGCATGGCAAGCGACGCTGGCGCATCGGCGCGCAAACCGACCTGAGCCTGCGCGAGGATCTGCCGCTTAAAGTGCTCGAGCATTTCGAGCCGACCGAGGAGTGGGTGCTGGAGCCGGGCGACATGCTTTACCTGCCGCCGCATATCGCCCACGACGGCATCGCCGAGGGCGAGTGCATGACCTGCTCGATCGGCTTCCGTGCCCCGTCCACCGGGGAATTGACGAGCCAGTTCCTGTATTACCTCGCCGAGCGCGGCGCGCTGCGTCAAGGCGCGCGCGCCGGCGCGCTGTATCGCGATCCGCGGCAACCGGCCGTCGATCGTCCGGCGCAATTGCCGGCCACGATGGTGGAGAAAGTGGAAGCGGTGCTGAACGGCATTCGCTGGACGCCGCGCGAGATCGAATCGTTCCTCGGCAGCTACCTCAGCGAACCCAAATCGAACGTGGTATTCGACACCCCTGATGACCCGCTCGAAGAGGACGATTTCTCGACTGAAGCAGGCCGCCGGGGTATTCGCCTCGACAGAAAGGCGGCGTTGATGTATAACGCGCGCTCGTACTTCATTAATGGCGAAGAAAATCCGCTCGCCGGCACCGCAAAATGGCTGCCGGAATTGGCCGATCGACGCTGTTTGGGGGCGAAACGCTTTGTAACACACTCCCGCCACCCGCTCATGACAGCGTTGCTCCACGAGTGGTATTGTGCGGGCTGGATCAAACTGGGATAAGTGCTGTACGCTTGCCCCGGCATGACATCCCATATTGGATGAAACCTGTATGGGAAAGACAACGTATTGACCCCGCATTTGTCGACGGTCGATAGGAAAGTGCATATAATTTCCGCCCAAGCCGTAGGGAAGATTCACGCTCTGGCAGTGCGTCCAGCGCGTCTCCACCAGCGGCCCGAGTCGGTGTTGGAGCACATTACCGGTATTGTTTCGCGCTGTTGCTTACCTTTAACCATAAAAGGACGTGATCATGAAGAAATCCCTCCTCGTAGCTTCCCTGTTGGCCGCTGTTGCTCTTGCTGCTTGCAACAAGAGCTCGGACCAAGCTGCTTCGTCGGCTGCTAGCGACGCATCGGCAGCAGCTTCGGCTGCTTCGTCGGCTGCTGTTGCTGCTTCGGACGCAGCTTCGAGCACGGCTGCTGCTGCGAGCGACGCTGCATCGGCTGCTGCTGCTCCGGCTTCGGACGCAGGCGCATCGGCTGCTGCTCCGGCTTCGGGCGCAAGCAACTAAGCAAGACTCAGCTCACGCTGATACGAAAAACCGGCCCTGGTGGCCGGTTTTTTTATGCCCGCTCGCGATTCCATCGCGACAAGCGGGCACTCCCCTGCGGCACATGTGTGCTCGCTCCCCTACCCCACGTCCAGCCAGCCGAAACCGTCGTCCTGCGACGCGACCGTCACGTCATCCCGCGCGCAATCGAGCACGGCCGAGAATGCGGCCTGCGCCAGCTCGGGAAGGTTGTTCTGCTGGCTCAGGTGCGCAGCCACCAGATGCCGCAAGCGCGAGCGATCCAGCGAGGCCAGGATCTCGGCCGCCGCGGCGTTGCTGAGGTGCCCGTGCGGGCCGCTGATGCGCGCCTTCAGCGAGGCCGGATAGCGGCCCTTGGCCAGCATCTCGACATCGTGGTTGGCTTCGAGCACGAGCGCGTCGCAGCCGTTCAGGGCACTGCAGAGATGCGGCGTGGACATGCCCGCATCGGTCAGCACGCCGAGCCGTGCACTGCCATTGGAAAACACGAACTGAAGCGGCTCACGCGCATCGTGCGGAACCGTATAGGGATGGATTTCGAGATCGCCGATGGCAGCTGTGTCGTCGCCCCACATCACATGGAGATCGACGTCGGCGCTATCGGCGCCGACCGCGCGTGCGGTGCCCCAGCTCATGTACAGCGGGATGCCGAAACGCCGCGCCATGGTCAGCGCGCCGCCGATGTGATCGCTGTGCTCGTGCGTGATCAGGATCGCGTCGAGCTCCCCCGAGGCGAGCCCGACCCGCACCAAGCGGCGATCGATTTCTTTCGCTGAAAAACCGCAGTCGAGCAGGACGCGTGTGGTGGTGGTGCCCGACGATGCCTCGACAACGAGCGCGTTACCCTCGCTGCCGCTGCCGAGGCTTGTGACTCTCACGCGCTCAGTTCAGTTGCGTGTGGAGCAGCGTGATGATGCGCTGCGCGTCGGTCGAATTGTCGGCCTGGCCGTTTGCATCGACGACGGCCACCTGCGTCTTCGCGTCGCCGGTGGCACGCACGCTGACGAAGTATTCCTTGCCCTGCTTGGCGGCCTTGGCGTGGCCGTAGAACAGCTTGCCGAGCAGGCCGTCGCCCTTCAGCTCGTCGGCCGAATTCGCGTAGCGGACCATGTACACGCCCTTGGCGCGATCGCGGTTGTCGACGGCGAAGTTGGTGCGATCGAGCGCGAGGCCCACGCGCAGCCAGGCGCGATCGACGGATTCGGCCAGATCGAGCGTGGCCGCGCCGGAGCTGTCGACCACGGTGGCCGGCGCCGTGGCGGAGCGCGCGTCGGTCAGCAGCTGCTTGGCCTGGGCATCGGTCAAGCCGAACTTCTCCATCAGCTTGGCCAGGAACACCGCTTCGAGCACCGGGTTGCGCGGACGCTCGACCCAGCGCGACGAATCGCCGCCCTGCGGCCCCGTCAGCACTTCTTCCATCGCGCTGTGCGTGATCGAGATGTCGGTCGTGCCGTTGCCGCCACGCGTGACGAGCGTGCGGAAGCTGTCGCGCGTGCCCGACGAATAGGCGAAGTCGATCACGCGGCCGATGCTGCGGCGGAACCAGTCGTCCGGAATGTTGGCGCGATTCTCGGCCCAATCGGTGCTGAGGATGCCGGTTTGCGGCGCGTCGGTTTTCAGGGCGAAGCCGTTGTCGGCCCAGAATTCCTTCAGTTGCGGCCACAGCTGTTCCGGCGTGCGGCCATCGACCACGAGCCAGCGGCGATCGCCATCGCGCTCGATGTGCATGCCGTACGGGTCCTGCGCGCTCGGCTGCCCTTCCGTGGAATTGCCCGCGGCCGTCACGGCGCGCTGCGGCAGCGAACCGAGGCCCGCATTGGTCGGCGGCGCGACGTAGGACGGGCTGACCGGCACGGCCGTCAGATCCTTCGGCACGGCCAGCGGCGGCGCCGAGCCGGTCGACTTGTAGTTGACACGGTCGGGCGCGAAATAATCGTTCAGCGTGTCGCAACCGGCCAGCGCGCCAAGCGCAAGCGCCACCACGGACGCCTGGACGGCGCGAGAGGAAAAGGCGAAATGTTTCATGAAATCCTTCGTCTTGCTAAACGCGTGACACGCGCAATGCCGGCGGGCCGGGGTGAAATCGGGTGGGTCGGGAAGCACGGACGGCCGCGGGCGCGGCCATCCGGATCGGTCAAACGATGCCGGCTTCGCGCAGCGCGCCGCGCACGACATCGTGGAAGCGCTCGTCGAGCGGCGTCAGCGGCAGGCGGATGCCGCCGCGAATCTTGCCCATTTCCTGCAGCGCCCATTTCGCGGGAATCGGGTTCGCCTCGGCAAACAGGTGCTTGTGCAGCGACAGCAGCTTCATATGGATTTCACGCGCGGTTTTCGCGTCGCCGGCGATCGCGGCGCGACACAGCTCGCTCATCGCGCGCGGCGCGACGTTGGCCGTGACCGAGATGTTGCCGTGGCCGCCGAGCAGCATCAGCGCGATCGCGGTGGGATCGTCGCCGCTGTAGATGCCGAAGCCCTGCGGCGCGGCCTTGATCAGGTGCGCGGCGCGCTCGAGGTTGCCGGTGGCGTCCTTCACGCCGACGATGCCCGGCACCTCGGCGCAACGCAGGATGGTTTCATTGGCCATGTCGGCCACCGTGCGGCCCGGCACGTTGTACAGGATCACCGGCAGGTCGACCGCCTCGGCGATCGCACGGAAATGGCGATAGATGCCTTCCTGCGTCGGCTTGTTGTAGTACGGCACCACCTGCAGCGTGGCGTCGGCGCCGACCGACTTGGCCTGGCGCGACAGCTCGATCGCCTCGGCCGTGGAATTGCCGCCCGCGCCCGCGATGATCGGGATGCGCTTGGCGGCGTGCTCCACCGCCGTCTTGACCGTCTGGATGTGCTCGTCGACCGACAGCGTGGCCGATTCGCCGCTCGTGCCGACCACCACCAGTGCATCGGTGCCTTCTTCGATATGCCAGTCGACCAGCTTGCGGAAGGCCGGCAGATCGAGGCTGCCGTCTTCGAGCATCGGGGTCACGATCGCGGGCATGCTGCCGCGGAATTGAATGCCGTCTTGGGTGCCGTTAGCCATGAAACGCAATGAAAGTAAACTCAATAAACGTCGATTGTAGCGGATTACCCGAGCAGTCCGTAACGCGGGAATCCCTCCCCTTGATCGCGCACCGCGCAGATCCGCTGGACGAAGGCGGGCCGCCCCTGGTCCGTGAAGCCGTCCTCGAAACCGATCACGCGCAACTCGCCGCGTACCGCGTCGAGCAATTCGCCCGGCGTGAGCAGGAATGCGGGATTGGACGGCTTTCCGAGCGTTTCGTTGCCGCGCGCGAAAGTTTCGTAGAGCAGGATGCCGCCCGGTGCCACCGACGCCACCAGGCGCGGCAGCAGCGGGCGATGCAGGTAGTTCGTGACGACCACCGCCGCGAAGCGCGCATCGCCGGCCAGCGGCCACGGCGCACCTTCGAGATCGGCCGCGCGCGCCTCGACGCCGCCGATGCCGGCCAGCGCATCGAGCGCCACCGGATCGCGGTCGAGCGCGAGCACCGGATGGCCGCGCCCGGCGAACCAGCGCGCATGCCGGCCCTGCCCAGCCGCCACGTCGAGCACCGCGCCGCCGGGCGGCACCAGGTGCGACCAGGCGGCGACCCAGCGCGACGGCGCGCCGGCCGCGTGCGGCTCGGCGGTGCCTGCGTGGGCAGCCGGCGGGATCGGCGTGGTGGTGGTCATGCCGCGGCTCAGTTGTAGGACAGGCCCATTGCGTCGCGCACGTCGCGCATCGTCTCGACCGCGTGCTTGCGCGCCTTGTCGCAACCGTCCGCGACGATCGCGCGCAGCAGCGACGGATCGTCCATGTATTTCTGCGCACGCTCCAGCATCGGCTGCTGTTCGCGCAGGATGCCGTCGACCACCGGCTGCTTGCAGTCGAGACAGCCGATGCCGGCCGTCTTGCAGCCCTGCTTCACCCATTCGCGCGTCGAATCGTCCGAATAGACGAGATGGAATTGCCAGACCGGGCACTTGTCCGGATCGCCCGGATCGGTGCGGCGCACGCGCGCCGGATCGGTCGGCATGGTGCGGACCTTCTTCGTGATGGTTTCGGCATCTTCGCGCAGGCCGATCGTGTTGCCGTAGGACTTCGACATCTTGCCGCCATCGAGGCCCGGCATGCGCGAGGCCTCGGTCAGCAGCGCCTGCGGCTCGACCAGGATGATCTTGCGCGAGCCTTCGAGATAGCCGAACAGGCGTTCGCGGTCGCTCATCGACAGGCTTTGCGATTCCTGCAGCATCGCGCGCGCTTGTTCGAGCGCCTCGTCGTCGCCTTCCTGCTGGTAGGCGTTGCGCAGCTCGCGGTACAGCTTGGCGCGCTTGCCGCCGAGCTTCTTGGCGGCTTCCAGCGCCTTTTCCTCGAAATCCGCCTCGCGGCCATACAGGTAGTTGAAGCGGCGCGCGATTTCGCGCGTCATCTCGACGTGCGGCACCTGGTCCTCGCCCACCGGCACCAGCGAACCGCGATACAGCAGGATGTCGGCCGCCATCAGCACCGGGTAACCGAGGAAGCCGTAGGTGGAAAGATCCTTGTCCTTGAGCTTCTCGATCTGTTCCTTGTAGGTCGGCACGCGTTCGAGCCAGCCGAGCGGCGTGCTCATGCCGAGCAACAGCGCCAGCTCCGCATGCTCGGGCACCTTGCTCTGGATGAACAGCGTCGCCTGGGTCGGATCGATGCCGGACGCGATCCAGTCGATCAGCACTTCCCAGACGTTCTTTTCGATGACCTCGGGCGTTTCGTAGTGCGTGGTCAGCGCGTGCCAGTCCACCACGCAGAAGAAGCACGGATACTCGGACTGCAGCTTCACCCAGTTCTTCAGCACGCCATGGTAATGGCCGAGGTGAAGCGACCCGGTGGGACGCATGCCGGAAAAGATACGATCGGGGAACATGTTTGTGTTTTAGAAAAGCGATGCAATGGGAGACAGGATGGCCCGCACGATGCTGTAGCCGATGCCGACGCCGGGCTGCAGCCAGTACTTCGACAGCACGCCGGTCATGAGCAGCAGCAGCACGATGATGAAGCCGTAAGGCTCGACCCTCGAAAGCGCGATCGATTGCTTGGGCGGCAGCAGCGCCGACAACACGCGCCCGCCGTCGAGCGGCGGCAGCGGAAACAGGTTCAGCACGCACAGCACGAGGTTCACGCCCACGCCGGCGCCGGCCATGCGCGTGAAGAACGCCTCGTCGACGTCGCCGGCGGCCAGGCCGACCGCGACCAGGCCCCAGATCAGCGCCTGCACGAAATTGCAGGCCGGGCCGGCGGCCGACACCCACAGGCTGCCCCAGCGCGGGTTGCGCAGGTTGCGGAACGCGACCGGTACCGGCTTGGCATAGCCGAACAGGAAGGCCCCGCTCGTCAGGAAATACAGCGCGATCGGCATCACGATGGTGCCGATCGGATCGATGTGGCGCGCGGGATTGAACGAAACGCGGCCGAGCGCATAGGCGGTGTTGTCGCCGAGCAGGCGGGCGGCGTAGCCGTGTGCGGCCTCGTGCAGCGTGATCGCGAAGATCACGGGCAAGGCGTAGACGACGATCGTCTGAATCAGGTTGTCCATAGCGCGATATTGTAACAAGCGGAAAATGACGGACGCGGAAAACCGGCGGCGCGCCGCTGCGTTCGGGTCGGAGTCAGGCGTTGGCGCTCAGGCCGAACGGTTCGAGCGCGCCGCGGCCGGCTCGCACCAGCACCGGCTCGTCGCCGCTCAGGTCGATCACAGTGGACGGCTCGCGCGGGCATGCGCCGCCGTCGATCACCAGATCGACCTGCTTCTCCAGGCGTTCGCGAATTTCCTCGGGATCGTTGAGCGGCTCGTCGTCGGACGGCAGGATCAGCGTGGTGCCGAGCAGCGGCTGACCGAGCGCCTCCAGCAGCGCCAGGGTGATCGCGTGATCGGGCACGCGCAGGCCGATGGTCTTGCGCGACGGATGCGACAGCCGGCGCGGCACTTCCTTGGTGGCCTGCAGCACGAACACGTACGGGCCGGGCGTGACCGACTTGATCAGCCGGTACTGGTGGTTGTCGACCATCGCGAAATTGGCCAGCTCCGACAGGTCGCGCACCAGCAGCGACAGCAGTTGCTTGTCGTCGAGGCCGCGGATGCGGCGCACACGCTCCACGGCGGTCTTGTCGTCGAGATGGCAGGCCAGCGCGTAGCTCGAATCGGTCGGCATCGCGATCACGCCGCCCTGCCTGACGATCTCGGCCGCCTGGCGCACCAGCCGCGGCTGCGGGTTTTCCGGGTGAATCCTGAAGAACTGGGACATGGACTGTGTGGGGAGTGGATCGTCGGCCCGTGCGTGCGTTGCGCGTTGGGGGGCCAGGCCGCGCCAGGATGCGCGCGGCAGCGGGGGTCAAAGCCAGCGTTCCCAGACCGGTTTCAGGTCCGGCGGCAGTGGCGGCAGGCTGCCAAGCTCGATCACGCTCTCGCCCGGCGCATGGAAATCGGAACCGCGCGACGCCTCGAAGCCGTAGCGGCGCGCCACGTCGGCATATTCGCGATATTGGTCGGGCGTGTGGCTGCCCGTGACGACCTCGATCGCCCGCCCGCCCAGATCGATGAATTCGCCGAACAGCGCGCCGAATTCCACCGGCGTGAACGCATAGCGGCCCGGGTGAGCGATCACGGCCTCGCCACCCGCCTGCTGGATCCAGCCGACCGCGTCCGACAACTTGGCCCAGCGGTGCGGCACGCAGCCAGGCTTGCCGTCGCCGAGATAGCGCGCGAATACGTCTGACGTGGACGCGGCATAGCCGGCCTCGACCAGATAACGCGCGAAGTGGGTGCGGGAAATCAGTTCGGGATTCGACACGAAGCGCAGCGCGCCTTCGTAGGCGCCCGGAATGCCGATCTCGGCGAGCCGCTCGCTCATTTCCTGCGCGCGCGCCGCACGGCCGTTGCGGGTGCGATACAGCCCGTCGACGAGCGCCGGATGGGCCGGATCGATATTGAGCCCGACGATATGCACCGTGCGTGACGCCCACGTGACCGAAATCTCCACGCCGCACAGGTAGCGCATGCCGAGCGCCTGGGCCGCCTCGCGCGCCACCGCCTGGCCGCCGATCTCGTCGTGATCGGTCAGCGCCCACAGCGTCACGCCCGCCGCGTGCGCGCGCTGCGCGACCTCGGCAGGTGTCAACTGGCCGTCGGAGACGTTGGAATGGCAGTGCAGATCGGCGTTCATCGTCGGAATCGGGTACATGCAGGCATTCTACTGCAACGCCGCAATCCGGCGGTCGCGCCGATCCCGGATAGGGCCGCCATGCCCAGGTGAAACCGGGGCCGCATGCGGCCCGGATTCAGGCTGAAATCAGGCGCAGAACGCCTCGATCAGCGCGGCGACCTGCTCGGGCTGGTCGTGATGGACCATGTGGCCGGCGTCCTCGATGGTCTTCTCGCGCCAGTCGGGGAACGCGGCGAAACGCGCCTTGAATTCGTCGAGCGGGATCTTGCCGGCCAGGAAGCGCAGCGTCGGCGAATCGACCGCCTCGATGTGCAGCACCTTGGCACGCACCTTCGACCACACCGCCATCACCTCGTCGAGCCGGTACAGCAGCGGGCCGGCCTGCTTGTGGGCGGGATCGGCAAGCAGGTGAAAGCGGCCGTCGGGATCGCGGCGCGACCAGTAGCCGGCCAGGAACGCCGCACGCGAGGGCGCGAGGCGCGGGTTGGTCTTGATCAGGCGCGCGGCGACCTCGTCGAGCGAGGCGTAGCTGGCCAGGTGCGGCGGCTCGCGCAGCTCGTCGAGCCAGCCGGCCAAGCGCAGCGGCGCCTGCGACGGCGGCGGCGGCGCGAGGCCGAAGCCTTCGAGATCGACCACGCGGCGCACCCGCTGCGGCCTCACGCCGGCGTACAGGCACACCACGTTCGCGCCCATGCTGTGACCGACCAGGTTGACTTCGCCGTCCGGCGTGTAGTGATCGATCAGCGCTTCCAGATCGGCGAGATAGTCCATGAACCAATACTGGCCGCCGCCCTGCGCCGCCACCGGATAGTCGGACAGCCCGAAGCCGCGCGCGTCCGGCGCGATCACCTGCCAATCGCCCGCCAGCGCGTCGACCACGAACTGGAACGATGCGGCGACGTCCATCCAGCCGTGCAGCATGTAGAGCGTCGGCGCGCCGGGCCGGCCCCAGCGGCGTACGTGCAGGCGCGTGCCGCGCACGGTCACGAATTCGGAGAGGGAATCGGTGCTGATCTGGGTCATTGCGGCCACCAAAAAAGAATGATCGTTCGATTATATCGATGCCGATGGCAGCCGGTGCTGCGCAACGTCGCGCCGCGGACGCGTGTCGAGCCACCTCTCTAGGTCAAGCCGATGGTCGGGCCCCGGCCGCGGGCGGCGGATCGCGATCCTGCGCGACCAGCGCGTCGAGTTCGGTCTCGTCGAAACCGGCGTCGCGACGCGCCTCGAAATTGAACGGCCCGCGCAGGCGCGGCGCATGATATTGCGCGGCCAGTTGCAGGTAGGCCGGATGCGGTTCGCGCCCCGTTTGCGCGCACAGATGACGAAACCACCGGTTGCCGATCAATACGTGGCCGATCTCGTCGCGCAGGATCACGTCGAGGATCGCCGCCGACGCCTCATCGCCCGACTGCGCGAGCCGCGCGCGGATCGGCGGCGAGGCATCGAGGCCGCGCGCCTCCAGCGTGCGCGGCACCAGCGCCATGCGCGCCAGCACGTCGCCGGCCGTGCGCTCGCACATTTCCCACAGCCCGTCGTGCGCGGGGAAATCGCCGTAAACATGGCCGAACTCGCCCAACCGCTGCGCCAGCAGCGAATAGTGATGCGCCTCCTCGGCGGCCACCTTGAGCCAGTCGGCGTAGAACGCCTCGGGCATGCCGGGAAAGCGCCACACCGCGTCGAGCGCGAGATTGATCGCGTTGAATTCGATATGGGCCAGCGCGTGCAGCAGCGTGGCGCGCCCTTCGGGCGAGCGCATCGAACGGCGCTTCAGCAGGCGCGGCTCGACCAGTTCGGGGCGCTCGGGCCGGCCGGGCAAGGCCGGGGGCACCTCGAGGCGACGTGCCGGGTCGATCCGTGCGCGGCCCGCCAGGCCATCGGCATGCAGCGCGCGCACCTGCGCGGCCTTCGCGACGGGATCGGTTTCGAGCAGCGCGGCGAGTGCGGCGGCGCGCAGACAGGGCAAGGATTCGGACGGGAAATTCGGGTCGGACATGAATACGACGCTGGCGACAGCGAAGCGGTGTGCGCGATCAATTCACGCAAGCATTTACAATAGCGGATTACGGTGCGTTCGGCCGCTGCCCGTTTCGCGCGTGGCGGCCACGGCAACCCGGCCCGCACGGCCGCGCACATTGTACCGGCGCCATACGGCGCCCCACCCTGCAGGTGCCCCCCAGGAGACAACGTGACCATCTACAAGCTCGGCGAAGACGCCCCGACCATTCATGAAAGCGTGTTCGTCGCGGATAGCGCGGCGATCATCGGCAAAGTGGTGCTCGAGGAGAACGCCAGCGTCTGGTTTGGCGCGACGATCCGCGGCGACAACGAGCCCATCGTGGTCGGCGCCGGCAGCAACGTACAGGAAAGCGCGGTGCTGCACACCGATCCGGGCTGCCCGCTGACGATCGCCCCGAATGTGACGATCGGTCACCAGGCGATGCTGCATGGCTGCACGATCGGCGAGGGTTCGCTGATCGGGATTCAGGCGGTGGTCTTGAATCGTGCGGTCATCGGCCGCAACTGTCTGGTCGGCGCCGGCGCGGTGGTCACGGAAGGCAAGACCTTCCCCGACAACTCGCTGATCCTGGGCGCGCCGGCAAAGGTCGTGCGCACGCTGTCCGACAAGGACATCGCGGGCATGCACGCGAACACGCAAAACTACGCGCAGCGACGCGCGTATTTCAAGGAGCAGCTCGTGCGGATCGGCTAAAGCCGTCCGCCGCACTCCGCCAATCGAGGAACCGAAGTGAGCGACCAGCTACAGAAATTCATGTTCAACACGGCGCCGGTGCGCGGCGAGATCGTCTCGCTCGGCAGCACCTGGCGCGAAGTCCTGACGCGTCGCAGCTATCCGGCGCCCGTGCGCCACATTCTCGGCGAGATGATGGCCGCCTGCGCGCTGCTGTCCGCGAACCTGAAGTTCAACGGCACGCTCGTCATGCAGATCTACGGCGACGGGCCGGTCAAGATGCTGGTGGTGCAGTGCAGCTCGGACCTGTCGATGCGCGCCACCGCCAAGCTGGCCGATTCGACGGCGGCCACGCTCGGCGACGACATGTCGTTCGTCGATCTGCTCAACGTCAGCGGCCATGGCCGCTGCGTGATCACGCTCGACCCGTCCGACAAGCAGCCGGGCCAGCAGCCGTACCAGGGCATCGTGCCGCTCAACGATCACGACGGCCCGCTGCAATCGGTTGCGCAGGCGCTGGAACACTACATGCATCACTCGGAGCAGCTCGACACGCGGCTCTGGCTCGCGGCCGACAGCGACCGCGCGGTCGGCATGCTGCTGCAGAAGCTGCCCGGCGACGGCGGCATCGTGCCGGCCGCCGACGAGCAGGACGCCGACACCTGGGAACGCGTCTGCACGCTCGGCAGCACGCTGACGTCGAAGGAATTGCTCGAAACGGAACCCGAGACGGTGTTTCGGCGTCTGTTCTGGCAGGAGAACGTCCGTCACTTCGAACCGGCCAGCACGCGCTTCCAGTGCACCTGCTCGCGCGAGAAGGTGGGCGGGATGCTGCGCATGCTGGGCCGCGAGGAAATCGACGGCGTGATCGAGGAGCGCGGCCACGTCGAGATTCATTGCGAGTTCTGCAACCAGCGCTATGAATTCGATCCGGTCGATGTCGAACAACTGTTCGCGACGCCCGCGTTGGGTGCCGGCGTCACGCCGGCAGGCGATCAGCGTCACTGAGCAGCACGCGGCGGCACCGCCCGCCCGCGCCGAGGGAGAAGCATCATGAGCATCCGATCCATTCGCCAACTGCCGCTGCCGGCCTCGGTATCGGCCTCGGCCGCCCTGGCCGCCGTATTGGCGGCCACGCTGCTCGCGGGCTGTGCGGTCGCGCCGCCGTCCACGGTGCTGAGCCGGCTGCCCGATGGCCAGCCCGGTGCCGCCGCGGCCCAGGCTCGGCCGCTTACGCCCGCGGAAAAGCAGCGCTACGACGCCATCGACAAGCAGGTGCTGCGCGAGCAGGACGAGGTGATGTCGGCCGAAGCCGCCGCGCGGGCCGCTTATTACGCACCGGCACCGGTCACCGTCTATGGCGGCTACTACGGCGGCTGGAACAACGGCTGGGGTTACGGATACGGCTATCCGGGCTGGGGATGGGGCTGGTAAGGCTCATCCGGCCGTGGGTTCTCGCCTTCCGCTCATGCGCGCTCGCTGAATAAAAAACGCGACCCATTGGTCGCGTTTTTCTTTGGCTGCCGCCGTTCCCGCCTCACTCGTGATGCGCCGCGCGGCCGTGATGACGTTCGGGCTTGGCGCGCGACACCGGGTTCGGCACGACGCTGACCGGTGCACCGGTGGTCACGCCGTGATTGGTCAGCGACGCCGTGGAATTCTGATTCGGCACCATCGGCGCCGGCGAATTCGGCGAGACGAACTGCACGAACACTTCGCCGTCCTTGATCATGCCCATCTCGTAGCGCGCGCGCTCCTCGATGGCGGCCGTGCCGCTCTGCAAATCCTGCACTTCGCCGGCAATGCGCTCGTTGCGCAGCTTTTCGTCCGCGTTCTTCTGCATCTGGTCGACCAGCTCCTGACGCAATTCGTGCACGCGCAGCCAGCCGCCATGTCCCCACCAGAGTGGGTACTGAATCAACACCAGCAAGGCGATCAGAACGACAGTGACAAGCCGCATGTACGAGCCGCAGATATAAGAAGCGCCGCTTCACGAGGGTCGCGAAGCGGCGTCACGGAGGACAAGTCCGGATAGTAGCGCGTTATCAGCGCAGGTTGTAGAACGCCGACTTGCCCGGGTAGCTGGCGATATCACCGAGATCTTCCTCGATGCGCAGCAACTGGTTGTACTTCGAGATGCGGTCGCTGCGCGACAGCGAGCCCGTCTTGATCTGGCCGGCGTTCAGGCCCACGGCGATATCGGCGATCGTCGAATCTTCCGTTTCGCCCGAGCGGTGCGAGATCACGGCCGTGTAGCCGGCGCGCTTGGCCATTTCGATGGCGGCGAACGTTTCGGTCAAGGTACCGATCTGGTTGATCTTGATGAGGATCGAGTTGCCGATGCCCTTCTCGATGCCTTCCTTCAGGATGCGCGTGTTGGTGACGAACAGGTCGTCGCCGACCAGTTGCACCGTCTTGCCCAGACGATCGGTCAGCAGCTTCCAGCCGTCCCAGTCGCTTTCGTGCATGCCGTCCTCGATCGAGACGATCGGGAACTTGTCGGCGAGCGTGGCCAGGTAGTCGGTGAATTCGGCCGACGACAGTTGCAGGCCTTCGCCGGCCAGTTGGTACTTGCCGTCGTGATAGAACTCCGAGGCCGCGCAGTCGAGCGCCAGCAGGACGTCTTCACCGGCACGGTAGCCGGCCTTCTCGATCGCCTGGATGATGGTCGACAGGCATTCGTCGTTGCTGCCGAAGTTCGGTGCGAAGCCGCCTTCGTCGCCGACGGCCGTGCTCATGCCGCGATCCGACAGGATCTTCTTCAGCGCGTGGAACACTTCGGCGCCGCAGCGCAGCGCTTCGCGGAACGTCGGCTGGCTGACCGGAACGATCATGAATTCCTGGATGTCCAGGCTGTTGTTGGCGTGCGCGCCGCCGTTCACGATGTTCATCATCGGCACCGGCAGCTGCATCGCGCCCGAGCCGCCGAAATAGCGGTACAGCGGCAGGCCGGCTTCTTCGGCGGCAGCCTTCGCGACGGCCATCGACACAGCCAGCATCGCGTTCGCGCCGAGGCGCGACTTGTTGTCGGTGCCGTCCAGCTCGAGCAGCGTCTTGTCCAGGAACGCCTGCTCCGACGCGTCGAGACCCATGATCGCTTCGGAGATTTCCGTATTGATATGCTCGACCGCCTTCAGGACGCCCTTGCCGAGATAACGGCCGGCTTCGCCGTCGCGCAGCTCGATCGCTTCGCGCGAGCCCGTCGACGCACCCGACGGCACCGCGGCGCGGCCCATCGTGCCCGATTCGAGCAGCACGTCGCACTCGACGGTAGGATTACCGCGCGAATCCAGAATCTCGCGGCCGATGATATCTACGATTGCACTCATGATTTCCTCTGAGGATGACGATGGATTCCGTCGTGATGGCTGTGACGGCGGAGCAGACCTTGCTACAGACGCCTGCCACCGCCGCCAAGTTCATGCATTAGTTGAAATCGTTTTCCAGGAACGGCGTGCGCTTGACCGCCGTGTCGAGCGTGACGAGCGTCTCGAGCAGCGCGGCCATGCGATGCAGCGGCACGGCGTTCGGGCCGTCGGACTTCGCCTCGGCCGGGTTCGGGTGCGTCTCCATGAACAGCCCGGCCACGCCGGTGGCCACGGCCGCGCGTGCGAGCACCGGCACGAACTCGCGCTGGCCGCCCGAACTGGTGCCCTGCCCGCCCGGCAACTGCACCGAGTGCGTGGCGTCGAACACGACCGGCGCGCCCGTTTCGCGCATGATCGCGAGCGAACGCATATCGGACACGAGATTGTTGTAGCCGAACGAAACGCCGCGCTCGCAGGCGAAGAAGCGATCTTCGGACAGACCGGCTTCGCGGGCCGCGGCGCGCGCCTTGTCGATCACGTTCTTCATGTCGTGCGGCGCAAGGAACTGACCCTTCTTGATATTGACGGGCTTGCCCGAGCGCGCGCAGGCGTGGATGAAATCGGTTTGCCGACACAGGAAGGCCGGCGTTTGCAGCACGTCGACCACCGACGCCACCGGCTCGATTTCCTCGATGCCGTGCACGTCAGTCAGCACCGGCAGGCCGAGCTGGCGCTTGACTTCGGACAGGATGCGCAGGCCTTCGTCCATGCCCGGGCCGCGGAACGAGGTGCCCGAACTGCGGTTGGCCTTGTCGAACGACGACTTGTAGATGAACGGGATGTTCAGCTTCGCGCAGATTTCCTTGAGCCGGCCCGCGGTGTCGATCGTCATCTGCTCCGATTCGACGACGCAAGTGCCGGCGATCAGGAAGAACGGCCGATCGAGGCCGACTTCGAAATCGCCCAGTTTCATGCTTTCACTCCGGCACGCGCCTGCTGATTGGCCAGCGCGGCTTCGACGAACGACTTGAACAGGGGGTGACCGTCACGCGGCGTGGACGTGAATTCCGGGTGGAACTGGACACCGACGAACCACGGGTGCATCGAGCGCGGCAGCTCCATCATTTCCGGCAGATCCTCGCTCGGCGTGCGGGCGCTGATCACGAGGCCGCCGGCTTCGAGCTGGGGCACGAAACCGTTGTTGACCTCGTAACGATGGCGGTGACGTTCGTTGACGTCGGCGCCATAGATTTCCTCGGCCAGCGTGCCGGCCTTGATCGGGCAGCGCTGCGAGCCCAGGCGCATCGTACCGCCCAGATCCGATCCTTCCGTGCGCTTTTCCACTTTGCCTTCGCGATCGTGCCACTCGGTGATGAGGGCGACCACGCGGCTCGGCGTTTCCGGATCGAATTCGGTGCTGTTGGCGCCCTTCAGGCCGACCACGTCGCGTGCGAATTCGATGACCGCGAGCTGCATGCCGAGACAGATACCGAGATACGGCACGTTCGCTTCGCGCGCATAGCGGATCGCCGCGATCTTGCCTTCGGTGCCGCGACGGCCGAAACCGCCCGGCACCAGCACGGCGTCGAGGTGCTTGAGGCTGTCGACGCCGTTGGTTTCGATTTCCTCGGAGTCGAGGTATTCGATGTTGACCTTGGTCGACGTGTGGATCGACGCGTGACGCAGCGCCTCGATCAGCGACTTGTACGATTCCGTCAGCTCGACATACTTGCCGACCATGCCGATCGTGACTTCGTGCTTCGGGTGCTGCAGGCGATCGACCAGCGAGGCCCACATCGAGAGATCGGCGTCGTTCGGCGAGAGCTTGAGCTCTTCGCAGATGATCTTGTCGAGGCCCTGATCGTGCAGCATCTGCGGGATCTTGTAGATGCTGTCGACATCCCACACGGAAATGACCGCGTCTTCCGGCACGTTCGAGAACAGCGAGATCTTCTGGCACTCGTCGTCGGGGATGCGGCGATCGGCACGGCACAGCAGCACATGCGGCAAAATGCCGATTTCGCGCAGCTTCTGCACACTGTGCTGGGTCGGCTTGGTCTTCAGCTCGCCGGCCGTCGCGATGAACGGCACCAGCGTCAGGTGCACGAAGCACGCGCTGTTGCGGCCCATGCGCAGGCTCATCTGACGTGCGGCTTCGAGGAACGGCAGCGATTCGATGTCGCCCACCGTGCCGCCGATTTCGACGATCGCCACGTCCGGCTCGCCGCAGGTGGCCGACGCCGCGCCGCGCTCGACGAACGCCTGGATTTCATTGGTGATGTGCGGAATGACCTGGACCGTCTTGCCCAGGTAATCGCCACGGCGTTCCTTGCGGATCACCGACTCGTAGATCTGACCGGTCGTGAAGTTGTTGGCCTTGCGCATCTTCGTGCTGATGAAGCGCTCGTAGTGGCCGAGGTCGAGATCGGTTTCCGCGCCGTCTTCCGTCACGAACACTTCGCCGTGCTGGAACGGGCTCATCGTGCCGGGGTCGACGTTAATGTACGGATCGAGCTTGAGGAGGGTGACTTTTAGACCGCGCGACTCGAGGATCGCGGCGAGAGAAGCGGCAGCAATTCCCTTGCCGAGGGAAGAAACTACGCCGCCGGTGACGAATACATATTTGGTCATCGCTGAATGCTCGCGGGAAAAACGGATTATACCGTAAAGACCGTGCATCTCTGAGCAATTGTGGACCGATCGCGCCCTATCCTTGCCCTGTGCGGCGAGGCGGCCGATGGCCCGTTTCGGCACCTGCGCGGCGGCTATCCCGACGCCGCGCGAGCGGCCGGGAAGGCGTGCTGGGGCAGGCTGTCCCGCGCCATTGCACGCCGCCTCGCGCCACGCCGGCTGCTATGCGGCGGCGCCGGCCGAACGCAAGGTATTCAGCATGCGCTGCAAGGCGCGTGCGGTTTCCAGCGGGTGCTCCATCGGGAACAGATGCGAGCCTTCGAGCCACTCGATCCGGCCGTGCGCGATACGCCGCGTGGCATCGAGCCCGACCTGCCGCACCTCGCGCGAACGCGTGCCGGCCAGGAAGCCCACCGGCACCGGCGCGCCGTGCGCAAGCCGCGGCCCGAGCGTGTGCGGCAACGTCCGATAAATCATGTACTCGATCTCGCGGTCGAACGCGAGCCGCCGCTCGCCGGACGAATCCGTCTGCGGAATGCCGTGATCGACGTAGTCGGCCAGCATCCGCTCGTCCCAGCGCGCGAACGCCGGCTTCTCGCGGAAATGCCGCCAGACCTCGTCGCGGCTGGCCCAGCGCGTGCGCCGCTTGCGGGTGGCCGCAGCCGGCGAGAGCCGCTCGTCGAGGCCGGTCCACTGGCTCACGCGCAGCGCGCTGCTGCGCCAGCCCGCGATCACCGGCGAATCGAGCATGACGACGCCGCGCACCCATTGCGGCTTCTTGAGCGCCGCCATCAGCGACAGATACCCGCCGAGCGAATGGCCGACCAGCCAGACCGGCCGCTCGTAGCGCTGGCCAATCGTCTCGACCAGCTCGTCGACGAGATGCGGCCAGTCGCGCGTGACGGGATAGCGCCGGTCGTGACCGATCCGCTCCAGCGTGCGGATCTCGTACTCGTCGGCCAGCTCGGCGAACAACGTCCGGTAGGTCGAGGCGGGAAAGCCGTTCGCATGCGAGAAATGGAGGATGTCCTTCAAGTGAGCGGTGTCTCCTGTTTTCGGTTCGGGGCACGGCAGACAAGGCTGCGCGACGATGCCGGACGAGCATAGCGCGTCCGTGCGGCCATATCGCACAATGCGCCGGGGCGCACCGGGCCGCGTGCCGGGTCATTTTCGAAATGAGGCGATAAGCATTTGATTTTTATCGAATCCTTTCGATCGACCGCGCTTCGATGGTTCCCTCTACTCTCGCCCTCATCGATCCATCCAGTAGCGCCGGTGGCGGTCACGGTAGCGCAGGATCGGCAATGCGTCGGGAGCGTCGGGATCGTTCAGCATGACATCCACCTGACCGTCGCGATCGCTGCGCGCCAGCGGAATGCCGCGTTCGGCAAAACGCGCCCAGACAGTCGGATGCGGATGCCGGAAACGGTTCGCATAACCGAGCGGAAACCACGCGGTGCGCGGCCCGACCGCATCGACGAACGGTTCCGACGACGACGTGCGGCTGCCATGATGCGGCACCACCAGCACATCGGCCGCCAGCGCCGCGCGGTCGCCGGCCAGCAGCACGCGTTCGACGCGCGTGTCGATGTCGCCTGTCAGCAAGGCCGCGTGGCGGACCGCCGAGACGTGCAGCACGCAAGATTGCGCATTCGCGCTGCCGGCCCGCACCCCGCCCTGCGGCCACAGCACGGCAAAACGCACGCCATCCCACTGCCAGTGCTGCCCGGCCGCGCAAACGAGCCGGTCGGCCACGCCGGCATCCTTCGCCTGACGCCACAGCCGGTTGCCGGGCGGCAAACCGCCCGCGAGCTGCGCGACCGGCAACGCGGCGAGCACGGCCGGCGCGCCGCCCGCGTGATCGGCATCGGCGTGGCTGATCATCAGCACGTCGAGCTTGTCGATACCGCGCGCACGCAGGAACGGCACGACCACGCGCTCGCCCGCACGCGTGGACTCCTCACCCGGCCCGGCATCGAACAGCAGCCGGTGATGCGCGGTTTCGACGAGCACCGACGTGCCCTGCCCGACATCGAGCATCGTCAGCCTCGCCGCGCCCGCTGGCGGCCCCTGCGGCGCGGGCAGCGCGAACGGCAGCCACGCGAGCGGGGCCGCGAAACGCAACGGCCAGCCATGCGGCATCAGCATCCATCCGCCGCCGATCAGCGCGGCGGCCAGTGCGAAGCCCGACGGCGGCGCCATCGTCAACACCGAGCGCTCGGCCGGCCCGAGCGCGTCGAACACGCCGAACAACACCGCGAGCATCGCGTGCGCCGCATGAAACGCCAGCGCATCGAGCGGCGCCGGCAGCACCACGCCGGCCAGCACGACCGGCGTGACGAGTGAGCCGACCCACGGAATCGCCAGCGCATTGGCCGCCATGCCGCCCAGCGGGATCTGCCCGAACCAGACGACGCCGAGCGGCACCATCCAGAGCGTCACCGCGTATTGCACGCGCGCGCCGCTGGCGATCCCGTGAGCGAGGCGCGCAACCCAACGCCGCGAATCGATGGCGCGACGCGGCTGCGCAACACCCATATCGGCATCGGCGGCCAGCGGTTCGCCCTCCCGCCGATGCCGCCGCCGATTCGTGCGCCCCGACACCGCGAACAGGATCACCGCAACCGCGCCGAACGACAGCCAGAACCCCGGCAGCAGCACCGCCCACGGATCGGCGATCAGCACGCCGGCAAGCGCCATCGCCAGCGTGGCCGACGGCGGCACCGCACGCCCGGCCAGATAGGCGAGGCAGGCCGTGCTCAACATCCACCAGGCGCGCTGCGCCGGCACGTTGAAGCCGGCCAGCGCGGCATAGCAGCCGGCTCCGGCGATCGCCGCGCACGCGCCGGCGTACTGGGCCGGCACGATCAGCGGCAACGGCATGCCGCGTACCGCCGCGCGCCGCCACCACGCGGCCACGCCCCAGCCGGCCAACGCCCCGACCATACCGATATGCAGCCCAGAAATCGCCACCAGATGGCTCGTACCGGTGGCGCGCAGCGAGCGGCGGTCGGCTTCGGTGATGTCGTCCTGCGCACCGATCGCCAACGCGATCACGATGCCCGCATGCGGCGCCCCGGCCAGCACCGTGCGGACCCGCTCGCGCAGCGCGAACCGCAGCCGATCGACGGCGTCGCGCGGTGTGCGAGGCCCCGCATCGAGCCGTATCGCGTCGCGCGGCGCGGATACGTAGCCGAGCGCGCGCACGCCTTGCGCCAGCCACCCGGCCTCGGCGTCGCGCACGCCGTCGTTGGCCGCGCCGTGGGGTCGCTTCAGGCGCACGCGCAGCCGCCAGCGCTCGCCAGGGCGCATCGGCGGCGGTGGCGCGATGTCCTCGCCACGCACGATCCACGACAAGCGCAAGCGCGCCGGAAAGTGTGCGAGGCCCGTGTCGTGACCGTCGACGTCGAACACGAAACGCATGCCGTCGGCGTCGCACGCGGGCAGCCCGCGCACCGTGCCGGTCACGATCGCATCGCGCCGCATCCATTCGGCCGGCAAGGTATCGGCGAGCCGCCAATGCGCGCGCACGGCAGCGTAGGAAAAGCCGGCGAGCAAGGCCAACGCAAGCGCCGCAGGCACACACGCCCGCCTCGCCCAACGGGTAGGCCCGACAAACAGCACGAGCACGAGCGCGATCAGCAGCCCCACCGCCAGCCCCAAGGCCGCCAGCAAGCGCCATTCCGGCAAGCTCGCCTGCCGCTGCAACAGCACGACGCCGAGCGCAAACGCGATCCAGATTTCCCGCATCGCCACCTCGTGATGACGCGCCGCGAACACGACGCCAAGCACGGACGATTATGCGGACGAAAGGCAGCCGCGAACCGTCGAAACGATCACGCTGGCCGAAGGGAATAGAGCGATGGGAAAAAACCGAAACGCGTGCAACCGAGCAGGCAACTCAGGCGCCATCAAGCCAGCGCGGCGCGCAAACGCGGCATCGCCGCATGAGCATTCTCGGTGGTCGCGCGCGCCATGCCGGCAACGTCGCTGCCGCGCAGGGCCGCCATGATCTCGCCGATACGCGGCACCTGATCGGGCGTGTTGCGCTGCTTGTAGCGCCATTCGGGGGCGATGTCGGGCGCATCGGTTTCGACCACCAGCGCCTCCAGCGGCAGTTGCTCGGCGAGCCGCCGGATCTGCCGCGCCCGCTCGAACGTCACGTTGCCGCCGAAGCCCAGATGCAGGCCCTGCGTCACGAACGCCTCGGCCTGCTGGAAGCTGCCGTTGAACGCATGCGCGATGCCGCGCCGCACGCCGAAGCGCCGCAGCCCCGCCAGCACACGATCCTGCGACTTGCGCACATGGCACAGCACCGGCAGATCGAATTCGCGCGCCAGCTTCAATTGCTCGGCGTAGAAGTGTTCCTGGCGCGGGTTGTCGAGCCCGTCGACGAAGTAATCGAGGCCGATCTCGCCGATCGCGACGAAGCGCGGATCGTCGAGGCTGGCCTCGATCTCCATGCGCAGGCGGTCGAGGTCATCGTCGCCCGCGGCCGGCGTGAACAGCGGATGGATGCCGAGCGCGTAACTGCCGCCGGCGGTGCGATGCGCCAGCTCGCGCACCGTATCGAAATTGCCCGAGCCGACGCTTGGAATCACGATGCCCGACACGCCCGCCTCGGCCGCCGCCAACGCCACCGCAGCGCGGTCCGCGTCGAATTCGCCGGCGTCGAGATGGCAGTGCGTGTCGATCCACATCGCGTCAGGCCGGCACCGCCGGCTCCTCGTGCAGCACGCCGTCGCGCAGCCGCAGGATGCGGTCGCAGCGGCCGGCCAGTTCCAGATCGTGCGTGACGATCACGAAGCTGGTGTCGAGCGTTTGCGACAGTTCGAGCATCAGGTTGAACACGTTGTCGGCGGTCGAGCCGTCAAGGTTGCCGGTCGGCTCGTCGGCCAGCACGCAGGCCGGCTTGGTGACGAGCGCGCGCGCCACCGCCACGCGCTGGCGCTCGCCGCCCGACAGCTCGCCCGGACGGTGCTTCGCGCGATTGCCGAGGCCCACTCGTTCGAGCATCTCGCGCGCCGCGTGATGCGCTTCGGCGGCCGCCAGCCGGCGGATTCGCAGCGGCATCGCCACGTTGTCGAGCGCCGAGAATTCCGGCAGCAGATGGTGGAACTGATAAATGAAGCCCAGCGCGCGATTGCGCAGGTCGTTGCGTTCACGCTCGGCGAGCCGCGTGAACGGCTTGCCGAGCAGCGACACCTCGCCCGTGCCCGGCTCGTCGAGCCCGCCCAGCACGTGCAGCAGCGTGCTCTTGCCCGAGCCCGACGCGCCGACGATCGCGAGCTTCTCGCCGCGATGCACGGTGACGGACGCCTCGGCCAGCACGCGCACGTCGAGCCCGCCCTGCTGGAACGATTTGGTGATGCCGCTCGCTTCGAGCACGGTTTCGCGCATGCGCGGATTTCCTTGATGGTTCGAGTTCATGGCCTGTTGCGCGCCCCGCTCATTCGTAGCGCAGTGCTTCGGCCGGGCGGACCTTGGCCGCGCGCCAACTCGGATACAGCGTCGCCACCGACGACAGCACGAATGCGATCAGGCCGATCTTGATCACGTCGCCGGCCACCAGCTCCGACGGCAGTTCGCTGATGAAATACACCGACGGCGGCAGGAACTGCACGCCGAACAGATGCTCGATCATCGGGATCAGCCACGGAATGCTCCAGGCGATCAGGCTGCCGAGGCCGACGCCCGCGAGCGTACCGACGAAGCCCACCGTCACGCCCTGCACCACGAAGATCTTCATGATCGAGCCGGGCTGCGCGCCGAGCGTGCGCAGGATCGCGATATCGGCCTGCTTGTTGGTCACCGTCATCACGAGCGACGACACCAGATTGAACGCCGCGACCGCGATGATCAGCGTCAGGATGATGAACATCATGCGCTTCTCGATCTTGACGGCCGAGAACCACGTCTTGTTCTGCTGCGTCCAGTCGCGGATATACAGATCGCCCGACAGCGAATGCGACAACTGCACGGCCACCTCGGGCGCGCGCTGCATGTCCTTGAGCCGCAACCGCACGCCGGTGGGCGCGGGCAGGCGGAACAGGGTTTGCGCGTCGCCGATGTCGATCATCGCGAGCGTGCTGTCGTATTCGTAGTGGCCCGATTCAAACACGCCGACCACCGTGAACTGCTTCAGGCGCGGCAGCATGCCGGCCGGCGTGATGGTGCCTTCCGGCGCGACCAGCGTGACTTTATCGCCCACACCCACACCGAGATTGCTGGCCAGCGCAGTGCCGAGCACGATGCCGAACTGGCCTTGCTGCAGGGCCGCGAGCGAGCCGGCCTTCATGTCCTTGCTCACGTCGGACACCTGCGGCTCCCGCACCGGATCGACACCGCGCAGCAATACGCCGCTCACCGCATCCTGGCGGGTCAGCAAGGCCTGCGCCTCGACGTAGGGCGCCGAGCCGATCACTTCGGGATTGCGGCGCGCTTCATCGGAGGTCAGTTGCCAGTTCGGCATCGAACCGGTGGGCGAGAAGATCTCGACGTGCGCGAGCACCGACAGCATGCGGTCGCGCACCTGCGTCTGGAAGCCGTTCATCACCGACAGCACCACGATCAGGGCAGCCACGCCGAGCGCGATGCCGAGCATCGAGACGGCGGCGATGAAGGAGATGAAACCGTTGCCGGTCGTGCGTTTGCCGGCGCGCGTGTAGCGCCAGCCGATCTGCCATTCGTACGGGAGTTTCAAGCGGGTCCTTTTTACGTGTTGCGGCGGGCGTCGCCGGCCGGGTGAGGCATCCGGGCCGGCAGCCCGGAAGGCGGCGCACCAGGCCGGGCGCCGCCGATCACGCGCGAAGTTTGCCACACATTACTTAACCGGCTCTGAAAACGAGACAGGACGAGGCGGCCCGCAACGGGCCTGTGCAAAAGCCGCCGATGCCCCGCCGGGCGGTCTTCCCGGCACGGCCGCCCGCCGTTGTCGGCACAGCCGCGCATGCTGCTGCCATGACTCGCCCGGCCGCTGCCGCGCTCGCGCGGCCCGGGTCACCCCGGGCCACAAACCGCGCCGCCGGCCCAGGCCGTTTGGCCTACAATGCGCACCATCATGCGCGACCACCCTGCCCCCCGCCGCCTCCATTTCCTGCTGCCGTTCGCGCTCCCGTCCGCCGCCGATGCCGCCTTGTCACTGCGCGATCTCGCCAGCCCGGCGCTGAGCGCGCTGCTGGCCCGCGCGCGCCTGGTCGAACGCATCGCCGGCGAAGATTTCCAGCGCACGCTGCCGCACGAACGCTGGCTGGCCCAGCGCTTCGGCGCGATCGACGGCCAGACCGACGACGCCCCGCTCGCCCCCTACATGCTGCTCGCCGACGGCGGCACGCCCGGCGACGCGCCGTGGGCCTGCATCGAGCCGGTGCACGTGCAGATCGCGACCGACCACCTGGTGCTGATCGATCCGTCCTCGCTCGACCTGGCCGACGCCGAAGCCGCCGCGCTGCTCGACGTGGCGCGCCCGCTGATCGAGGAGCTGGGCGTGCGCATGCAGGCGCCCCATCCGAAACGCTGGTATGTCTCCAGTGCCTCGCTGGCCGAACTGGCCGGGGCCGCACCGCTGCGCGCGAGCGGCCGCAACATCGAGATCTGGCTGCCGCACGAGGCCCGCACGGGCGAACGCTCGCGCCTCTGGATGAAGCTGCAGAACGAAGTGCAGATGGCCTGGTTCGGCCACGCGGTGAACGACGCGCGCGAGGCGCGCCGCCAGTTCAGCGCGAATTCGATCTGGTTTCACGGCCAGGGCACGCTGCGGCCGGTGCGCAGCCCGTTCGCGCGCGTGCTGTCCACGGCCTGCGCCACGCGCGGGCTGGCGCTCGCCGCGCAGGCGCCCGCCGATGCGCCGCCGGCCACGTTCGATGCCCTGGCCGCCAACCATGCCGATAACGACGACGCACGCGCCACGCTGATCGAGCTGGACACGCTGACCGTCCCGTTCATCCAGCAGGACTGGTACCGCTGGCGCGACGCGCTCGACGCGCTCGAACGCGACTGGTTCGCCCCGGCGCTCGAGGCACTGCGCGCGGGCCGGGTGCGCGAACTGAGCTTCACGCTGTGCGGCGACACCAGCGCCACGACGCTCGCCGCCACGCGCGGCGATCTCCGCAAATTCTGGCGACGCCGCGCGCTCGCCTCCCTGTTCGAAAACGCAAGCGCATGACCCGACTCGTCACCCGCTCGGCCTCGCCCGCCGACACCGAAGCCCTGGCCCGCCACGGCCTGCATCCAGTTCTCGCGCGCCTGTACGCGGCGCGCGGCGTCACCTGCCCCGAGGACATCGAAACGGCGCTGGCCCGCCTCGTGCCGCCCGCCAGCCTGAAGGGCTGCGAGGAGGCCGCCGTGCTGCTGGCCGATGCACTCGACGCGCGCAAGCGGATGCTGGTGGTGGCCGACTACGACTGCGACGGCGCCACCGCCTGCGCGGTGGCCGTGCGCGGCTTGCGCATGCTCGGCGCGAGCATCGATTACCTGGTGCCGAACCGCTTCGAATACGGCTACGGCCTGACGCCCGAAATCGTCAAGCTCGCCGCCGCGCGCAAGCCGGACCTGCTGATCACGGTGGACAACGGCATCGCCAGCGTCGACGGCGTGGCCGCCGCCAACGCGCTCGGCATCGACGTGCTGGTGACCGATCACCACCTGCCCGGCGCGACGCTGCCGGATGCGCGCGCCATCGTCAATCCGAACCAGCCGGGCTGCACGTTCCCGAGCAAGCACATTGCCGGCGTGGGCGTGATGTTCTATGTGCTGCTCGCGCTGCGCGCCGAACTGCGCCGCCGCGGCGCATTCACCGAGGCGCGCCCGGAGCCGCGCCTCGACGGCCTGCTCGACCTGGTCGCGCTCGGCACCGTGGCCGACGTGGTGCGCCTCGACGGCAACAACCGCGTGCTGGTCGCACAGGGCCTGCAGCGAATCCGCAACGGCCGCATGCAGCCCGGCATCGCCGCGCTGTTCCGCGCCGCCGCGCGCGAGGCGCGCAGCGCCTCGGGCTTCGACCTGGGCTTCGGCCTCGGGCCGCGCCTGAACGCGGCCGGCCGCCTGTCGGACATGTCGCTCGGCATCGAATGCCTGACCACCGACGACGTCGGCCGCGCCTGGGACCTGGCGCAGCAGCTCGACACCATGAACCGCGAGCGCCGCGAGATCGAGGCCGGCATGCAGCAGCAGGCGCTGGCCGACCTGGCGAGCGTCGATCCGGCCGAGGCGGCCACCATCGTGCTGTTCAATCCCGAGTGGCACCAGGGCGTGATCGGCATCGTCGCCGGCCGGCTCAAGGAGAAGTTCCACCGCCCGTCGTTCACGTTCGCGCATGCCGACGAGAGCGGCGCGCGCGTCAAGGGCTCCGGCCGCTCGATCCCGGGCTTCCATCTGCGCGACGCGCTCGATCTGGTCTCGAAGCGCGAGCCGGATCTGCTCGTCACGTTCGGCGGCCACGCGATGGCGGCCGGCGTCACGCTCGAAACCGACAAGGTGCCGCGCTTCGCCGCCGCGTTCGAGGCGGTGGCGCGCGAATGGCTGTCGGCCGACACGCTCGCGCGCGTGGTCGAAACCGACGGCGACCTGGAGGATGCGTACTTCACGCCGCAGTTCGTCGAGCTGATCGATGCTGCCGTCTGGGGCCAGGGCTTTCCGGCCCCGCTGTTTTCGGGAGAATTCGAGGTGGCCTCGCAGGCGCTGGTCAAGGACAAGCACCTGAAACTGCAACTGCTGCGCGGCCGCCAGCGCTTCGGCGCGATCTGGTTCAACCACACCGAGCCGCTGCCGGCGCGCGCGACCGTCGCCTACCGGCTGGCGAGCGATACCTGGAACGGCGTCACGCGCGTGCAACTGATCGTCGAGCACGCCGCCTGAAGCGGCGCGGCGGGCCGCCCTGCCCGCCGCAGCGCCCGCCGGCCGCCGATTCATCGCCGGCTCGCCATCGATCCGTCGCTCATTTCCACACCTTCCGCAGCCCGCCCGCCGCACGGCAGCCCCGCCTGGCCAACCGGAGGGGCCGCCCGATCGGCTATAATTTCGCCTTTTCACGAAGCCGAAAAAGCGATCATCACATGGAAGCGGAACGCCTCAACGCGATCGAAAGCTCTCTAGCAGACCTGCGCCGGCGCGCAGGCGAGCTACGGGGGTATCTTTGACTACGACGTCAAGTCTGCACGTCTAGCCGAAGTCAACAAGGAACTCGAAGATCCGAACGTCTGGAACGATTCGAAGAACGCCCAGGCACTCGGCCGCGAGAAGAAATCGCTGGAAGGCGTCGTGATGACGCTGACCGCGCTCGATAACGATCTCGGCGACGCCAGCGATCTGTTCGATCTCGCCCGCGAGGAAGACGACGAAGACACCCTCGTCGGCAGCGAAAGCGACGCCGCCGCACTCGAGAAGCGCGTCTCGGAAATCGAATTCCGCCGGATGTTCTCGAACCCGGCCGATCCGAACAACTGCTTCATCGACATCCAGGCCGGCGCCGGCGGTACCGAGGCTTGCGACTGGGCGTCGATGCTGTTGCGCCAGTACCTGCGCTACTGCGAGCGCAAGGGCTTCAAGACCGAAGTGCTGGAAGAATCCGACGGCGACGTGGCCGGCATCAAGAACGCCACGATCAAGGTCACGGGCGACTACGCCTACGGCTTCCTGCGCACCGAAACGGGCATTCACCGCCTCGTGCGCAAGTCGCCGTTCGATTCGTCGGGCGGCCGCCACACGTCGTTCTCGTCGGTGTTCGTCTATCCGGAAATCGACGATTCGGTCGAGATCGACGTGAACCCGGCCGATCTCCGCATCGACACCTATCGCGCGTCGGGCGCGGGCGGTCAGCACATCAACAAGACCGATTCCGCGGTGCGTATCACGCACATGCCGTCCGGCATCGTGGTGCAGTGCCAGAACGACCGCTCGCAGCACCGCAACCGCGCCGAAGCGATGGCGATGCTGAAGTCGCGCCTGTACGAAGCCGAAATGCGCAAGCGCCAGGCCGAGCAGGACAAGCTCGAATCGAGCAAGACGGACGTGGGCTGGGGCCACCAGATCCGCTCCTACGTGCTCGACCAGAGCCGCGTGAAGGATCTGCGCACCAACGTCGAAATGAGCAACACCCGCGCCGTGCTGGACGGCGATCTCGACGATTTCATCGGCGCCAGCCTGAAACAGGGCGTCTGATCGTCAGGGCGGCCTCGCGCCGCCCGCCCCACGCGGCGACACCGCGCCTCGCGCGATCGCCGCGGCCCCCGCGCCCGGCCAGCCGGACGCACCCGCAGCACCGGCCCGACCGAGTTGCCGCACTCGCAGCACTCGCCGCACCTGTCACGCGCCGCACCCGTGTTACCCACCGAATTCCGACCATCATGACCGAACCGACCCAACCGCAGCAGGCCGCGCCCGCGACCGACGAAAACCAGATCATGGCCGAGCGCCGCGAGAAGCTGCGCGCGCTGCGCGAGCAGGGCGTCGCCTATCCGAACGATTTCCAGCCGACGCACCACGCCGCCGATCTGCAATCGGGCTACGCGGGCGACGACAAGGAGGCACTCGAAGCCAAGGCACTCGAAGTCAAGCTGGCCGGCCGGATGATGCTCAAGCGCGTGATGGGCAAGGCCGCGTTCGCCACCGTGCAGGACGGCTCGGGCCAGATCCAGTTCTTCGTCACGCCGGCCGATGTCGGCGCCGAAACCTACGACGCCTTCAAGAAGTGGGACCTCGGCGACATCGTGGCCGCGCGCGGCGTGCTGTTCCGCACCAACAAGGGCGAGCTGTCGGTCAAGTGCGTGGAGCTGCGCCTGCTGTCGAAGGCGCTGCGCCCGCTTCCCGACAAGTTCCACGGCCTCGCCGACCAGGAAACGCGCTACCGCCAGCGCTATGTCGACCTGATCGTGTCGCCCGAAACACGCAACACGTTCCGTGCGCGCACCAAGGCGATCGCGTCGATCCGCAAGTTCATGGCCGATGCCGACTTCATGGAAGTCGAAACGCCGATGCTGCATCCGATCCCGGGCGGCGCGACGGCCAAGCCGTTCGTCACGCACCACAACGCGCTCGACATGCAGATGTTCCTGCGGATCGCACCGGAGCTTTACCTGAAGCGGCTGGTCGTGGGCGGCTTCGAGCGCGTGTTCGAAATCAACCGGAATTTCCGCAATGAGGGCGTGTCGCCGCGCCACAATCCGGAATTCACGATGATGGAGTTCTACGCGGCCTACACCGACTACCGCTGGCTGATGGATTTCACCGAGCAGGTGATCCGCCAGGCCGCGATCGACTCGCTCGGCACCGCCACCATCCAGTATCAGGGCCGCGAGCTCGACCTCGCCAAGCCGTTCCATCGCCTGACCATCACGCAGGCGATCCAGAAGTACGCGCCCGACTACACCGATGCCCAACTGGCCGACGTGGCGTTCCTGCGCACCGAGCTGAAGCGCTTCGGCGTGGATGTCGGCCAGCCGGCCTTCCTGAACGCCGGCATCGGCTCGCTGCATCTGGCGCTGTTCGAGGAAACCGCCGAATCGCAACTGTGGGAACCGACCTACATCATCGACTACCCGGTCGAGGTGTCGCCGCTCGCACGCGAATCGGACACGGTGCCGGGCATCACCGAGCGCTTCGAGCTGTTCATGACGGGCCGCGAAATCGCCAACGGCTTCTCGGAGCTGAACGATCCGGAAGATCAGGCCGCGCGCTTCAAGAAGCAGGTCGACCAGAAGGATGCGGGCGACGAGGAAGCGATGTACTTCGACGCCGATTACATCCGCGCGCTCGAATACGGCATGCCCCCGACGGGCGGCTGCGGCGTCGGCATCGACCGCCTCGTGATGCTGCTGACCGACAGCCCGACGATCCGCGACGTGCTGCTGTTCCCGCACCTGCGCCGCGAAGACTGAGCGAGCTGACGATGCCGGCCGGTGGGTGTGCCCACGGCCGGCATGTACCGTACATTCCGCCTTGCCTCGGGCCGCGCGTTCGCCGTGGCCCTCCCCCGCCTCCCCGCCGTCTCGTTTCGCCTTCCTTGCGATCGACAGTTTTGTAACGGCACGTAAAATTTCTCCGCTGACGTGCCCGCACCTCGCCGCGGAACAGCGACCGCCCCGCCTCCTCACCGCACCCACACGAGCCGGCCAGCGGTAATCGTTACATCTTGATACGCCGGCACCGGTCGGAATGATCGACACTCATCGACAGAAAATAACGCACACGAAGTGCGCTGGAGAGCCGACATGGACAACCTCAACCCGAACCGCACACCCGCTACCGAACCACCACGCAAGCGCCTGCATCCGCTCGTCGCCACGGCCGCCGGTGCAGTGATCGTCGCCAGCCTGGCCGCCACCGCCGCCATTACCGGCGTACTGCCGAAAGCGGGCGGCTCGCCATCGGCATCCACGCCGCCGGCAGCAGTCGACACGGCCGCGCCCGCCAGCGGTGCAGCCAACAATACGGCCAACGGCCCCGCCACGCTGCAGGCGCAGCAAGCCGGCCAGCCTACGCAAGCGGTGGCGCCCGTCGCGGCAGCCCGCGCGCCCGCGCAAGCCGAACCGTCGGCCGCGCCGCAGCCGCCGCAATACGCGCAACAGCCCGCCCAACCGCAGGCCGCGATCTGCCACACGTGCGGCACCGTGGTCGCGATCACCGAAACGCGAACGGAAGGACACGGCACCGGGCTCGGTGCGGTGGGCGGCGCCGCCGCGGGCGGCCTGCTCGGCAACCAGTTCGGCAGCGGCGGCGGCCGCACCGCGATGACCATCGTCGGCGCGCTCGGCGGTGGCCTGGCCGGCAATTCGGTTGAAAAGCACCTGCGCAGCGAAACCGCGTACCACGTCCGCGTGCGCATGCAGAGCGGCGCGGAACGCACCTTCACGTACCGCAATCCGCCGCCGTTCGGCCAGGGCGAGCGCGTCCATATCGAACGGGGCACGCTGGCGGCAGGCTGATCTCGCAGGCACCACCCTCACGGTGCCACGGCGCCCGAATGCAAAACGGCCGGTTGACGGC
>NZ_BAAILN010000030.1:171027-177474 GCF_054589155.1 Burkholderia sp. 3C
TTCGAGGATCTTCTCGCCCGAGCGGTCGGGCGCATCGTCGAAACCGTCGAGATCGAGCACCCACTGGTGCAGATCGGTGAAGCGGATCGTCTTCGGATCCACATCGGGAAACTTGTCGGCCAGCGCGATGGCAATCGCGCGCGAATCGGTCCATTTCATCGTCGCACCTCCTGATTCCGTAACGGGTCAGTGATTTTCTTTGGCGTGATTGATCGTGTACTTCGGAATCTCGACGACGAGATCCGAATTCTCCTCGACGATCGCCTGGCACGACAGGCGCGACTGCGGCTCCAGGCCCCAGGCGCGGTCGAGCAGGTCGTCCTCGTCTTCTTCGGACGGCGTCAGATCGTTGAAGCCTTCGCGCACGATCACGTGGCAGGTCGTGCAGGCGCACGATTTCTCGCAGGCGTGCTCGATCTCGATGCCGTTATCGAGCAGGTTGTCGCAGATGCTCTTGCCGGGCGTCGCATCGATCACCGCGCCATCCGGGCACAGTTCGACGTGGGGCAAAACTACGAGTTGGGGCATGTTGGTTCCGTGATTCGTCAATGGCGCGCGGGGCGCGCCGTCACGCATCGCGCCCGGGGGCACGATGCCGTTCGTTCTCAGATCTCGTCGAGCTTGCGGCCCTTGAGCGCGCGGCGGATGTTCTTGTCCATGCGCCGTGCCGCGAATTCGTCGGTGCCCTCGGCCAGTGCCTTGGTCGCCGCGTCGATCGCGTCGGTGTCGTCGCCGCCCGTGAGCGCGCGCAGCGCGGCGATCAACGTGTCGATCGCGGCGCGCTCGTCGTCGTCCAGCAGGTCGGGATCGACCACCAGCGCCGCCTCGGTCGCCTCGACCACGCGTTGCGCTTCGACCTGCGCTTCGCGCAGCGCGCGGGCGCGCATGTCGATGTCGGCCGTCTTGAAGCTGTCTTCGAGCATCTTGGCGACGTCGTCGTCGGCCAGGCCGTACGACGGCTTGACCACCACCGACGCCTCGACGCCCGAATGCTGCTCGCGTGCGAACACCGACAGCAGCCCATCCGCATCGACCTGATAGGTCACGCGAATCCGCGCCGCGCCAGCCGTCATCGGCGGAATGCCGCGCAGCTCGAAACGCGCGAGCGAGCGGCAATCGGCAACCAGTTCGCGCTCGCCCTGCACGACGTGGATCGCCATCGCCGTCTGGCCGTCCTTGAAGGTCGTGAATTCCTGCGCGCGTGCGACGGGAATGGTCGAATTGCGGGGGATGATCTTCTCGACCAGGCCACCCATCGTTTCGACGCCGAGCGACAGCGGGATCACGTCGAGCAGCAGCCAGTCGTCGCCGTTCGCGCGGTTGCCGGCCAGCAGGTCGGCCTGCACGGCCGCGCCGAGCGCGACCACCTGATCGGGATCGAGATTGACGAGCGGCGGCTGGCCGAAGAAGCGTTCGACCGCCGCGCGGATCACCGGCATGCGCGTCGCGCCGCCCACCAACACCACACCCTTGATGTCGGCCGGCGTGACCTGCGCATCGCGCAGCGCCTTGCGGGTGGGCGACAGCGTGCGCGAAACGAGCGGTTCGACCAGCGTGGCGAACGTATCGGCCGTGATGGTTTGCGCGATCACGGTGCCGGTCGACAGCGTCAGTTCGAACGCGGCCTGCGGCGCATCGGTCAGCGCTTCCTTGACGACACGCGAGCGGTCGAGCAGCGCACGCACGTCTTCGGCCGACAGGGCCACGCGCTCGATGCCGGCGTTCGCCAGCACGTGCGCGAACAGCGCGTGGTCGAAATCGTCGCCGCCGAGCGCCGAATCGCCACCGGCCGCCAGCACCTCGAACACGCCCTTGGTCAACTTCAGGATCGACAGGTCGAACGTGCCGCCGCCCAGGTCGTAGACGGCAAACAGGCCTTCCGAACCGTTGTCGAGCCCGTAGGCGATCGCGGCCGCGGTCGGTTCGTTCAACAGGCGCAACACGTTCAGCCCGGCCAGACGCGCGGCGTCCTTGGTGGCTTGGCGCTGCGCGTCGTCGAAGTAGGCGGGCACCGTGATGACCGCGCCGACCAGGTCGTCGCCGAGCGTATCTTCGGCGCGCTGGCGCAGCGTCGCCAGAATCTCGGCCGATACCTCGACCGGGCTCTTGACGCCGTCGATCGTGCGGATCTGCACCATGCCCGGCGCATCGACGAAATCGTACGGCGCGTTGGCCGCGTGCTCGACCTCGGCCTTGCCACGGCCCATGAAGCGCTTGACCGACACGATCGTGTTGCGCGGATCGCTGGCCGCCGCGTCCTTCGCGGCGTAGCCGATGCGGCGGCCGCCCTTCTCGAGATAGCGGACCACGGACGGCAGCAACATGCGGCCTTCGTCGTCGGGCAGCACTTCGGGCACGCTGTTGCGCACCGAGGCAACCAGCGAATTGGTCGTGCCGAGATCGATGCCGACTGCGAGGCGCCGCTGATGCGGCGCGGGCGCCATGCCGGGTTCGGAGATTTGCAGTAAAGCCATCGGTTTTATCGGTGAGGGGCGCATCGCCCCGCTTGCAACGCGCGCACCGCGACGGATCGCGGCGCGTGCGCGGTTAGTCTTCGAGACGCTCGATCTGCGTGGCCACTTCGGCGGCGACACGCTCGATGAACATCAGTTGCCGCACGGCTTCGGCCGCGCCCTGGTTCGAACCGCTGTCGAGCAGCGCCGCGAGCTTGTCGAGCCGCGCGCGCTTTTCGTCGCGCAACTCGCCGAGCAGCGCGTCGAGCGCGTCGACGTTCTTCGCGCCGGCCGCATCCTCGATCGCCTCGCGCCATTCCATCTGCTGCATCAGGAACGCTGGCTCCATCGCCGTGTTGTTCTCCGCGCCGACATCGACGTCGCGCAGCGACAGCAGATAGATCGCCCGCTTCAACGGGTCGCGCAGCGTTTGATAGGCCTCGTTCGCGCGCGTGGCCCATTGCATCGCGATGCGCTTTTGCGCGTCGCCGGCCGCGGCGAAGCGATCCGGGTGCACCTGCGACTGCACGGTGCGATAGGCGGTATCGAGCGCACCAGCGTCGAGCGCGAACTGCGTCGGCAGATGAAAGAGTTCGAAGAAGCTGTCTTTCAGCGAAATCATCGCGGTGCGTTCCAACCTGATCGTGAGAGCGGCGCGAGCCGCACAAGAAAAAGGCGGCCAGTGCCGCCTGTCGCCCGCATCGAGCGGAACCGGGTCAGATGCGGAACGACTCGCCGCAGCCGCACTCGTCCTTCACGTTCGGGTTGTTGAACTTGAAGCCTTCGTTCAAGCCCTCGCGCGCGAAATCGAGCTCGGTGCCGTCGATGTAGGCGAGGCTCTTCGGATCGACCACGACCTTCACGCCGTGGCTCTCGAACACCTGATCTTCGCCCGCCACGTCGTCGACGTATTCGAGCTTGTACGCGAGGCCCGAGCAGCCGGTCGTGCGCACGCCGAGCCGCAGGCCCAGCCCCTTGCCGCGTCGCGTCAGGTACTTCTGAACGTGTTGCGCTGCTTTTTCGGTCAGTGTGATTGCCATGATGTTCCTGGTCGCCCGCGCCACTCGCAGGCGTCTTCCTCGATGAACCCCGCCGCCGCGCCCGGGGCGCGGGCGGCGTACCGCGTGTCGTGAGCCTGAAGCGTGGGTACGCTCAGGCAGCAGCCTGGCCGTCTTCGGCCGTGGCGTCGTGACGCTTGCGATAGTCGGCCACGGCCGCCTTGATCGCGTCTTCGGCCAGGATCGAGCAGTGGATCTTCACCGGCGGCAGCGCCAGCTCTTCGGCGATCTGCGTGTTCTTGATGGCCAGCGCCTGGTCGAGCGTCTTGCCCTTGACCCATTCCGTCACGAGCGAGCTCGAGGCGATGGCCGAACCGCAGCCGTAGGTCTTGAACTTGGCATCTTCGATCAGGCCATCGGCGCCGACGCGAATCTGCAGCTTCATCACGTCGCCGCAAGCCGGCGCGCCGACCATGCCGGTGCCGACCGCATCGTCATCCTTCTCGAACGAGCCGACGTTACGCGGGTTTTCGTAGTGATCCAGAACCTTGGTGCTGTAAGACATGATGACTCCTTGATACGTTGCGTGTGCGCGGCACCGGCCGCGCGACCTTCGTTCAATGTGCGGCCCACTCGATCGTCGACAGATCGACGCCGTCCTTGTGCATTTCCCAGAGCGGCGACAGATCGCGCAGCTTGGCGATCTTCCCCTGCAGCAGGTTGATCACGTAATCGACGTCCTGCTCGGTCGTGAAACGGCCGACCGTGAAGCGGATCGAGCTGTGCGCCAGTTCATCGTTGCGGCCCAGCGCGCGCAGCACGTAGGACGGCTCCAGCGAGGCCGACGTGCAGGCCGAGCCCGACGACACGGCCACGTCCTTGATCGCCATGATCAGCGATTCGCCCTCGACGAAGTTGAAGCTGATGTTCAGGTTGTGCGGGACGCGCTGCTCCATGTCGCCGTTCACGTAGGTTTCCTCGATCTGCGAAAGGCCGCGCAGCAGCTTGTCGCGCAGCGCGCGCACGCGCTCGTTCTCGACCGCCATTTCCTCGCGTGCGATGCGGAACGCCTCGCCCATGCCGGCAATCTGGTGCGTCGCCAGCGTGCCCGAGCGCATGCCGCGTTCGTGACCGCCGCCGTGCATCTGCGCTTCGATGCGCACGCGCGGCTTGCGGCGCACGTACAGCGCGCCGATGCCCTTCGGACCGTACGTCTTGTGCGCCGAGAACGACATCAGGTCGACCTTCAGCGTGGCCAGATCGATCGCGACCTTGCCGGTGGATTGGGCTGCATCCACGTGGAAAACGATGCCCTTTTCGCGGCAGATTTCGCCGATCGTCGCGATGTCCTGCACCACGCCGATTTCGTTGTTCACGTGCATGACCGACACCAGGATCGTGTCGGCGCGCAGCGCGGCCTTGAACACGTCCAGATCGATCAGGCCGTCGGCCTTGACGTCGAGATACGTGACCTCGAAGCCTTCGCGTTCGAGTTCGCGGCAGGTATCGAGCACGGCCTTGTGCTCGGTCTTCACCGTGATGATGTGCTTGCCCTTGCCTTGGTAGAAGTGCGCCGCACCCTTGATCGCCAGGTTGTCCGACTCGGTCGCGCCCGACGTCCAGATGATTTCGCGCGGGTCCGCGTTGACCAGCGCCGCCACCTGCTCGCGCGCTTCTTCGACTGCGCGCTCCGCATCCCAGCCGTAAGCATGGCTGCGCGATGCGGGGTTGCCGAACTGCTCACGCAGATACGGCACCATCTTGTCGACCACGCGCGGATCGACCGGGGTCGTCGCGCTGTAGTCCATGTAGATGGGCAGGTGAGGAGTAGGGTTGTTCATCTGTCGCTCCGGGTATTCGTTCAATGCAGGGACATTCTTTTTAAATGCTGGATCTGGCGCCACGGCGTGCGGGCGTCAGGAACTCGCGATGTTGAACACCGAGTTCGGCCCGAGCGGCATCGCGCGCACGGGCTCGACGGGTGCAGCCGGTTCCGGCGCGCGGCGATCGCGCAGCACGGCGGGCGCCCCCTCGCGAGCGCGCTGCTGATCGACGAGATCCTGCAGCGACACCGAATCGAGGTATTCGACCATTTTCTGGTTGAGCGTCGACCACAGCTCGTGCGTCATGCAATGGCCGTCGGGCTGCTTGGTGCCTTCGCACGTGCCCTTGCCGCCGCATTGCGTCGCGTCGAGCGGTTCGTCGACCGCGATGATGATGTCGGCCACCGTGACATCCGCCGCGCGGCGCGCAAGATTGTAGCCGCCGCCCGGCCCGCGGACCGATTCGACGATCTCGTGCCGACGCAGCTTGCCGAACAGTTGCTCCAGGTACGAGAGCGAGATCCGCTGGCGCTGGCTGATGCCTGCAAGCGTCACCGGCCCCTGCTCCTGACGCAGTGCCAAATCGATCATCGCCGTGACGGCGAAACGGCCTTTCGTAGTGAGTCTCATAGTCGTAGGGGACAGCAATCTTGACGATTTTGGTCAAGTATAAATATCTGACGCTTTTAGTCAAGTATCCCTGTCCGGGGAAGGGGATTCAGTGAACGCTTCAGAAACGTGGCAACCGCCGGATCAAGCGCTCGCGCGGCCGCGCAGATCGGCGAGCAACCCCGCGCAGGCACGCTCGCACTGGTCGAGCACGCGCTCGAACCCGGCTGCGCCGCCAAAATAAGGGTCGGCCACTTCACGCTCATTCGCGTCGCCTGCGAACGCCATCAGCAGGCGGACCTTGTGTCGATGCTCGGGCGGGCTGCGGCGCTGCAATTCGGCCAGATTCGCCTCGTCCATCGCGAGCAGCAGATCGAAACGCGCGAAATCGGCTGCGCTCACCTGCCGCGCGCGCAGCGCCGACAGGTCGTAACCGCGCTGTTCCGCAGCCTGGCGCGCCCGCGCATCGGGCGCTTCGCCGACATGCCAGTCGCCGGTGCCGGCCGAATCGACCTCGATCACGTGATCGAGGCCCGCCGCGTTGACCTGCCGGCGCATCACGCC
>NZ_BAAILN010000030.1:177591-227883 GCF_054589155.1 Burkholderia sp. 3C
AGACGAAGCAGATCGAGGCGGGTTTCATCGTGCGGCCGGAAGGCGGCAAATGGCCGCGAAAACAGAAAGCGCGCCATTATACAGGCGCGCTTCGAGTCCCGTGGCAGCCCAGCTCGGCATGGCTTACAGCGACTTTACCGCTGCGATCGGCGCACCCGACGCGGCGTCGGGCACATCGCCCACCAGCCCGAACGACACCGTGCGAGCCAGTTCCGCCGACACCTGCGCGATCGGTTGTGTTTCGCTGGGGCGCGCGGCGTTCGACGCGTACAGATAGGCGGCGGCGGCAAGCGGGACGATGATCGCGAGCGGCCAGTAGATCGATATTGTCTTTCTCATGATGCGACCTCCGGTTCAAGCCTGTCGAATCCAATGTTCGACATTGACAGAACCTATTCTATAGATCGCACCTATTGAGATAAACCATCAAATAGCGAACGCAGTGTTGTCGTGCGGCGAACAGTCACTCGCTATCTGCAATGTCCACCACGTTCCCATCAACGCGCCCCGCCCTGCTTTGAATTAACCGATGTGCGTCTTCGACGCGGCGTACAACTCGCGGAACGTGCGGCCGGTGGGGGTCGGCAGGTCGCGCGTGTCGGTCCAGCCGGCCGCGAACGGCAGTTTCGCGATGCCGCGGCCCGAAGGCTTGTCGCCGCCGACGCGTTCGAGAATCCGCACCGCGAGCTTGGTCGCGAGGCCGTACAGCAGCGGCCGGCGCACCGTGAAGCCCCACACCGCCAGCGCCGCGCGCTCGCGCCACGGCCGCAGCCCACGCTCCACCTGCTTTTCGCGCAGCGTGCGCAGCAGGCCCGACAGCGGGATGCCGACCGGGCAAACACTGTCGCACTCGCCGCACAGCGTGGCCGCCTGCGGCAAATCGAGCGCGCGGTCGAGCCCGACGTAGCTCGGCGTCAGCACCGAACCCATCGGCCCCGGATAGACCCACCCATAGGCGTGACCACCGACCTTCTGATACACCGGGCAATGGTTCATGCAGGCGCCGCAGCGGATGCAGCGCAGCATGTCCTGGAATTCGCCGCCCAGCAGGCCGGTGCGCCCGCCGTCGACCAGCACCACGTAGTTGTGTTCGGGGCCGTCCTCGTCCTGCGGGCCGCGCGGGCCGGTCAGCAGCGAGAAATAGTTGGAGGTTTTCTGGCCGGTGGCCGAGCGCGGCAGCAGGCGCATCGCCGTGGCGAGATCCTCCAGCGTCGGCAGCACCTTCTCGATGCCGGTCACGGCCACGTGCACACGCGGCATGACCGTGCACATGCCTTCGTTGCCCTCGTTCGTCACGAGCGCCACCGAGCCGGTTTCGGCCACCACGAAATTGCCGCCGGTCAGCCCCATGTCGGCGCCGAGGAAATGCGGACGCAGCACCTCGCGTGCTTCGCGCGTCATGGCCGGGATCTCGGTCAGGCGCGGCCGGTCGTGGGTGCGCGCGAACAGGTCGGCGATCTCGTCGCGATCCTTGTGCACCACCGGCGCGATGATGTGGCTCGGCGCCTCGTTGTCGTTGATCTGCAGGATGTATTCGCCCAGATCGGTCTCGACCGACTGCACGCCCATCTCGGCCAGCACCGCGTTGATGCGCATTTCCTCGGACACCATCGACTTGGTCTTGATGACCTTCTTCACGTCGTGGCGCCGGGCGATATCGGCCACCAGCTTCGCCGCGTCGGCCATCGATTCGGCGAACAGCACCGTGGTGCCGCGCCGCGTGGCCTCACGCTCGAACGCTTCGAGCCAGACGTCGAGATGCTCGAGCGCGCGGTTGCGGCGCGCCTTCAGCGCGGCGCGCGTGGCCGGAAAATCGATTTGTTCAAGCGATTCGGCGCGCGCCGACACGAACTTGGTAGACAGTTTCTTGAGGTTCTGCTGGAGGCGCTGATCGGCGAGCTTCTGGCCCGCGCGCGCCTTGAACTGCATCGATTGGACTTGCATGGCTGGCTGGTTCGGCTGGCGGCAAAGGTAACGGGGAACGAAAAACAGCGCTTACAGATCGCCGGCAAGCACCTGCGCGACGTGCAACACGCGCGTGTCGCGGTCGCCGGTGCGTCGCAGTCGCCCTTCGATATTGAGGATGCAGCCGAGATCGCCGAGCACCACGGTGCGCGCGCCGCTGGCCTGCACGTTGGCGCATTTTTCGTCGACGATCGCGGTGGAAATATCGCCGTACTTGACGGCAAACGTGCCACCGAAGCCGCAGCAGTGCTCGCAATCCTTCATCTCGACAACGTCCACACCGCGTTGCGCGAGCAGCGCGCGCGGCTGCGCCTTGACGCCGAGTTCACGCAAGCCCGAGCAGGCATCGTGATACGTGACGGGGCCGGTGAATTCGCCGAGCGGCAGCGCCACCTTGGCCACGTTGAGCAGGAAATCGGTCAGTTCGTAGGTGCGCTCGCGCAGCCGGCCAAAGCGCGTCATCAGATCGGGATCGTCGCGGAACAGGTCGCCATAGTGCACGCGGATCATGCCGCCGCACGAACCGGACGGCACCACCACGTAATCGAACGGCTCGAATTCGCGCAGCGTCTTTTCGGCCAGATCGCGCGCGAGGGCGCGCTCGCCCGAGTTGTAGGCGGGCTGGCCGCAGCAGGTTTGCGCAGGCGGCACGTCCACCTCGAAGCCGGCTTCGCGGATCAATTTCAGCGCGGAAAACCCGATTTCGGGCCGCATCAGATCGATAAGACAGGTAACGAACAATCCGACTCGCATGGCGGCTCCTTCCAGAAAACGTCGCTCATTATCCGTGGTTCGGCGCGCCAGACCAACGCCGGCCGCCCCGAATCGGTGAAAACACGGCCCGCGTCCCGTTCCGAGCCTCTCCTCGAACGGCGTTCGCTTTTTTCACCATACGAGATACAATCGGCTCCTCACCGCTTGACAGGTCAACTGATTTTTCACGATGAGCACTCCGACTCCGGACCCGAAGACGTCGATCCAGGTGATCGAACGCATGATGCGGCTGCTCGACGCCCTCGCCGACCACAGCGACCCGGTCAGTTTGAAGGAGCTTGCCCTGCGCACGGAGCTGCATCCGTCCACGGCGCACCGCATTCTCAACGACATGGTGACCTGCCGCCTCGTCGACCGCTCCGACCCCGGCACCTATCGGCTCGGCATGCGCCTGCTCGAACTCGGCAATCTCGTGAAGGCCCGCCTGTCGGTGCGTGACGCGGCGCTGATGCCCATGCGCGAACTGCATCGCACGACCGGGCAGACCGTCAATCTGTCGGTGCGTCAGGGTGACGAGATCGTGTATATCGAGCGCGCCTATTCCGAGCGCTCGGGCATGCAGGTGGTGCGGGCGATCGGCGGCCGCGCGCCGCTGCACCTGACCTCGGTCGGCAAGCTGTTCCTGGCGGCCGACGAAACCACCCGCGTGCGCGCCTACGCCACGCGCACCGGCCTGTCCGGCCATACGCAGAACAGCATCACCGATCTGGGCAAGCTCGAACGCGAGCTGTCGATCGTGCGCCAGCAATCGTGTGCGCGCGACAACGAGGAGCTCGAGCTGGGCGTGCGCTGCATCGCGGCCGGCATCTACGACGATTCGGGCAAGCTGGTGGCCGGGCTGTCGCTGTCGGCACCGGCCGACCGCCTGCAGGACGCGTGGCTCGGCCAGGTCAGTCATACCGCGCTGACGATTTCCGAATCGCTCGGCTACCGGCCGCCGAAGGAACCGGAAAGCCCGGCATTCGCGAAATCGGTCTGAAGGCGGCACGCCTTCCAAAGCAAAAGCCCCGCAACTGCGGGGCTTTTTCATGGCGAAGCAGATGAGCGATCAGGTGCCGCCGGTAGCCGTGTTGGCGGCCGTCAGGCGCTCGCCGCCGCCGGCGTCGAGCCAGTTGCGCACGCGCACCGCATCGGCCGTACGCGAGTATTTGCCGAAAGAATCGAGCAGCACCATCACGATCGGACGGCCGTGCACGGTGGTCTGCATCACGAGGCATTCGCCGGCTTCGTTGATGAAGCCCGTCTTCTGCACGCCGATATCCCACGACGGATTGCGCACCAGCGCATTCGTGCTGTTGTAGACCAGCGAACGCTTGCCGGTGAACACCGTATAGGTGTGATCGGTCGAGAAACGGCGGATCAGCGGATATTGGTAAGCCGCATCGATCATCTTCACGAGGTCACGCGCGCTCGATACGTTCAGAACCGTCAGACCCGTCGAGTTCTCGAAATGCGTATCGGCCATGCCGAGCGCCTTCGCCTTGGCATTCATCGCCGCGATGAATGCCGGACGACCGCCCGGGTAGTAGCGCGACAGCGCCGCCGCGGCGCGGTTTTCCGACGCCATCAGCGCGATGTGCAGCATGTCTTCGCGCGACAGGACCGACCCCACGGACAGTCGCGAACCGGTGCCCTTCTCGTAATCGCGGTCTTCATCGGTGACCTCGATCTGCTCGGTGAGCGGCGCCTTCGAATCGAGCACGACCATCGCGGTCATCAGCTTCGAAATGGAAGCGATCGGCACCACCGAGTGCGAATTCTTGTCGAACAGCGGCTCCGAGGTGCCCTGATCGACCACGTAGGCCACGCTCGAACGCAGCGCGAGCGCATCGGGCGACTCGTGCAGGCCGAAAGCCTGAGTCTGGCGCGGCTCGAACGCCACGCGGCGCACGGCGCCGTGATGGCGGCCCGGCACGGCGGCCAGCGTCACGCGCTTGCGGCCCTTGTGCGGCTCGGCGGCGGCGACGCGCGCGGTTTTCTTCTGCGCGGCGACGGTGCGCTTCTTGCCCTTCGCGGCGGCGACAGGCTTGGCGGCTTTCGAGGATGGATGGGTTTTGGCGGTCGCGGCCAGCGCGTCGACAGGCACGACGGCGGCCGACGCGACGAGCATCGAGACGGCCACCGACACCGCGGTGCCGAGGGCCGCGCCGTGCATCATCTTCAGCGGCGAGAACAGTGAGACTTTCATTGGGGTCTGAGCAGAGCGGCGAGAGGTTTCCGCAAGTGTAGTAAAACCAGAAAAAATAAGCAATTTTAGGCACTTACCGGCTTTCGTTAAACCGGATTGTAAGAGTTGATTGCTTTGAGGCAATCACCCTCCCATTTCCATCGAGAAAACCAATGGCGGCCACACCCTGCCTGCAACGGGGCACCGGCCGAATACCCGGTATAACGGCACCGCGACAACGGATTGCAGCGGGAAAACAGAAAGAGCTTGTAGCACGAACCGGAACAGCCTGCTTGGAGCAGGTCGGCCACCAGCCCGACAGCGGCAACCTGGATCGCGCACATGAATGGCGTTTTTCGACCGGGATGCATAGCAAACGTTCCATCTGCCGTTTCGGTTTACCTGAGTTGAGCGAGGTAAACCCCCAAACCCCCGCCCCCGGCGCAATCTGCGCCGACCTCGGATGGTGCAGATGCACACGTGACATGTGATCACGGTGTGACAGTTCGCGTACCGAAACCGATTCCATATGAAACGATCCAAGCCTTTGTTTTTCCGTAAGAATTGCAATTTTGTGCAGCGCACAAATAGCGCTTGACAAGCGCTGTGGACGCCCTAAAATGGGAACCGTTGTTGCGATGCACCAACGCATTGCGCCAGACATCGCATACCGTTTGTGCCTTCTAAGTTGAGCCATTCACTCACGCGATCGCCACCTAGCCGCGATCGTCATTCAGGAGCCTGACATGTCCGTGCTGACCCCGGAACAAATCGCCGCCGCCCAGAAAGCCAACCTCGAAAGCCTGTTCGGCTTGACGACCAAGGCCTTCGAAAGCGTCGAAAAGCTGATCGAATTGAACGTGCAAGTCGTGAAGTCGACGCTCGCGGAAAGCCAGGAAAACGTGCAGCGCGCGCTGTCGATCAAGGACGCGCAAGAACTGGTCGCACTGCAAGCCAGCCTGGCCCAGCCGGCCGCTGAAAAGGCCCTGGCCTACGGTCGTCACCTGTATGACATCGCCACGTCGGCTCAAGCCGAATTCGCGAAGGTTGCCGAAGCGCAGTACGAAGATCACAACCGCAAGGTCCAGGCACTCGTCGACAACGTCGCGAAGAACGCCCCGGCCGGTTCGGAAACGGCTGTCGCCGCGCTGAAGTCGGCGATCAACGCCGTCAACACGTCGTACGAAACGGTGCACAAGGCCACGAAGCAAGCGGTCGAAATCGCCGAATCGAACTTCAACGCCGCTGCCGCCGTCGCTACGAAGGCCGCCACGGCCGCCGCCGCACGCCGACCGGCTGCGAAGGCCTGAGTTTCAAAGCCACACCGTCGAGCGGCCCCGAACCTCGGGCCGTAACGAAAAAACCGCGCAGCCGCGCGGTTTTTTTTCGCCTGTCGCCCATGTCCGGCTGACGCACGCCCCAACGAAAACGGCCCCGCCCGGACGAACCGGAACGGGGCCGTACTGCCCGCAACGCGCCCGGCCCGCAGGCCGGAGCACGCACGCGGCGCTTACTTCTTCTTGCGCACCGGCGGCAGGTCGGTACACACGCCTTCGTACAACTCGGCGGCCATCCCGACCGATTCGCCCAGCGTCGGGTGCGGATGGATCGTCTTGCCGATGTCCTCGGCGTCCGCGCCCATCTCCACCGCGAGGCAGACTTCGCTGATCAGGTCGCCCGCGTTCAGGCCGACGATACCGCCGCCGATCACGCGATGCGTTTCCTCGTCGAACAGCAGCTTCGTGAAACCTTCATCACGGCCGTTCGCGATCGCGCGGCCCGATGCGGCCCACGGGAACACTGCCTTGCCATACTTGATGCCTTCGGCCTTGCACTGGTCTTCGGTCTTGCCGGCCCACGCCACTTCCGGATCGGTGTAGGCCACCGACGGAATCTGCAGCGCGTCGAAATACGACTTCTCGCCATGCGCCGCTTCGGCTGCCACGTGGCCTTCATGCACGGCCTTGTGCGCCAGCATCGGCTGGCCGACGATGTCGCCGATCGCGAAGATGTGCGGCACGTTGGTGCGCAACTGCTTGTCGACTTCGATGAAGCCGCGATCCGTCACCGTCACGCCCGCCTTGTCGGCACCGATCTTCTTGCCGTTCGGGCTGCGGCCCACGGCGACCAGCACCAGGTCGTAGCGCTGCGCTTCGGCCGGCGCCTTCTCGCCTTCGAACTTGACGTAGATTCCGTCTTCCTTCGCTTCGGCGCCCACCGTCTTCGTCTTCAGCATGACGTTGCCGAAACGCTTCGCGTTGTACTTCTCCCAGACCTTCACGAGATCGCGGTCCGCGCCCATCATCAGGCCGTCCATCATTTCGACCACGTCGATCTCGGCGCCGAGCGTCGAGTAGACGGTGGCCATTTCGAGGCCGATGATGCCGCCGCCGATCACGAGCATGCGCTTGGGCAACTGGCGCAGTTCGAGCGCGCCGGTCGAATCGACCACGCGCGGATCTTCCGGCATGAACGGCAGCTTCACCGGCTGCGAACCGGCCGCGATGATCGCCTGCTTGAACTTGACGACCTTCTTGCCGTTTTCGCCCTGCACTTCCATGTGGTACGGATCGACGAACGTGCCGAGGCCCGTCACGACTTCGACCTTGCGGGCCTTCGCCATGCCGGCCAGGCCGCCGGTCAGCTTGCCGACCACACCCGACTTGAAGTCGCGCAGCTTGTCGAGGTTGACTTCGGGCTTGCCGAACGAGATGCCGTGATCGGCCAGCGCCGCCGCTTCCTCGACCACCAGCGCCGTGTGCAGCAGCGCCTTCGACGGGATGCAACCGACGTTCAGGCACACGCCGCCGAGCGTCGCATAACGCTCGACCAGCACCGTCTTCATGCCGAGGTCGGCCGCGCGGAACGCTGCCGAATAGCCGCCGGGGCCGGCGCCGAGCACGAGCATGTCGCATTCGATGTCGGCACTGCCCGAGTAGCTGCCCGCCTGCGGCGCTGCCGCCGGAGCGGCCTTCTCGGCAGGCTTGTCCGCCGGCTTCTCGGCCGGTTTTTCGGCTGCCTTGGCCGGTGCCGCGGCCGCTGCTGCGCCTTCGAGCACCACGATCAGCGTGCCTTCCGACACGTTGTCGCCGACCTTGACCTTCACTTCCTTGACGACGCCGGCTTCCGAGCTCGGCACATCCATCGTCGCCTTGTCCGATTCGAGCGTGACGAGCGATTGCTCCTTCTCGACCGTGTCGCCCGCCTTCACCAGCACTTCGATGACGGGAATTTCCTTGAAATCGCCGATGTCCGGCACTTTCACTTCGATGAGACTCATGAACTGTCCCCTGATTGTATGGGCTACCGCCGACCGCACGAGGCGCCCGGCCGGCCGCGCGGCGCTTCGAAAGCGCACCGCATGCCGGCCAGGCGACCGTCGGGGATCAGAGAATCACGCGGCGGAAATCGCCGAGGATCGACGCGAGGTATGCGTTGAAACGCGCCGCCGCCGCGCCGTCGATCACGCGGTGATCGTAGGACAGCGACATCGGCAAGGTCAGACGCGGCACGAACTGCTTGCCGTCCCACACCGGCTTCATCGCACCGCGCGAGAGGCCGAGGATCGCGACTTCCGGCGCGTTGACGATCGGCGTGAAGTGCGTGCCGCCGATGCCGCCCAGCGACGAGATCGAGAAGCAGCCGCCTTGCATCTGGTCCGGCTTCAGCTTGCCGTCGCGGGCCGCCTTCGACAGATCCGCCATTTCCTTGGCGATGTCGGCGAGGCCCTTCTTGTCCGCGTCGCGAATCACCGGCACGACCAGGCCGTTCGGCGTATCGGCCGCGAAACCGATGTGGAAGTACTGCTTGAGGATCAGGTTGTCGCCATCGAGGCTCGCGTTGAAGTTCGGGAACTTCTTCAGCGCCGCGACCACGGCCTTGATCACGAACGCCAGCATCGTGAACTTCACGCCGGACTTTTCGTTTTCCTTGTTCAGCTGCACGCGCAGCGCTTCGAGATCGGTGATGTCCGCTTCGTCGTTGTTCGTGACGTGCGGGATCATGACCCAGTTGCGATGCAGGTTCGCGCCCGAGATCTTCTTGATGCGGGAAAGCGGCTGCGCTTCAACCGGACCGAACTTCGTGAAGTCGATCTTCGGCCACGGCAGCAGGTTCAGCTCGCCACCGCCCGCCGGCGCCGCAGCGGCGGCTGCCGGTGCGCGCTGGCCCGTCATCACGCCCTTCACGAACGACGTGATGTCTTCCTTCGTGATGCGGCCCTTCGGACCGGTGCCGCCCACGCTGCCGACATCCACGCCGAGTTCGCGCGCGAACTTGCGCACCGACGGCGAAGCATGGCTGGCCTTGCCGCTCGAAGCGGGGGCCGGCGCCGGCGCGGATGCCTGCGCGGCGGCGGCCGGCTTCGATTCGGCTTGCGCCGGTGCGGCCTTCGGCGCTTCCGCCTTCGGGGCCTCGGCCTTCGGCGCGGCAGCAGCCGGTGCGCCTTCGCCGCCTTCGAGCACGACGATCAGCGTGCCTTCCGACACGTTGTCACCGAGCTTGACCAAGATTTCCTTGACGACGCCGGCGGCCGGGCTCGGCACGTCCATGGTCGCCTTGTCGGATTCGAGCGTGACGAGCGATTGCTCCTTCTCGACCTTGTCGCCGACCTTCACGCCGATCTCGATGACCGGAATGCCCTTGAAGTCGCCGATATCCGGCACCTTCACCTCGATCGTGCCGCCGCCGGCGGCCGGCGCGGCTTGCGCGGCGGCCTGCTTCGGCGCCTCGGCCGGCGCGGCTTCCTGCTTCGGCTCCTGCTTCGGCGCTTCGGCCTTCGCTTCGCCCGCATCGCCTTCGAGGATCACGATCAGCGTGCCTTCCGACACGTTGTCGCCGACCTTGACCTTCACTTCCTTGACCGTGCCCGCTTCCGAGCTGGGCACGTCCATGGTCGCCTTGTCCGACTCGAGCGTGACGAGCGATTGCTCCTTCTCGACCTTGTCGCCAACCTTGACCAGCACCTCGATGACGGGAATTTCGTTGAAATCGCCGATATCCGGCACCTTGACTTCGATCGCTTGACTCATCTGTAAGTGTCTCCTGGGCCGCGCGCACCCTGGCGGGCTTGCGCGGCGTCACATGGCACGATTGCGTTAAACCGTCATCGGGTTGGGCTTGGACGGGTCGAGGTCGTACTTCTTGATCGCCTCGGCCACGACCTTGCGATCGATCGTGCCTTCGTCGGCCAGCGCGTTCAGCGCGGCGACGGTCACCCAGTAGCGATCCACTTCGAAGAAGTGGCGCAGCGCAGCGCGGGTGTCCGAACGGCCGTAGCCGTCGGTGCCGAGCACGACGAAGCGGCGTTCGACCTGACCGCGGATCTGATCGACCAGGGCGCGCACGTAGTCGGTCGAGGCGATCACCGGGCCTTGCGTGTCCTTCAGCAGCTTCTGGACATGCGACTGGCGACGCTCTTCGGTCGGGTTCAGCAGGTTCCAGCGCTCGACTTCGTGACCTTCGCGGGCCAGTTCGGTGAAGCTCGGCACGCTCCAGAGGTCGGCGGCGACGCCCCAGTCGTTCTTGAGCAGGGCGGCGGCGGCAATCACTTCGTTGAAGATCGTGCCCGCGCCGAGCAGTTGCACGCGCGGCGCCTTCGCATCGGCGTCGGCCTTCTTGAACGAATACATGCCCTTGATGATGTCGGCAGCCACGTGCTCGCCCTGCGGAATCGCCGGGTGCTCGTAGTTCTCGTTCATCACGGTGATGTAGTAGTACACATCTTCCTGATCCGCGACCATGCGTTGCAGACCGTTCTGGATGATCACGGCCAGTTCATAGCCGAACGTCGGGTCGTAGCTGACGCAGTTCGGCACCGAAGCCGCCCACAGCAGCGAGTGGCCGTCTTCGTGCTGCAGGCCTTCGCCGTTCAGCGTGGTCCGGCCGGCGGTGCCGCCGAGCAGGAAGCCGCGCGAACGCATGTCGCCCGCGGCCCAGGCCAGATCGCCGATCCGCTGGAAGCCGAACATCGAATAGAAGATGTAGAACGGCACCATGATCTCGTTGTGCGTGGAATACGACGTTGCCGCCGCGATCCAGTCGCACATGCCGCCTGCTTCGTTGATGCCTTCCTGCAGGATCTGGCCGGTTTCCGATTCCTTGTAGAACATCAACTGATCGGAATCTTCCGGCACGTACTTCTGGCCTTGCTGATTCCAGATGCCGATCTGGCGGAACAGGCCTTCCATGCCGAACGTGCGCGATTCGTCCGGGACGATCGGCACCACGCGCTTGCCCAGCGCCTTGTCCTTCAGCAGGATGTTCAGGATCCGCACGAACGACATCGTGGTGGAGATCTCGCGGCCTTCGCCGGTGCCCTTGAGCAGCGGTTCGAACGCCTCGAGCATCGGCACCGGCAGCGATTCCGCCTTCTGGCGGCGCTGCGGCAGGTAGCCGCCGAGCGCCTGGCGGTGCGCGCGCATGTATTCGAGTTCCTTCGAGCCTTCCTCGAACTTCAGGTAAGGCACGTCGGCGATCACGTCGTCGGCGATCGGCAGGCGGAACTGGTCGCGGAAGCGCTTCAGTTGCTCGACCGGCAGCTTCTTCTGCTGGTGGGTGATGTTCATGGCCTGACCGGCCTCGCCCATCCCGTAGCCCTTGATGGTCTTCGCCAGGATGACCGTCGGCTGGCCCTTCGAATTGCTGGCCTCGTGGAACGCCGCGTAGATCTTGTGCGGATCGTGACCGCCGCGGTTCAGGTTCCAGATGTCGTCGTCGGACCAGTCGGCGACCAGCGCCTTCAGTTCCGGCGAGTTGAAGAAGTGTTCACGGACATACGCGCCCGATTCCGACTTGTACGTCTGGTACTCGCCGTCGACCACCTCCATCATGCGGCGCATCAACGCGCCCGTCTTGTCGCGCGCGAGCAGCGAATCCCAGCGGCTGCCCCAGACGATCTTGATGACGTTCCAGCCGGCGCCGCGGAATTCCGATTCCAGTTCCTGGATGATCTTGCCGTTGCCGCGCACCGGGCCGTCCAGACGCTGCAGGTTGCAGTTGATCACGAACACCAGGTTGTCGAGGCGTTCGCGGCTGGCCATGCCGATCGCGCCGAGCGATTCCGGCTCGTCGGTCTCGCCGTCGCCGAGGAAGGCCCAGACCTTGCGGCCTTGCGTCTTGGCGATGCCGCGCGCTTCCATGTACTTCATGAAGCGGGCCTGATAGATCGCCATGATCGGGCCGAGGCCCATCGAGACGGTCGGGAACTGCCAGAAATCGGGCATCAGCCACGGGTGCGGATACGACGAGATGCCGTTGCCGCCCACTTCCTGACGGAAGTTGTCGAGCTGGTTTTCCGACAGACGGCCGAGCAGGAACGCGCGCGAGTAGACGCCCGGCGACGAGTGGCCCTGCACGAAGATCAGATCGCCGCCGTGTTCGGCCGACGGGGCGTGCCAGAAGTGGTTGTAGCCGACGTCGTAGAGCGTCGCGGCCGAGGCGAACGAGGCGATGTGACCGCCCACGTTGGTGTCCTTGCCGGCGCGCAGCACCATCGCCAGCGCGTTCCAGCGCGTGTACGAACGGATGCGGTGCTCGAGATCCTGGTCGCCCGGGTTCTTGGCCTGCTGGCCGACGGGGATCGTGTTGATGTACGGGGTGTTCGCGGAGAACGGCAGATGCTCGCCGTTCATGCGGGCGAATTCGATCTGCTTCTCGATGAGGTAGTGCGCGCGGCCAGGACCGACGGACGAAATCACGCCGTCCAGCGCTTCGAGCCATTCGACGGTTTCCTGAGCGTCTTCGTCGTGCTCGGCGGCAACATACTTCATCACTTCATTGGGTACGGCGGACATGCTCGTCTCCTGAGTCCTGAGTGTGAGGATTGCGCTGCGTGCAGACGACGCGATTCGACCGGCTGCGGCAAGCTCCCGGCGGATTGTACGGAGGCTGCGCGGGCCGATGCAACTAAATTTTCGGTTGGTGAGATTGTTTCTCATAATGCGAAATAATGCTGCGCCGCACCTATGAGGAATGACGCAGGCGCGACAAATTTCGCTTTCAGTTCAACAATGCGGCACACCGTTTTGTCGGCATGGCGCTGCGCTACAATGCGTGCCATGTTGACCGATCGGCTCTTTACTCGCTCGGCGCGAGCGTCCGGTGCCCCGGCCGATTCGCAGCCGTCCCGCTGGCACCACGGACCGTGGTGGTCCAACTCCTATCTATTGACGCCGCTGCTGTCGATCCTGGTGTTTCTGGTGGTGATGAGCCTGATTCTCTGGAGCCTCAACCGCCGCGAGCAGCAGCAGCAGGAAGACACCCTCTACCGCAACGTCGCCTGGGCGCAGCAGCAGATCCGCCTGTCGATGACGAGCGCCCAGGAACAACTGCAGGCGTTCTCGCGCGACCTGGCGCTCGGCCGCATCAATGTCAGCGGCTTCCAGGCCGCGGCCGGCGACGTGATGCAGGCGCACCCCGAAATCCTCTACGTCAACTGGTACATGCCGGCCGGCACGCCGCGCTGGCCCGACATGCAGTTGCCCGCGCTCGGCCAGCGGCTGTCGCGCCCGAACGACGCGCAACTGGCCGAGATCGTGCGCGGCGGCTATGCCGAAGCGCGCGAAACGCGCCGCCAGGCCTACTCGGCGATCGCCTACGACGATTTCGGCAACGGCTTCGTGACGCTGCAAACCCCGGTCACGCGCGACCGCGAATACCTCGGCTCGATCGCCGCCGTGTTCTCGGTCGAGGGCATTCTCAAGCACGACATCCCGCCCGAGCTGTCGGCCAAGTACAAGATCTCGATCACCGACGTCAACAACCGCGAGCTGGCCTCCACCTCCTCGCGCCCGCGCCTGCCGCGCGACGCCCATTACGATCTGCCGCTCGATCCGCCGGGCCAGGGCCTGACGGTACGCGTCTATTCGTACCCGCAGATGACGAACCTGACGAACAACACGCTCGTCTGGCTCGTGGCCGGCCTGTCGTGTTTCGTGTTGTGGAGCCTGTGGAGCCTGTGGAAGCACACACGGCAGCGTTTCGAGGCGCAGCAGGCGCTGTACGCCGAGGCGTTCTTCCGCCGCGCGATGGAAAATTCGGTGCTGATCGGCATGCGCGTGCTCGACATGCACGGCCGCATCACCCACGTGAACCCGGCGTTCTGCCGCATGACCGGCTGGGACGAGGCCGATCTGGTCGGCAAAGTCCCGCCGTTCCCGTACTGGCCGCGCGACGCCTACCCGGAAATGCAACGCCAGGTGGACATGACGCTGCGCGGCAAGGCGCCCTCCTCGGGCTTCGAGCTGCGCGTGCGCCGCAAGGACGGCTCGATGTTCCACGCGCGGCTGTACGTGTCGCCGCTGATCGACAGCTCGGGCCGCCAGACCGGCTGGATGTCGTCGATGACCGACATCACCGAGCCCAAGCGCGCCCGCGAGGAGCTGGCCGCCGCGCACGAACGCTTCACGACGGTGCTCGAAAGCCTCGACGCGGCCGTCTCGGTGCTGGCCGCCGACGAGGCCGAGCTGCTGTTCGCGAACCGCTATTACCGCCACCTGTTCGGCATCCGCCCCGACGGCCACCTCGAACTGTCGGGCGGCGGCTTCGACAGCACCCAGGCGTCCTCCGATTCGATCGACCTGGTTGACGCCTTCGCCGGCCTGCCCGCCACCGCGCTCACCGAAAGCACGGCCGACGCGCAGGAGGTGTACGTCGAAAGCATCCAGAAATGGTTCGAGGTGCGCCGCCAGTACATCCAGTGGGTGGACGGCCACCTCGCGCAGATGCAGATCGCGACCGACATCACCACCCGCAAGAAGGCGCAGGAACTGGCGCACCAGCAGGAAGAAAAGCTGCAGTTCACCAGCCGGCTGATGACGATGGGCGAAATGGCCTCGTCGATCGCCCACGAACTGAACCAGCCGCTCGCCGCGATCAACAATTACTGCTCCGGCACGGTGGCGCTGGTCAAGAGCGGGCGCGGCACCGCCGAAACCCTGCTGCCGGCACTCGAAAAAACCGCCCAGCAAGCGCTGCGTGCAGGCATGATCGTCAAACGCATCCGCGAGTTCGTCAAACGCAGCGAGCCGAAGCGCGAAGCCGCCCGCGTGGCCGATATCGTGGCCGACGCGGTCGGGCTCGCCGAAATCGAGGCACGCAAGCGCCGGATCCGGATCGTCACCGAAATCCGCGCCAGAATGCCTATCATCTATGTCGACCCCGTGCTGATCGAGCAGGTGTTGATGAACCTGATGAAGAACGCGGCCGAGGCGATGGGCGAGGTCAAGGATCCGAACACCGACGGCGTGATTCGCGTGGTCGCCGACATCGAGGCCGGTTTCGTCGACATCCGCGTGATCGACCAGGGCACCGGCGTCGACGAAGCCAGCGCCGAGCGGCTGTTCGAACCGTTCTACAGCACCAAGTCCGACGGCATGGGCATGGGGCTGAACATCTGTCGCTCGATCATCGAGTCGCACCGCGGGCGGCTCTGGGTCGTGAACAATATCGAGGCGGACGGCCGCGTTTCCGGCGCGACGTTCCATTGCAGTCTGCCCATCGGGGCACCCGAGGACCACGGCCGTGGCGGCCTGGCATCACATACTGTTACGGGAGAGATATGAATAGCCCAGTCACCACCCCTCAGGAAACCGTCTTTGTGGTCGACGACGACGAAGCCGTGCGCGATTCGCTGCGCTGGCTGCTGGAGGCAAACGGCTATCGCGTGCAATGCTTCTCGAGCGCCGAGCAGTTTCTCGACGGCTACCAGCCCGCGTTGCAGGCCGGGCAGATCGCCTGCCTGATCCTCGACGTGCGCATGTCCGGCATGAGCGGCCTGGAGTTGCAGGAGCGCCTGATCGCCGACAACGCGGCGCTGCCGATCATCTTCGTGACGGGCCACGGCGACGTGCCGATGGCGGTCTCGACGATGAAAAAGGGCGCGATGGATTTCATCGAGAAGCCGTTCGACGAAGCCGAGCTGCGCAAGCTCGTCGAGCGCATGCTCGACAAGGCCCGCAACGAAAGCAAGAGCGTGCTGGAGCAGCGCGCCGCGACCGAACGCCTGTCGAAGCTGACCGCGCGCGAGCAGCAGGTGCTCGAACGGATCATCGCCGGCCGCCTGAACAAGCAGATCGCCGACGATCTCGGCATCAGCATCAAGACGGTCGAGGCGCACCGCGCCAACATCATGGAAAAGCTCAACGTCAACACGGTCGCCGACCTGTTGCGTCTCGCGCTGTCCAAGAAGCAGGCGTAAGCCTGCGGGGCGGCCCGCGCGGCCGCCCCGCCCTGCTGCACCCTGCCTGCTGCTCGATCAAGCCGCGGCCCCCGCCTGGAGGCCGCGGCTTTGCATTGGGCAGCCGCCTCGTCATGGCGCGCCAGCGCTGCCCGATGTCGGGTATCGACAGGCGATGGGTATAATTCCGTGCCTTGCAGCGGCCGAACCGCGTTCGCCGCGCCCCCGCTTTCCCAATCCGGACCGAATTTCACCATGACAGCCACCCTGATCGACGGCAACGCCCTTTCCAAGACCCTGCGCGCGCAAGCGGGCGAACGCGCCGCGGCCCTGACCGCGCGCGGCCACCGCCCCGGCCTGGCGGTCGTCCTGGTCGGCGACAACCCGGCGAGCGAGGTCTACGTCCGCAACAAGATCAAGGCCTGCCAGGACAACGGCTTCTACTCGAAGAAGGACCTGTTCCCGGCCACGCTGTCCGAAGGCGAACTGCTCGCGCACATCGACGCGCTGAACCGCGACCCGCTGATCCACGGCATCCTCGTGCAACTGCCGCTGCCGGCCCATATCGACAGCCACAAGGTGATCGAGGCGATCGCGCCCGAGAAGGACGTGGACGGCTTCCACGTCGCCAACGCCGGCGCGCTGATGACGGGCAAGCCGCTGTTCCGCCCGTGCACGCCGTACGGCGTCATGAAGATGTTCGAGGCGCACGGCATCGATCTGACCGGCGCCAACGCGGTGGTAATCGGCCGCTCGAACATCGTCGGCAAGCCGATGTCGATGCTGCTGCTCGAAGCCGGCGCGACCGTCACGATCTGCCACAGCAAGACCCGCGACCTCGCCGCCCACACGCGCCAGGCCGACGTGGTGGTGGCCGCGGTCGGCAAGCGCAACGTGCTGACGGCCGACATGATCAAGCCGGGCGCCGTGGTGATCGACGTCGGCATGAACCGCAACGACGAAGGCAAGCTGTGCGGCGACGTCGATTTCGACGGCCTGCGCGAAGTGGCCGGCTTCATCACGCCGGTGCCCGGCGGCGTCGGCCCGATGACGATCACGATGCTGCTGATCAACACGCTCGAAGCCGCCGAACGCGCGGCCGACGCGGCGGCCTGAGCGCCGCGCGCTGTCATAACGTATTGTCTGTACCCGCTTCACGCCTCACCGCCCTTGCGGCCGCGCGCGGATCTTTCCCGCGCGCGGCCCGTCAAAACGCAGCATGCCGGCCGCTTCGGCGGCACGCTGCCTGCCGTTTCCAATCGCCGCGTTAGAAACTTCCGATTGGAAACCGGCAACACCGCCCCAATAATGTCGACATGCCGCGGCCACGCAGCCGCGCCGTTCATTCGCCATCCGACCCCGCAGGGAGCCCCATGTCCGTCAGCGCCAACGCCAATCCGCTTCTCGATTTCTCCGGCCTGCCCCGCTTCGGCGAGATTCGTCCCGACCATGTCACGCCCGCCCTCGACGCGCTGCTCGAGCAAGCCGAGCGCACCGTCGAACACGCGGCCGATCCGGCCACGCCGGCTACCTGGGCCGACGTGGTCGAAGCCGTCGAGCGCGTGACCGAGCCGCTCGGCCGCGCCTGGGGCATCGTCGGCCATCTGAACGCCGTCGCGGACACCCCCGAATTGCGCGCCACCTACGGTGAAAACCTGCCGCGCGTGACCGAGTTCTGGTCGAGCGTCGGCCAGAACCTCGCGCTCTACGAGAAGTACAAGGCGATCGCGGCCGGCGCCGAATACGCCACGCTGTCGGCCGAGCGCCGCAAGATCCTCGACAACTCGCTGCGCGATTTCCGCCTGTCCGGCGCGGAGCTGCCCGAAGATCGCAAGCCGCGCTTCGCCGAGTTGCAGGAGCAGCAGGCCGCGCTGTCGAAGGCGTTCTCCGACCACGTGCTCGACGCGACCAACGGCTATGCGTACTACGCGCAATCCGAAGCCGAACTGGCCGGCCTGCCCGGCGACGCGATCGAAGCCGCCCGCGAAGCGGCGCAGCGCGAAAGCAAGGACGGCTGGAAATTCACGCTGCACTTCCCGTCGTATTTCCCGGTGCTGCAATACTCGGAAAACCGCGCGATGCGCGAGACGATGTACCGCGCCTACGTGACGCGTGCCTCGGAACTCGGCCCGCAATATGGCGGCGGCAAGACCGAATGGGACAACACCAGGATCGTCGCGGAAACACTCGCGTTGCGCCGCGAGGAAGCGCAGATGCTCGGCTACGCGAACTTCGCGGAAGTCTCGCTCGCGCCGAAGATGGCCGAATCGCCGGCCCAGGTCACCGCGTTCCTCGAAGATCTGGCCGTGCGTGCGCGTCCTCACGCGGAGCGCGACTGGGAAGAACTGCGCGCGTTCGCCTCGGGCACGCTCGGCATGAGCGAACTGGCGCCGTGGGATATCGCGTTCGCGGCCGAGAAGCTGCGCGAGCAACGCTACGCGTTCTCGGAAAACGAGGTCAAGCAGTACTTCCCGGAACCGGCCGTGCTGCAGGGTCTGTTCACCGTCACCGAAACGCTGTTCGGCGTGAAGATCCGCCGCGACGACGCGCCGGTCTGGCATCCGGACGTGCGCTTCTTCCGCGTCGAGAACCCGGACGGCACGCTGGTCGCCCAGTTCTACCTCGACCTGTACGCACGCGAAGGCAAGCGCGGCGGCGCCTGGATGGACGACGCGCGCACCCGCGCCAAACGCGCCACGGGCGTGCAGACGCCGGTGGCCTACCTGACCTGCAACTTCTCGGCACCGGTCGGCGGCAAGCCCGCCTGCTTCACGCACGATGAAGTGATCACGCTGTTCCACGAGTTCGGCCACGGCCTGCATCACATGCTGACGCGCGTCGAGGAACTCGGCGTGTCGGGCATCAACGGCGTGGAATGGGATGCGGTGGAACTGCCGTCGCAGTTCATGGAGAACTTCTGCTGGGAATGGGACGTGCTGACCTCGATGTCCTCGCACGTCGAATCGGGCGCGTCGCTGCCGCGCGAGCTGTTCGACAAGATGCTGGCCGCGAAGAACTTCCAGAGCGGCCTCGGCACGCTGCGCCAGATCGTGTTCTCGATGTACGACATGCTGCTGCACATCGATTTCGATCCGGCCGGCACGGTGGGTGCGGTGGAATTCGCGCGCGACATCAACGAGCGCTTCCACGTGATCCCGCAATCGCCGTTCTCGCGCTGGCCGAACACGTTCAGCCATATCTTCGCGGGCGGTTACGCGGCCGGCTACTACAGCTACAAGTGGGCCGAGGTGCTGTCGGCCGATGCGTACGCGGCCTTCGAGGAAGCGGCGAAAGCCGGCGGCACCGTGCTCGATGCGGCCACCGGCACGCGCTACCGCCGCGAGATCCTCGAAGTGGGCGGCAGCCGCCCGGCGATGGAATCGTTCAAGGCGTTCCGCGGCCGCGAGCCGGAAATCGACGCGCTGCTGCGTCACAACGGCATGACGGCGACGGCGCACTGAGGCCGGCACGGCCCCGAACCAGCGGCGCACGACCGACGCGCTGCCGGTGCACGACGGCGCTCACTTCGCGGTGAGCGCCGTTTTTCATTGGCCGCAGCCGGGCGCTCGGCTCAAGGCGCGACGATGCCCTCGCCCGCGTCATCCTCACCGTCGCCGTCCTGGCCGTCGCCTTCATCGTCATCGCCGAACAACGCGATCTGGCCGTGCCGCTCGGCCGTATCCTCATCGACACGCACGCCCACGCCGAGCAGCCGCACCGCCTGCTGCCGCCGCACCAGCCCTTTTTCGAGCAGCGCCACGGCAGTATCGGCGTCGGTCGCCTCGGCCACGCATTCGACCGTGGTGCGCTGGAAATCGGCGAAACGGATCTTCACGAACAGCTTGCGGATCGTGCGCAGCGAATTGGTGCGCGCAATCCGCGCGTCGAGCTGGACCACGAGCTTGCGCAACTCCTCGGCGCATTGCGCGGGCGTGGTCAGATCGCTCACGTAGGTGTTTTCGACGCTGACCGACTTGCGCTCGCGATCGGCATGCACGCGCCGCTCGTCGATGCCGCGCGACAGCTCGAACAGCCGCCGGCCGAACGAGCCGAATTCGCGATGCAGGTCGATCTGCGACCAGCCGCGCAACTGCGCGCAGGTCTCGATGCCGAGCCGCTCCAGCTTCGCGGCGGTCACGCGGCCCACGCCGAACAGCTTGCGCACCGGCAGCGCGGCCACGAACGCGTCGATCTGCGGCGGGCGCACCACGAACAGGCCGTCGGGCTTGTTCCAGTCGGAGGCGATCTTGGCGATGAACTTGTTCGGCGCGACGCCGGCCGAGACGGCCACCCCCACCGTGTCGCGCACGCGCTCGCGAATCTCGCGCGCGATCAGCGTGGCGCTGCCCTGGCAGCGCTCGGCGCGGCTCACGTCGAGGTAGGCCTCGTCGAGCGACAGCGGCTCGACCTCGGGCGTGTAGTCGCGGTAGATATCCATGATGGCGCGCGACGCGATGCGGTATTTCTCCATCGACGGCGGGATGATCAGCAAGCCCGGGCACTTGCGCATGGCCAGCGCCGACGACATCGCCGAATGCACGCCGAAGCGCCGCGCTTCGTAATTGCAGGTGGCGATCACGCCGCGCCGGTCGGGCCGGCCGCCGACCGCGAGCGGCCGGCCGCGCAGCGAGGGATCGTCGCGCATCTCGACCGACGCGTAGAAGCAGTCGCAATCGAGATGGATGATCTTGCGCGCGAACGCCGCCGCACCGCCCGGCGAGGCGGGCGGTGCGGCGGAATCAGCGGAATCGAGGGGCGTGGCGGGCGTATCCAAGGTAGCGATACTGTACAAAAAAACAGTGCCGCCGTGTTGTCGCGTTGCGATTTTGCCTGCGTGGGCAAAACCGGCCGGCGGGGCCGGATCAGCGGTTTATCCGTGCCGAAACGCGGCCAGTTTGGCGGCCAGCCCGAGGAAGAACGCACCGAGCGCCCGGTCGAGCCACGCCGACACGCGGCGGTTGGTGCGCAGGCCCTGCGAGAGCCTGGCGCCGAGCACGATCAGCGGCGGCTCGATCAGCGCCGCCACGGCGATGATCAGCGCGCCGTGCACGCCGAGCTGGAGCGGTACCGGGCCGGCGCCCGCCACCACGAACTGCGGCAGCAGTGCAAGAAAGAAAATCGCCACCTTCGGATTGAGGATGTCGATCAGCACGCCCTGCCGGTAGACCTGCGCGACGGTGCGCGGCGGCAGCGCCGGGATCTCGAGCGCGCCGCCCTTCGAGCGCAGCGACTGGATGCCAAGCCAGGCCAGATAGCCCACGCCGATCCACTTGACGGCCAGAAACAGGCTGGCCGACGCATACAGGATCGCCGACAGCCCCACGGCCGCGCACGCCACATGGAACAGCGCCCCGCTCCATACGCCGAGCATGGCCGCGAAACCGTGCCGCCGGCCATTGCGAACGGTGTGCCCGAGGATGAACGCGATGTCCGGCCCCGGCGCGATATTGAGCAGCACGGCCATGCCGAAAAACGCCATCCAGTGAGCCGGGTCGTAGTGCAGCATGGGAGCCGTCCTTGCGCATGCAAGCGCCGCAGAGTGGTCAGGCCACGAGCATACGGCAGCCGCGCTCGCCCGATCAACCTTCGCCGTCATGGCCCGATCGCTCGATCCGTACCGGCCGTTCCCGCCCCGAACCGTACCGCCACCGCGGCGGCCCGCGACCTATACTCGGCAGCACCTCACGACCCACACGCACGGAGTACGAATGAAGACGATCGGCCTGATCGGCGGCATGAGCTGGGAATCGTCGGCGGAGTATTACCGGCTGATCAATCGCGAATCGAAGGCGCGGCACGGCGGCCATCACAACGCGAAAAGCGTGCTGGTGACGGTCGATTTCGCCGAGATCGAGGCCTTGCAGCGCGAGCAGGACTGGCACGCGCTCGGCGAACGGATGGCCGGCGCGGCGCGCCAGCTTCAGGCGGCCGGCGCGGACCTCATCGTGCTGACCACCAACACCATGCACCGCGTGGCCGAGGCGATCGAGGCGGCCGTCACGCTGCCGTTCCTGCATATCGCCGACCCGACCGGCGCGGCGCTGCAGGCGGCCGGCGTGCGCCGCGTCGCCCTGCTCGGCACGCGCTACACGATGGAACTGCCGTTCTACGCGCAGCGGCTCGCCGAACGTTTCGGCATCGAGGTGCTGACGCCCGATGCCGACGATCGCGAGACAGTACACCGCGTGATCTACGACGAGCTATGCCACGGCCGGATCGAGGCCGCCTCGCGCGCCGCCTACGCGGCCATCATCGGCCGGCTCGCCGAGCGCGGCGCGCAGGCCGTGATCCTCGGCTGCACCGAGATCACGCTGCTGATCGGCGAACAGGATTCGCCGCTGCCCGTCTACGACACGACGGCGCTGCATGCGCACGCCGCCGTGGCGTTCGCGGCGGATTGAGCTACAAGCGGCCCGTGGGCTCGGGCCGCTTGTGACGGCTCAGGGCCGCCCAAGGCCCGCCCGCGTCAGATCCCCGTCATGCCCTGCAGGCTGATCTTCGACTGGGTGTTGGCCGGCTGCTCGCCGAGCTTGGTCAGCGCGCCGTTCGCGCCGATCGCGTACGCGACGATCTTGTCGTCGCCGGCGTAGTCCTGATAGAGGAACTTGCCGTCCGGGCTGACCCACGAATCGTTCGCGAATGCCGACGTTTGCCCCGCAACCGGCGTTTCGGTGGCGATCGACGCGTTCACCAGCGCCATCTTCCCGGTGCTGTCGATCGAGAACAGCGAGATCGCGCCGCTGCCGTTGCCGATGTAGGCGAAGCGGTTGTCCGGCGTCACGGTGATCCAGCACGGCGCGGCCTGGCCGGTCACGGTGATCGGCGAACCGGTCGAGGCGAACGCGCCCGTCGACGACGAGAAGCCGAACGATTCAACGGTGCCGCCCGCTGCATCGGTCACGAAATAGCTCGACGCCAGCGCCCCCGAACCGAAGCGCGCGCCGAACGGGCCGACGCCGATCGAGCTGCTGTCGACCGGCGTGCCGAGCGTGCCGTCGGCCTGCACCGGGAAGGCCAGCAGCATGTTCAGCGGCGCGGTCGGCGTGACGGTGCGCAGGAAGCCGTTGACGATCACGTACTTGCCGTCGGGGCTGACCGACACTTCCGTCGGCAGCGCATCCTGCACCACCACCGCGTACTGGCCGATCGAGGTGAGCTTGCCGTCCGCGCCAAGGCGGTAGGCGCCCAGTTCCTGCGCGCCCTGCTGATGCGTGACGTAGAGCACGCCGTTCGCGAACGCGAGCGAAGTCGGCCGCACGCCGCCCGTGGGCGACACCGCCAGCAAGCTCAGATCGCTTCCCGAAATCGCGAACACGCTGACGGTGTTGTCGCCCGCATTGGCGACGAACAGGCGCGTGCCGTCCGGCGACACCAGGACGCTGTTGTTGCTGGTCAGCGCGTCGGGCGCGACGATGTTGCCCATGAAGTAGTTCACGCCGTTGGTGCCCTTGCCGCCCGTCGCCAGCACGGGCTTGGCGGTCAACGTGCCGTCGGCGTTGCGCACGAAATGCAGCACCGCGTTCTGCGTGTCGTTGGTTTGCGCGAACAGTTGCGCGGTCTTCTGCGGCGCGGGCGCCGGCGTGGACGCGGGTGCCGGCGCGGAGGCCGCGGCCGGCGGCGTGGGGGCGTCGTCGCTGCCGCCGCACGCTGCAAGAATGGCCGTCGTGGTCAGGGCCGTGATCAATTTGAGCTTCATCCGTTTCACCTTGGTCGTCAGTAGTCGGGTTAGCGATCGTTGCTTGCTGGTTTCTCTCGATCGCGCGCCCATCAATTCGGGTAACTGAAGGTTGCGGTTACAACGGATTAAAAAATTTCTGCATGATTTCCCGCTTGCAGGCAGGCATAAACGACGATGCCCGCGGGCCTGGCGGCACCGCGGGCATCGTCGTGCCGTGCGACGGCTTACTTCGACATGGCGTCCTTGCCCATCGAATCCTTGCTCATCGAATCCTTGCTCATGCCGTCCTTGCCCATCGCGTCATGCTTCATCGCGCCCTTGCCCATCGCATCGTGCTTCATCGCACCCTTGCCCATCGCGTCGTGCTTCATCGCGCCGTTGCCCATTGCGTCGTGCGACATCGCATCGTTCGACATTGCGCCGCTTGCTTGCGCGAATGCCGCCGTTGCACCGATGCTCAGCGTTGCCGCCACGATTGCCATTGCCAGTTTCTTCATGATTTGCTCCTTGCCGGGTGAAAAAAAGTCGGTCCTTTCGATGCGGACCTGTTGATGAATCGTTCGCACGCAGCCCGTCAGGACCCGCCGAACCAGTTGTAGCCCTGATCGACCCAATAGCCGCCCGGGTACACATTGGTGACGAAGATCTCGACGATATGCTTCGGGTTCTTGTAGCCCAATTTCGTCGGCATCCTCAGTTTCATCGGATAGCCGTATTTCGCCGGCAACCGTTGACCGTCGTAATCGAAGGCGAGCAGCGTCTGCGGATGCAGCGCGGTGGCCATGTCGATGCTTTCGTAGTAATCGTCCGCGCAGCGAAAGCCCACGTATTTCGCGCTGGTATCGGCGCCGATGCGGCGCAGGAATTCGGAGAACGGCGTGCCGCCCCAGCGGCCGATCGCGCTCCAGCCTTCCACGCAAATATGCCGCGTGATCTGCTCGGCGTGCGGCAGCGCATACAGCTCGGGCAGCGTCCAGGCGCGCTGCCCCGTCACGAGGCCGCTCACCTTCAGGCGGAAATCGCTGCCGTCCACCTCGGGCACGTCATCGATGCCGTAGAACGCGTTGAACGGAAACGGCCGCGTGATCTGCGCCTCGGTATAGGTAGGCGCCAGCGCGCGCGGATCGAACAACGCGGCCTGCACGCGATCGTTGAGCCGCGACACGGCGGAAAGAAAACCGTCCACCGAGGCGTCGTCGCTCAGCGTGCAGCCAGTCAGCATCGACAGGCCGCCCAGCGTCAGCATCCGTTTGCCGAACAGGCGCCGCGAAGGCATCGCGAGTTCGCGCTGCGCATCGGCGAGCACGATCTCGCGGTCGATGCCAGGTTGGGCGGGAAGGTCGTTCCGTTTCATTTCGAAGTCCTGATATCGCTTGGGGCGCGCCGGCTCAACGGCCGCGCAACATGGTCAGCAGCGAGCGCGGCACCAGCGCCACCATCGCCACGTGAACGATCACGAACGCGGCCATCACCGCCATCGCGCAGAAGTGCACCACGCGCGCCGTGTCGTAGCCGCCGAACAGCTCGCGCAGCAGCGGGAATTGCACCGATTTCCAGATTGCCAGCCCCGACAGCACCAGCACGATCAGGTCGACGATCACCCCCACGTAGGCAAACTTCTGCACCGCGTTGTAGTGAGACGGATCGTCGTGCTGAAGCTTGCCGCGCAGCGCCGCGGCCAGGTCGCGCAGCACCGCGCGCGGCGACAGCGGCAGGAAGCGCGCCGAGAAGCGGCCGGTCGCCACGCTCATCGTCAGGTACGTCAGCCCGTTGAACACCAGCAGCCACATCGCCGCGAAATGCCATTGCAGCGCGCCGCCGAGCCAACCGCCGATGGTCCACGACGACGGAAACACGATCGACGGAAACACCGGCGAGGCGTTGTAGATGCGCCAGCCCGACAGCATCATCAGCAACGCGGCCAGCGCGTTGAGCCAATGCGTGACGCGCAGCCAGACCGGATGCGCCGGCCGGGCACGCGGCGCGCCGGCGGGGGCAGCACGGCCGGATCGGGCCGGAGGGGCGGAGCGGGTCGAAAGCAGGGTCATGTCGGGCTCGCACGGCATCGTTCGATGCGCCAGGTTTCATCGTGGGTCGCCTGCTCGTCGAGCAATGCCACCCGTTACGACAAGCAATTCGGCGGCTCGAGCGTGCCGGTTACAGCGCCCTGAAAATATTTTTTGCGGAAGGGGAAATCGGCCCGGCCGGACGGGCGAGGCCGGCAGGCCGCCCAAAAAGGGAGCAAACGAGAAAAGTCGCGCCAGACAAGACGCGAAGCGCGCAACGGCGGGGCGATGCGGCCAGGCCCGGTGCTTGCAGGGGCCACACCGTTCGGCTATTCTAAAACACTTGCTCTAGAATCCTAGCCGTCGCACCCAGGCGCGCGATCCGCGCCGCCCAAGGTCGATGCCAGTCCGGCGATGCGCCCCGCCCGCATCAGCCGCCCCGTCATCACAGGACCACCCTTGTACGCAGCGGAAGACCGCCTGAAAGCGCTGTTCGTCAGCGGCCTCGACGGCAACGCCCAAGACTATCGCGGCTTTCTGCAGGAATTGACGCGTCACCTGCGCGGCTACCTGCGCAAGCGCATTCCCCAGATGCACGACGATGTCGAGGATCTGGTCCAGGAAATCCTGCTCGCCGTGCATCATGCGCGCCACACCTATCGAAGCGACGAACCGCTGACCGCCTGGGTCCACGCGATCGCCCGCTACAAGCTGATGGATTTCTTCCGTTCGCGGTTTCGCCGCGAATCGCTCAACGTGCCGTTCGACGACGATCACGAAGCGATGTTCACCGCGCCCGACGACGAGCCGGCGCAGGCGCGCCACGACCTCGGCAAATTGCTCGAACATCTGCCCGACAAGCAGCGGCTGCCGATCCTGCACGTGAAGCTGCAAGGGCTGTCGGTCACCGAAACGGCGGCGATCACCGGGCTGTCGGAATCCGCCGTGAAAGTGGGCGTGCATCGCGGGCTGAAGGCGCTGGCCGCCAAGATCCGGGGCCAGCGATGATCGATACCGACGACCTGATCGAACTGCTCGCGGCAGGCCTCGTACCCGGCCGCCGCGATCCGATCCCGCGTCACTTCGGCGTCACGCTGCCGCTCGGTTTCGCCGGTTCGCTGCTGCTGACCTGGTTCGTGTTCGGCTGGCGGCACGACCTGGCGCTCGCCACGCATGCCGCGCTGTTCTGGGTCAAGCTGGCGTTTCCGCTCGCGATCGCCGTGATGGCGTTCCTGCTCGTGCAGCGTCTCGGCAGGCCCGGGCTGCGCGGCGGCTACCGCTGGTGGCTGCTCGCCGTACCGTTCCTGGCCGTGTGGATCGGCGGGGCCGCGCTGTTGATCGCCGCCGCGCCCGACGCGCGGCTGCCGATGCTGCTGGGCCACTCGTGGCGCAGTTGCCCGTTCAATATCCTGCTGCTGTCGGTGCCGAGCTTCGCGGCCGTGTTCTGGGCCATGCGCGGCCTTGCCGCCACCCAGCCGCGGCGCGCCGGCGCCGTATCGGGGCTGCTGGCCAGCGCGATCGCGACCGTCGCCTACTGCCTGCATTGCCCGGAGATGAGCCCGGCGTTCTGGGGGGTGTGGTACGTGGCGGGGTTGTTGTTGCCGGCGGCGATCGGCGCCTTGGCCGGGCCGCGCCTGCTGCGCTGGTAGGCGCGAAGCGACGACGCCGCGAAGCGCGCGGTCGTTCTTGTCGTGTCTGTGGTTCGCTCAGGCCGCGCGGCGCGCGTCCGGCGCGGCCAGCGATGCGCCGATCATGGCCAGCATCGGCCGCACCGCATCTTCCAGCAGGTCGCGCTGCGGCCGCACGCGCGCCAGCACGCGCAGCCCCATCAGCATCGTGAACAGCATCCGCGACACGTCGCGCGCGGCCAGCGTGGCCGGAATCGAGCCGGCGGCCTGCCCCGCCTCGACGCAGCGCAGGAAAAACGCCTCGACGTCCTTCAGGATCGATTCGAGCACGGGCTGGAGATCGGCGTCGTGCGGCGCCAGTTCCACGGCGGCGTTGACGATCAGGCAGCCCTTGCGCTGCGCATCGTTGACGGTCAGGCGGATGATCTCGTCGAAGAACGCGACGATCGCGTCGCGCGGCGGCAGGCGATGCTCGAAGCGGCGCACGCGGTCGCGGAAGCCGCCTTCGACGTAGCGCTCGAACGCCCGCATGTAGAGCGCGCGCTTGTCGCCGAACGCGTTGTAGACGCTTGCGCCCGTCATGCCCATCGTGGCGGCCAGGTCACGCACCGAGGTGGACGTATAACCGTACGCCCAGAACTGCGCGATCGCGGCATCCAGTGCGGCGTCTTCGTCGAATTCGCGTGGGCGAGCCATCGCTGCTTGCTTCTCCGTGTCGTGGTGCGGCCGCCGTTGCGGGCCGCGCCCGACATTTTAGATCAATCGTTCTGGAACGTGCCGAGCCGCGCTCAGTCCAGCGTCGCGATCACCGGCGTATGGTCGGACGGCTGCTCCCACTTGCGCGGCTCGCGGTCGACTTCGCAGGCCGTGAGCGTGGTGGCCAGCGCCGGCGACAGCAGGATGTGATCGATGCGCAGGCCGGCGTTGCGGCGGAAGCCCATCATCCGGTAATCCCACCAGGTGAAGGTTTTTTCGGGCTGCTCGAAGCGGCGGAACGCATCGACGAAGCCCATCTCCAGCAGCGCCGCGAAATGCGCGCGCTCCTGCGGCGACACCAGGTTCTGCCCTTCCCACTTGGCGGGATCGTGCACGTCGCGATCCTCGGGGGCGATGTTGTAGTCGCCGAGCAGCGCGAGCTTCGGATAGCGCGCCATTTCGCTCTTGAGCCAGGCTTGCAGCGCATCGAGCCATTGCAGCTTGTACGTGAACTTCTCCGAGTCGGGCGCCTGGCCGTTCGGGAAATAGGCCGAGACGATCCGCACGCCATTCACGGTGACCGCGATCACGCGCTGCTGCGCGTCCTCGAAGCCGGGGATGTTCTTGACGACATCGGTTTCGTCGACGCTCAGGCTGTCGCGCACGAGAATCGCGACGCCGTTATAGGTCTTCTGGCCGGTAAACCAGCTGCGATAGCCGGCCGCCTCGAGATCGGCCTTCGGGAATTTCTCGTCGGGGAGCTTCAGTTCCTGCAGGCAGAGCACGTCGGTGTGGCTCGACGCGAGCCAGTCGAGCACATGCTGCTTGCGCACGTTCAGGGAATTGACGTTCCAGGTGGCGATCTTCATCGATGCGGAGTTCCGTGGTGAATCAGGGGCGGCGCGCGCATATCGCGCTTGCGCGGCGAGGCGGTTCGAAGGGGGTGCAGACACGCCGGATATCGCGCGGGCGGCCTGCGCCGCGCGGTCAGACCGGCTCGACGGGAGTGTACCAGCGGAGAGGATTTGTTCCGTTCGCACGGGCGCCGTGAAATTTTTTTCGCGCTAGCGTTTGACACATGCGCGTAATACCCCTATACTCGGTTTTCTCAGACGCGGGGTGGAGCAGTCTGGCAGCTCGTCGGGCTCATAACCCGAAGGTCACAGGTTCAAATCCTGTCCCCGCAACCAGATATTCAAAGGGTTACAGCTATCGGCTGTAACCCTTTGTGCTTTTCGGGCCGCTTTTCGTCTTGCAGTTGGTCGTGCAGTTGCCGCGCCTGCCTCAACGTAACGCCATCGCTTGCTTCGCAACCGAACGTGCGCCGCCCAACCGGCATCACGCCCGGGTTACGTCCCCTCCTCTCCATCGATCGTCGTCACAAGACGGCAGCACCACGTCGACGTTCAACCATGGCAACCGGATGACCGATCGCTAACGCGACGAATCAGCGGCCCCCCCACAGGCCAACACAATCTGATCGACCAATTCGAGCATCAGCGGCTTGCCCGCATCGAGCTTGTTTTTCTCGATCACGAATTTCCATCCATCGCCGCTACCGGGGTAACGATAGAACGCCACGACGGCAATAAATTTCGTGTCGGCCCGCATCGGCTGCGAAAGACTCGCGGCCCCGCCCGGGTTCAGCACCGTCGCGAGACTCGCCTGCAGATCCCGCGCCAGCACGACCCGGTCGTTTTTCAGCAGATCCTCATAGGACGCACCGTCGAACATCTTGCGATCCTTCAACTGATACACGCGCACGGCAACCGACGTCGCACGCCCCGCCTCGTCGGGATTCAACGCTTCGCGAGCGGACAGATCGACGTCGAGCACCTTGACCTGCTTGAAGAACGTTGCGCGGTACGCACTCGACGACGCATCGGAAACGGCCTGCCAGGCGCCGCATCCCGACAAAAGCGTGGCAACAGCCACGGTGAGCAAAATAAAACGAATAAGCATCGGCCATCTCCGATCAGGCAGGTTGAAGCAAATAGGGATTCGGCTCGGGTGCGGGAACAGCGAGGTAGCGACCGAGCGCAATGTTGATCAGGCGTTCGCCCTCGGCGGGCAGCACCGTAGTCCATCCCAATCGCGGCGCGGGATCGAGGTGCCCTCGGCCGATCGCCGGGCGCGGTACGAACCGTGACGACATCTCCATGCGCAGGTGGACATCGGCCTTGACGCCCACATACAACTGCACGAATGCCATCAGATCGCGGTGCAGCGCCCCACCGGGCAACAGGCCATTCGCCTGCCGCTCGTCGGCGGGTCGCAACGTCACACGCACAGCCCGGCCGCGGTAGGTCATTCGCTTGCCCAGGACATAGCCGCTACCCAGGCCGCCGCGCCGGCCGTTTTCCGGTTCGGCGCCGGCGCGCGCCGACGTCAGCGGACAGGGCCGGCCGGTCGATGTCATGACAGGCCAAAACTCGTCGACCCGCACGCCTACGCCCGGAATCGCCAACGCCACCACGCCCGCCAATCCTTCCGGCGTACGCGTGCGCTGAATCAGCAGCCCCAACAGCGCCAGCATCCTCGAATCGGGCAAGCCCGCGCGCTTCGGCTTGTCGCCCCAGCCGAACCCGGCCAGGCAAAGCAGGTTGCGCGAATGGACGTCCACGCCGCCGGGCCGGAAATGTTCGGGGTAACGGTACTTGCGCCACGCGCGATACAGCAACGTGACGTACCGGTGATTGAACTGATCGAGAAACGCCTCGACCGCCTCGTGCCCTTCCTCGCGCAAGGCGATCTCGTCGATCATGTGCGACGGCATCGCCGCGTCGACGCCATACAAGCCCATGAACGTCGTGCACACGACCGGCGGCGCATCCGGCCACACGTCGTCGAACTCGACCGACGCCACTTCGCCGGTCGGAAAACCCAGGCGCGGCCTCGGCCGGAAACGCACCGGCTCGTGATCGAGCGCATCGCGCGTACCGAAGCCGGCGCGATCGGGCGCGCGCAACTCGAGCAACCGGCAAAGCTGCATGAAGTTCATGCGCGGTGCGCGCGCCAGCAGCGACGCGACGAGCGGGTCGAGATTCGGAAGCCCGCTGTGTGTCATAGCGCGGCTCGCTGCGCCTTGCTTCGCGGCCATTCGATCCGCTCCTGCGAGGGCAGGCTGGTGATTGCGAGCTTCGTGAACAGGTTGAGGTCGGCATAGAGCGCGAAGAACCGGTGCAGCAGTTCGCCGAACAACATCAAATCGCCCTCCCCGACGAATGCGTGACTGTCGAGCGTGACCTCGATCGCGACGCCCCGCTCGACCGAGCCGCCCGATACCTCCTCGATCAGCGCCTGCGATACCCACAAGATGCCCGCGAGCCGACGACGGTTCAATTCGTCGTCGGTCCAGTCGTAGAGCGCGAGCGCGCCGCGCAATACTTCCGCGTTCATCATCGACAGGAAGTTCGGCGCCAGATGCGACAGCACGCGCCATTGGAACCGGTCGTCGGTCGGCGGATACAGCGGCAACGTCGGCGAAACGAGATTGCGCACCCCGGCGACGTTCTGCGTGCTGCCCGCAAGCTGGTCGAGGCTGGCTTCACGCAGGCCCTTGCGCGGCAGCATCCCGTTCGTGCCCGTTACACGCAGCGACAGGCTTTCCTCGGGAAGCGCCTCCCTGGCATCCCACGCGTGACCGCCGAGGATCACCCAGGTCTCGTGCAAGCCCGACATGCCGGGCCGCACCCGCGAATGGAAATAGCGCTCCGGCGCCTCGTGGCGCAGCATGCCGCCGCGGTGCCGGAACGTCGCGAACGGCACGTAGGCATATCGCTCGGCCGTTTCGTGATCGAACGCCTCGATCGCATCGACGCAATACGTTTCGACATGCTCGCGCTGATGGCCGGCCGGCACCACGCGATACTCGGTTTCGTGATGGTCGATCTCGATCGGCTCGGCATCGAGTTCGAACAGGTTGATGACCGGTGAACAGAACAGCCGGACGTTTTCCGCGCCGAAGCGCTGGTCGGTCGGGTAGGCCTGCGTCAGCACGATCTCCAGCTCGAAGCGGGTCGCGCCTTCGGGCAACGCTGCAACGTCCAGCCCGCAAAGATCGACAAACAGGAATTTGTCGCGGAACGTGAAATATTCGAGCAGCAGTTGATACCCCGAGAACCCCGCGTCGGCATTCGGCCACAACCGCTCCTCGGTCGAGAACCCGGCCGGCTCGATCGTGACGCCTGCGAGCGGCACGGCGTCTGCGTCGCGGACTTCCGGTATGCGCCAGACGATCGTGTCGATCCGACGCGTCAGCGCGAGGTGCATCGCGAACGCCGTCGGCAGGTCCGCGCTCAGATGCAGACGCAACCGTGACAGGTCCGTCTCCGTGCGAAGCGCCGATCCGTCGAGCGCGAAGCCGAGCCGAATCACCGAGCGGCCATCCTGGCGCAGAGCCGGGCCGGCATGCGTGATCGCGATCGGCTGCAACGCGACGGGCTGGGTGGTGCGATACAGGCACTGGACCGTCGTCGGTGCCGTGCCCTCCGCACCGGCGGCCGGCGGCACCGGGATCGGTGCGGAGCGCACCGGCACGCCGGCCGGCACGATTTCGGTCTTCTGCAACTTGCCCGCGAGCGGCGCCAGCTCCACGATCGACAACGACGGAATCATCCGCAGATAGTGCGGCCACAACAGGCTGACCAGCCCTTCGGTCAACTCGGGCAGTTCGTCGTCGAGCTTTTGCCGAAGCCGGCCGGTCAGGAATGCGAAACCTTCGAACAGCCGCTCGACATAGGGGTCGCGATCGCCGACGCGATCGAGGTTGAGCAGGCGGGCGCGATCGGGATGCGCCTTCGCGAATTCCTTGCCGGATTCACGCAGGTAACGCATTTCCGCTTCGTAATAGCGCAGGATCGGATCGTTGTTTTCCATGGACTTCCGTTACGAATGAGTCAGCGCGCGCGCCGGGTCGAGCACGGTCAGCTCCGCGTGCAGGTCGGCGATGCGGCGCGCCAGCGCCGGCTTGTCGGCATCCTTGCGGTGGCTCGTCGCCGTCAAGGTGCGCACGAGTTGCTGCTTGACCTCGAATGCCAGCGACGGCTCCCAGCGAATCAGAGGGAGCGATCCGGCCAGCGCGTCGAGTTCGGCCAGCAAGGCGAGCGCCGCATCGGGCCGCCCGGCATGGTCGGCCAGACGCGCCATCACGAGCCGTTGGAGATAGCGGTGCCGCGCGGTCTTCATGCCGGGCAGCGCATCCAGCCACGCGAACGCGGCCTCCACGCCATCGCGACCAGCGAGATCCCGCGCTTGCGCTTCGATTTCCGGCCAGTCGCCGGCCTCGCCTTCGCCATTCGCCGATACCGGCAGCGGCTCCACCGCCTCGCCCGCCTCCAGGTCGCGCACCACCGCGTGGCGCGCGATCCATTCGAGCGTCGTGTCGTCCGCGAACGGTGTGCCGTCGTCGAATGTCAGTCGTTCGATGCCGGGCAGCCGCGCCAGAAACAACGCGAAATCCGCGCGCAGCAATTCGCTCCATGCTCGGTATGGCGCGCCGACGTGATCGAGCGCGACGTGCTGGAAATATTGCAGATCGAACCAGAGGTGATTCACGCCCTCCATGAACGCCCCCTCCACGCGTTCGAGCAAGGTGTGCCATTGTTTCTGCAGCACAAGGCGCTTCATCTGCTGGCGCAACTCGGAACGCGGCGGGACGAGACGCGTATGCAACGCCGCATCCGATGGCGGCACGTCGTGCAAGGTGTCCCATCGGACGCTGCGCACAACGCGCGCCGCCGGCAGGTAGCCGTTTTCCTGATCGCGCAGCCACGCCGACATCGCGCGGGCCTGCTCGAGCAGATCGCGCGCCGACGCTATCGATCCGCCCACCGCGCTCGGCGAGACCACCATGGACGGGATTGCCGCGTCCGCACCGACGCTGCGAACCGGCTCGTCCTGGCCGTGGAAGCGGGCAACGAGCGGCTGCAGATTCGGACGCGCGGCTTCGGGCCACGCGCTCGTTCGAGCGACGAGCCTGTCGAGCGCCGCCATCACACGCCCCGCATCGGCGGGCGTGAACGCGTCCCGGCTATCCAGCGTTTCGATCATTCGGGCCGTTGCGAACATGTCCAGCGCGGCTCGCTTCGCTTCGGCGCGCGCCGGCGACATGGCTTCGCCAAACCGGTCGACCAGCCACGCAGCCAGCTCGATCGCATCGGCAAACCCGGCCGGACCATCCATGCGAAGCCGCGCGAACGCGTAGTAGCCGGCCAGACGCAGATCCTTGCCGGTCTCCTTGAGCAACTGCTCGCAGAGACGAGCAATCAATCCGTCGTCGATGCCCGACAGCTTGTTCGCCTCGTCCTTCAGTTCGAAGAACGCGTCTTCATAACCGGGGTCGCGACCGCATGCGTGCTCGCCCGCGATCGGGGCAAGCCACGCCGCCCAGGGTTCCTCATGCGAATCGAGCGGCGAATCGAGCTGCGAATCGCTGCGCGGGCCGACGACGAGCGTCTTTACGAAATGGGCAAGCGTCATTGAATGTCTTCGAGCGCCAATGCGTCGCCCAACAAGCGGAGGGCGTATCCGAACGGGCGGGACGCGGCATCGGACGATGACGCCATCGTCACCGGCGGCAACATCGCCGCGTGAGGATCGGTTGATGGAACACGGCCGCCGGACGTGACCCGCGGCGCCATCGTTTCAGGCGATTTCGTCGCGGTGAGTTGGCGGTCTGCCGTATCTGCATTCGTGGGCATGGCAGCGTCCGGCAACGGCACGTGGCCCGGAAGCCCCGGCGGCAACGGCACGGTGGCATGACGGGCGGCCACGATCGCCTCGGCCGGAAGTGGCGGCGGATTGGCCGTCGACGCGATCGGCGCGGCGTTCACGGCCCCAGTCACGAAAATCCGTGCCGGCAGCATGAAGCGGCGCAGTTGCAGCACGTCGAGCGGCCCCGCGCCGGCCTCGCTGCGCAGTTGCACCTTGAGCGCCATGCCCTGGCTCGTATCGGGCGCCCAGGTCAACAGATAGCGGGCGCTATCCTGCTGCGACACCTTCGCGTGCTCCAGCAACCGGATCAGACCGAATCGGCCCTGCGAATCGAGCGCCGTGCGCAAACCGCCCTGCTCGGTCCGCCATTCGATGTGCGACAGATTTTCGAGCGATTGACCGGGCCACTCGAACGGCGTCCACGCCTGTTTCTGATTGAAATAGTGCAATTCGCGCCCGGACAGCACGACCCTCATGTCGGTCACGCCCGGTATCGGCACGGCCTGCAGTTCGTATCGCACCTGCGCATCGCCCGACGGAAACAGGACGGTGGCGATACGCGTGAGCAGGTTCAGGCTGGCGAGGAACGCCGGGTCGATCGTCAATGCACCGTGGTTGGCGCCCTGCGCTGCCACCCAACGATCGCCCTGGCGCTCGACCACGCCGCCGAGCTGCGTCGCCACGAACTGCGTGATCACGCCGTGGTCGGTGCGCATGAAGCGCGCCATCTCGGGAAGCGACGCATCGTTATCGGAATCGGCGAACGGATAGCGGCCAGAGAACGTCCGATTCCAGTCCGCGACGATCGCGGTGCGCCAGATCTCGTTCAGGCTGGCGGCTGCCGGCTGCGCGACGACCTGCCATGTCTGATCGAACGGCGCACGAAACAGCTCGCCGAAACCCGACCACTGCTCGCCCAGGCTCGCGGCCAGCCGACTCGCGTAATCGCGACTGTCGGCAATCTCGGACGTTCTGCCTTGCAGGACCGATTGGGCGGCAAGCCGTGCCATCGCATCGGGATCGGCACCGGCGACGATCTGCGACGCCTTGAGCCGCATCGCCGTAACCCGCTCAAGGTATCGCGCGAGGCTCAGATCGCCCGTTGCGGCGAGCGGCGCCGCCTCGCCGCTCGCCGATACGCCGGCGCCCGGATCGCTGCCCGTCAGCCTCAGGATCGGGCCGAAGGCGCTGGCCAGCGGCGCGAACGGCGAGCGGGCCTGTTTCGACGGATCCTTCTCGCCGCCGCCGACGAGTTGTTGCGCCTTGCTGACCAGGTTGTCGGCAAGCGACTGCGCGTTCGCGCCAGCGCCGGCTTGATAAACCAGTGCGCTCATCAGCGCGACGAGCGGCGAGCGCTGCGGATCGCCAAGCAGCGTCAGTTGGTCGGCCGTGGCCGACAGCGTCGTCGCGCGCTGCCAGCGCAGGCCGTTGAGAAACAGCGCCCAGGCTCGCGCGTAGTCGTCGAAGTAACGCTGGCGCAGTTCGACCTTCAACGTCGATGGCGCCGGGTTCACGGCCTTCACGTCGGACAGCACCCAGTCGCCGGCCACGGTATGCCGCCCGCTCGCTTCGTCGATGGCCTTCGCGATCCGCTCGTCCCACGCGGCACGCGTGAACACGCCCGCCACGGTTGCCGTCGTGTCGAACAAGCCGCGGCTGCTCGTATCGCCCAGCAGCTTCACGAGCGAGACGGGCGGATATTTGGCCTTCGCGTCGTCGAGGATCTGCTGGTAGACCGCATCGGTGGAGTTCTGAATGCCGCGCACGCCGATCACCGTCTGGCGTGCCGAGGCAACCAGCGCGAGATCCGGCGCCATCGCCTGGCGTGGAGCGCGCCCCAAATGGTCGGCAAGAAACGTGATCGTGTGCTGGCGCAGGTCCTCCCAGGCGCCGGGCGACAGAGGCGAGTTCGCGGGGCGGGCAGGTTCGGCGGTCGCGAGCAGTTGCGGCGTCACGAACGCGGCGTCGGTGCGGTCGGGCCTGGCGAGCATCAGATAAGCCTTCAGCGTGTCGTAGGCGGCCTGCACCTGCGCGTTGCCGCCTACGGCGATCTCGGCGTCCGACAGGGACGCGAGCCGACGCAGACGCGCTTCGAGGTTTTGGCGGATCGGTACAACGAGGATAGGGCTCGCGGCGGCGGCGTAGTTTGGCCACAAGGCGTCGAGCAGCGCGCCATCGCGATTCAGGCCGAAACGCGCAAGCCACGGTGCGCCGTCGCGCCGATGGATTTCGAGCGTGTCGATCTGACGGTCGAGATCGTCGAGGGCTTGCAAGGCATGCGAGCGATCCTGAACGGCGGATAGCTGCACGACAGCACTGGACGCATGCTGGATGGTGGCTCGATTGGCCAACCCCGACAACATCGTGCCGCCGATCCAGCAGCCCACCAGGCCGGTCGCGAGCCAGGCGGCGACCATCGAAAACGAGAGGCCGACCCGGCGGCCGTGGATCGTGCGACTGTGGTTGGCGACGGTCTGCCAGATTGCCCGATGTTGCGGGTCGATCGGCGTTGCGGGGTTCGCGTCGGCGGAGATCGGTAACGTCGGCTCCTTGAAAAGTGGTGCGAACAACACCCCGTGGACAGCGCGGCACCCGATACGCGCCTGAGCGGTTTGCTTCACCCAAGCAGACAACGCGCTTCGCAGGCTTGAAATATGTTGCGACAGCTCGGCGGGATAACGATCGTCTGCACGCCGCGTCAGCCGGACGACGCCGGTATCCGCCAGATTGTCGGCCAGCGCCTGCAACGATGACTCGATCTGCTTCTCGCCGACACACGAGTCGGACCAGGTAAAACCGATCGCGTCATCGGGGCTCGACGTGTCGCTGCCGAAATCGGTGACGTTGAGCAGATAGATGGGGGCGGCCCAGCGCAAAACGCGTGTCTGGCGCGCGAGCTGTGCGGCGAGCGTGTCGGTGTCGAATGGCGGAACGGCCGAACTGCGATGTCGTGCCACCGCCACGACTGCGTCGACCGGACGGCGGCGACGCAAGCGGCGGATCTGGTCGAGCCATCCGGTGTCGAGCGTGTCGCGAGTTTGGCTGGCGTACAGCAGCACGATGTCGCCGGCAATCAGATAGCCGGTATCCACGAGCCCCGGTGCAAGACGCTTTACCAGCGATTTGTCGCCGGTGATGAGGACCCAGCGTGTGCGGGAGAGCCCGCGTCGGCCGTGACGGTGTTGGAGCGCATTGCGAAGCGCTGCGGCGCATCCCGCTTGGCCCGGTGTTTGCCTCGGCGCCTCGTGGCCCACTTGCGCTACAAGCCGGCCTGCATCGTATCGATCGAACCAGCGAAGCGCTTTCAGCGACGCGATCCACAGCAACAGGCCTTCGATATATTTAATCAGCAGGAGCGCCACCAGCAACGCTGAAAACAGCGAAATTTCGATGATGATCCGTGTGTCGAAGGACCATCCGTAACGCGGTCCCGCTCCCCATACCGCAATGCCCAATGCAAGGAAAACAATGGCGATCGCGATGCCGATGAAAAAAGCGGCCGATCGAGTCCAAAGATCATTTTTGTTGTCGTTCATCTCTGCTTTCTGCACACGAGGGCGGTCAGCCCGTTGCCTTCCCCGCTGACCACCATTTGCGGATCTCCTGTCGTCCGCGCGCGTTCTGCCGCGAGAGCGACGGCCAGCCAAGGCCCCGCCCCGGAGCAATCTCCGACCGATTCTTCGAGTACGTTCCATTGCGTTGCGTCGGCCGATGACGCGGCGGGTTGTACCGCGCCCGCGTTATCACGAGTCAACCCATGCGCCCAAACCGTATGCAATCGATCGCGCGAGGATTGCCCCCAACGGGCAGCCAACTCCAGCGTGGCACCAGCGGCATCCAGCGCGGCCGAGGCGGGACGATGCAACCGCAGCCTGCTCGATCCGGCGGCTGATGCAAGCGCCTGGTGCCCGACAAGCAACGCGACCCCGGCCTCCGCGACGCCATCGGGCAACGTCGAGCTAATGGCATCGCGAAGCTCGATGGCAACCAACAGATGAACCGTGTCGACGTCGCGATCGTCGAACCAGGCATCCACGCCGAAAAGGCTGGGCGAACGTTCTTCCGGCACCACGCGCACCGTCAACCCGGGCACACGTTCGGCAATCCGTTCGCGTATCAGGCCTTCGACTACATCGAATTTCAGCCTGGATCGATGATGAAACTCGATCTGCAATGTCACTCGCGGCGGAAGCGCTCCGAGTGGCAGCGCAATGCGGTCGATCAAGCGTTCGAGAAGCCATTCACCTACGCCACGATGACGAATATGTTCATCGACCTCGTTACCCGGCTGAAAATGCATGGCAGGAACGTCGAACCATCGCGCGTTGACGTCAGTAATGACGGATGCCGCGCTGGGTCGTAATTTCGCTGCGCGCGCTCCCGTCAATACCTGCTCAAGGGCGTTTTCCGACTCGTCCGCAGCAAAACACCAGCCATGACCCAATATCGCCAGTGGCCGGCTCGCGCGTGCATGGCACGCCAGCTCCGCGGCATCGCTCACGCGGTTCGTCGCAATGGCCTGATTCCGGCGGACGCTGAGAAATCCGAGCCATGCAAACAAAATCAAGATCCAAGCCAGAAACGGATAACCGGCGACACAGACCCAAAACCACGCCGTGCTGGCCGGACTGCCACTCGGCCAGAGCGTCAACGTCAACCCTGCCCCCGCTGCCATGACGAGTATCAGCAGGATTGTCCAGACAATCATCGAGGCCCGCGGAGGAGGCGGTACCGCTATCCGTGGCGGCACCCGCTTGAAATCGACAGGCATCGCTTACCGAACCTGCGTTCCATCGATCGAGGCAATCGGGAATGCTCCCCGCCGTGGGTGATCGTCATCGTGCGACAGCGGTGCCGTGCCGTCACCTTCGACACGCTCGCTGCGGTCATCCTTCACATCGACTTCAAATGATGGTTTTTTCATATCGTCAGCCACATCACGATGACATACGAGCTTTATAAGCACTCAAACGATCAAACACCCTCCCCGGAATTTTTTCTCCACGCCCAGCAGCAAACATTTCATCCCGATATTTCACATAGAGGCCGATACCTTGCTGCCGATACCCAACCTGCCAATAAACATCCGCGAGATTCAGTTTCGCAACGACTCTGCCTGGAAAATTCCGAACGATTTTTTCAAGAAGAACCATGGCGTCATCAAACCTATCGGCCTCGGAAAGATAAAAGGCAATATCATTGATATCGCGTACATTTTTCATATCAATATAATCAGACAACTCCGAAACACCATAAGAAGGAAGCATGTCGATATACCGCTTCAATCGCTGCCGGTCATTCACCGAATTTCTAAATTCCCTTAGCTCGACAACAATATTCCGAGCCACTTCCGCGCGTGACCGATATGCGTACTCGCCTTCCTCCCCGATGAAGGGACAGCCGGCCACCCTGGAAACCTGTTCCGAGGGCACCAACACGCCTGCCGCAACATCCGCCTTCTCTCCGGACACTGCTCTAATCAGACACCAATTTCCTTTCTTACTACTCCATTCATAAACATATTCATGCACTTGCCCCCCCGTACCGAAACAGCTACCGTCAATCACCACTTGATTGACAAACGGAAGCTGATACATTGCCAAGATACTGCATTCGTCAAATTTGACGACATGATAAGTAAAATTTTTCTTCACGGACGGTGAGTAATAATTAATCAGCAATCCAGCCCCATCCGCACTGTTTTCGTACTCGAACCGTCCCAATTCAGAGCCGCCCTCGAAGTGCCCAACCATGACGACTCGGTCATGAGCGGCGCTCACCGCCCCTCCCCAAAGGATCAACACAACAGCAATCCCAACACCCACCATTCGGGATAAATTCATGGCACCGCGCTCCTCAGGATTTCAACACTTTCAACCGATTTTCCACAAAGCGCCTTACCGACTCTTTTTTTGGAAGGCCATACCAACCATGATCCTCGGGCCTGTCGCTTTTTTTCAGGCGCTTTCTGGAAATATCATCGAGGTCGAGATATCGTTCATAACCCTTAAGCGCCTCCGCGACAGATTTCGCGCTTATTCCGGTTTTATCGAGGCCGGGATCATGCCACATACCCCATGCACAGGAAGCCCGCTTTTCGTTGTAGGCCTTGCTTTCCTCGAATTGATACACACCGCCCCTATTCAATTTCAAGCAACCTTCAATCCCTAGAACCTCGATCGCTTTATTCAGGTAAGACAGCCGATCGTCGTAACCCGTATACCCGCCGTTAATTTTCCTCGTGATCCATATGAAATCATCACGATCACTTGCCCCGACCAGCGAAGCATTAATCACATAAAACCATGCAGCCGAAAGAAGCGCATGAGGTGATCTTTCGAGCGTCTCCATCGCAGGCTTTCCCGATGTGACGTCTTCCCCCGAAAATGCTTGATAGGCACGGTAGTTTTTTTCATACGTGAGTTGCATGAGACCGCGCCCACGCCATGGATCGTATTTCAGTGTGCCTTTTCCATACGACTCCAACGTAGCACTCAATGCTCCGCTCTCATGAAGAAGCTGGGCCAGGAAGTGCGCTCTGGACAAGCAAGAGTCGAATTGATAGTCAACAAAAGATTTATTCAATGCATCGACATACTTGTTTAGCGTTTTTTCGCTCGTATGAACGGCAATTCGCTTCAGCATCGACGAAGTCATTTCCCGGCCTTTGCATGAGCATCCCTGTGACAACTGAAACCCTCCGACCAGGCCGATCGGATTAATATGAAAAACATCCGGCCCAGGAAAGCCCGGTATCGCGGATTTGACCGCATCCCACCAGACAAGATTGTCAATTCGCTTTTGCTCTTCCTCGTACTGCGGCTTCGGTCCTGTCTGCTTTTCCAGCTCGCTGATCAATCGCTTCCATTTTTCCGGATTCGCCCACTCGCTTTCATGTTTGACGATCAGCCGGGACGCAGCCTGCATCAGCCACGGATACCCACCTTGTTCCGTATGCGACAGCGTACAAAGCTCATCGGCCGCTTGCCTGCCATCTCCGTTCGAAAACAAGGCGTCATATACGCTCTGCATCAACGGGCTGAGGTTCGGTCGCGAAGCGGGCTCGGCAACATCGGCGTTGCTCATGTAGTCCATCCACTTCCCGGGCGTCGCGAAGATCGTATGTGCCGATTCATGGCTGTCCGCCAGGCACTCGAAATCGATCCACTTTTGCGCAAACTCTCGCGTCACCCTTCCGCCAGGGAAATTAAAGTCGCGCACCCAGCCGTCTATCGGTTCGCCCAGCGCATTGACGCCGTCAACATGCCACCAGTTCACCGGGAAGCCTGGATCAGGACTCGGATGTGGCTCGTCAAAACGACGGTTCGAGTTCCGCGCCAGTTCAGCGAGCGAATACCTTTGAACAGCGTTCGTTTTTCTCGAGTGTGGGTCCGAACCCGGGACAAACTTGTTGTCCGGCGTACGTCGATACAACACCGTGCCCGACGCAATTCGCAGCGTTGTCGGCTCGACCGGCAGACCCAGTTCTGCCCAATCCTCTTTGTGCGGACCGTGCTGGTTGACCCAGGCACGTCCTTGCTCAAGGAAAGAGCAGATGCTGTCGTCACAAAACACCTCGATATGCGCCATCCGGGTTTCGGACGAGCATTCGCTCAACGAGTCGTAGCGCCCGATGTGACCTATCAGATCACCGGCCTTGACAGGCACGCCACCGTCATTGCCTTGGGGATCGTCACGCGTGCACATTCGATCCGTCATGGTGATGACCTGGTCGAACATCGAATCCGGAATGAACGCTTCAACGACCGGCCCACCATGTTCCTGGCCGAGATAAATCCAGCCCCCGACAGCACGTGCCGGCTCGACATATTCACCGGACACGGGTGCATGCAACAACGCGCCATGCAATTCCGTCACTTGCCCCCAGCGCTTCTCTTTCTTGCCAATACTGACGCTTGCCCCTTGCGGAAAAATGCCGATGATTTCCCCATGCGGCACGCTTTTGCGCACCCGCAGCCCTTGCTGCGCCGGGTCCGCTGGCTGTCCATTCCGCCCCGAGGCCGGCCTGTCTCGTGCGTACTGCGTGACCTTCCACTGCCTCGGCCAGTACGAAGGCTTGTCGCGCTTCGGGAAGTTCTCGTAGTCCTCCCAGGACATCAAATGCATGGACAGGCTGTAGAACGTCAGTTTTATGTGTTGTGGAAACTCCATCGTGTGACGCACTAATGCAAAGCCGGTGCTGTACGGCGACTCAAACGTCAATCCGCCTTCGCTCGCAGCAAACTCGCTAATCGGGTATGACTTGTTTGCTCGAAATGCAATCAACACGCCGTCGGCGATGCAACGAATTCCCGCGTCGAGATCCAGCGACTGTCCTGCGCCACCCTCGGTAACGTGAATACCACCGTGCCACATCCCCCTGCGGCTAACGAGATAGGTGCCCGACTGCTCACGCTCGGCCAATAGCCGGTAAATCTCGTGCTCGCCCATAAACTGCGTCGCAACTTTTGAGCCGCCGTGCCCCTTTCGAATGAATGGAAAGACAAAAGGCAGCGGCTTCAGCTTGACCGTGGCCGATGCAGGTGGTCGTGGTAAAGAAGGGGCGCCAGTCATGATTGATATTTATTCCGAGAACCCGAAGTTCGGCGCGCCCTTCACGTCATTGAGCGGTGCCTTGGACCATGTGGGAAATCGGAAGCCGCCACCATCCGAGTTGCCGACGCTCAAATTCCCCCGCAGCTCGATTTCTCCGATCGGGCTGCCGAGCGTGATTTTGCCGCCCGAGAGCTTGATGTAGGCCCCTGCCCCATCGCCGATCGTGACGCCCTTGCGGCCTGTGACGACGATCGCGCCCTCCGACGAACTGACCGTCATGTCCTGCATCGACATCAATTCCATCGCGTCGGATTGCGCCTGCACCTGCACCTTGCCCTTGGCGGCAAAAAGCCGGACGCCAAACCGTGCCGCGAACAACGAGATTGCCTCGCCGGCAGCGACCGCGATACGTTTCATGACGCCGATATCAAGGCCGCCGCCTGCGGTAACGAACATCTGCTTGCGAGCCGCGACTTGAATTGGCCCACCGCTTGCGAGGCCGATGCCGTCGGGCGCGGTCGCCACGATCACCGGCTTCTGCAGGCCCTTGAGCTTTTGCTGGATCAACTCGCGCTGTTGATCGACGTCGGCCTGGAGTGCCTTCGCAGCGTTTGCCGATTCATTCAGTGCAATCAAGATCTGCTCGGCCTGTTCGAACGTCAAATCGGCATCCTGCATGGCGAGTTGGGTGCCTGCGGCGATGGGTTGTCGTTCGGCTGTGACAAGCACGCCTTGCGCGCCGCGAACTGCCGCGACGCCATCCGTTCGCAGTTCCGCCCCCCTCCCGCGCTCCTTGCGATCCGCATCGACCATATGCCCAAGATTCAGCTCACTGGCCAGGAACGGCGTGGTGAGGTGAATATGCTCGACACCTTCCCTATCCTCCATCCGCAACTCGTTGTTCGCGGCCGTCCGAACGATATTGCGCGTGTGATTGAGGTGATTGACCAGATCCGGATGCAGGCTGTCGTGCATCGCGCCTATGATCACGGGCCGGTCCGGGTTTCCCCCCGTAAAGACGATCGCCACTTCCGCGCCATCGATCAGCGGAAAGTGATACCCGTAGTTGTCCCCACTGTACGGTTTGGCAAACCGCACCGGCCGGCTCGTCCCCCCGGGGCTCCACGCGTCGAGATCGAACGGCAGCTTGATCACGTACCAGCCCTGCTCCGTCAGGTACGCGTACGGATAATTGCCCGGCGACGTCACGCGAGCCGGCAGGATGCCGCCGATCGACGGCCGTTCGATCGAGGCCATCGACGTACGCCAACGCCGGTCCGACGGAATCCCATCGAAGGTCACCGAATACGATTCGCTCCGGCCACCGCGCGATTGCGTCGACGTCACGAAAATCCCGTGCCGCGCATCGGCCGGATTCGGGTCGATGCGCAGCACCTCCCCCGCTTCGATCCAGAACGGATTACCCGTTCCCTTGAAGATGACCTGCTTCGCCAGGCATTCCTCGTGACGCAAGCGCGCTACGTTCTTGCCCTCTTCGGGCGTTTCGTAGTGCTCGCCCCAGCGGTAATCGATACCGTCCGTGGTCTTGTCGTCACGCGCGGCGTTCTCTTCAACGAACAGGGATACGCCGGCATGGCGATGGTTGTAGTCGTGCAGCCGCACGGCCTCGGGCACGCGCTGCGTCCGCTTTTCAAGGGTATGGATGGCGTCGGTGCCGGAACTCTCCAGCCCCGATTCCCGGCGGTACGAAACGATGCGTGGCTTGCGCGCGTAGGCATCCAGATCATCGCCGAACACGACCATCGCGTGATCCTTCTTTTGCTCCCAACGGAACCAGATCCCGGCTTCGGCGCAAAGGCGCCGGATGAACGCAAACGTCGTCTCGTGGTACTGAGTCACGTATTCGCGGCGCTTGTATTGGCTGCGCAACGCGAACCTGAAGTCGACCCCGGCGCGATAGCCGTGATGACGCAGCGTATCGGTCACGATCTCCTCGACCGACTGCTTCTGGAACAACCGACACGTCACACCACGGTTCAGATCGGCGAGCCGCGGTTCGAGCCGGACGCGATAATGCGTCTGGTCGGCCGAGGTGCCGAACTCGTCGAATTGCGTGATGACACCATGGACCGTATAGGCCGGCGGCATCGTGCTGAATTGCTCGGCGCTCTCCCCGAACATCCGGCGCAAATAACCCAGGTTCGGATCCACCGGCGCCACGATGAATTTGGCGGGGCGCCCGACGACCTGGTTCATCGGAATGCCGGCCATCGGGCTCGTGAACTCGATGTCGTAGCAGTACAGCTCGCTCACCGCATCGCGCCCCGCGAAGCGGAGTACGGAAGCTGGCGCCGGGTGCGGCGCCAGCTTCAATTCATATGCCTGCGACGGCAGTACCATCGACATTTTTTTCTCTCAGGTTCGCCCGCACGGCACCGACACCGGAGCAAGGTCAGGCGCTCCGGTACGTCATGCGACGGGAAACATCGATCAGCCCTTGGCCTTCGGCATCTGCGACACCAGCGACAGCCCGATATCCATGCCCTCCACCTGGAAATGCGGGACGATGAACAGCTTGATGCGGAAGAAGCCGGGGTTGTCGTCGATGTCCTCGACGCTCACCTTCGCATCGCGCAGCGGATGCGATGCCTGAAGCTCGTCGCCCGGGTCCTTCATCTCGGTCACCAGCCCCTTGATCCAGTTGTTCAACTCGAGCTCGAGCAGACGCCGGTCCTTGGTGGTGCCGATGTTCTCGCGCTGAATCAGCTTCAGGTAGTGCGCGATGCGCGAGAGCAGGAAGATGTACGGCAAGCGCGCATTGATCCGGCTGTTGGCCGTGGCTTCCTTGGTCTCGTACAACGCCGGCTTTTGCGTCGAACTGGCCGAGAAGAAGCAGGCGAAATCGTGGTTCTTGTAGAACGACAGCGGAATGAACCCGAGATTCGCAAATTCAAACTCGCGCGTTTCCGGGATCAGCACTTCGGTCGGGATCTTCGGCTGCACGCCCGTGCCGAGGTCGTACAGGTGCACCGGCAGATCCTCGACCTTCCCGCCCGCCTGCGGGCCGCGAATCTGCACGCACCAGCCGTTGTTGATGAAGCTGCGCACCATGTTGGCGGCGAACGCGAACGACGCGTTGACCCACAGATATTTATCGTGATCGGGGCCTTTGACCGCCTCGTCGTAGTTGAACGCGCGCACCGGCGTGGTGTCCTTGCCGTACGGCAGCCGACCCAGCACACGCGGCATGGTCAGGCCGACGTAGCGTGCATCGTCGGTATCGCGGAAGCTCTTCCACTTGATGTATTCGGCGCGATCGAAGTAGTTGCCGATGTCCTGAATCGCCGCCACGTCTTCCATCGACTGCTTGCCGAAGAACGCCGCACCCACCGAACCGATGAACGGCATGTGCGCTGCCGCCGCCACTTTCGAGATGTTGCGCAACAGCGCGATATCCACCGGCGAATTCGCGAACTCGAAATCGCTGATCATCGCGCTGATCGGCTGGCCGCCGGGCGTGTCGTATTCCTCGATGTAGGTGAGCCGATACAGGCCGCTCTGGATCAGCTCCGGCGTGTCTTCGAAGTCGCGCTGCAGCGCGTCCTTCGAGACGTCCAGCACTTCGATTCGGGCGTTCTTGCGGAAATCGGTGCGAGAAACCAGCATCTTGAGGCCGCGCCAGCGGCCTTCGAGCGCCTGGAATTCCGGCGTATGCATGACCGCATCGAGCTGGCGGCTGATCTGCCGATCAAGCTGGCCGATATGGAAATCGAGCAGCGACTTGTCCAGGCGATCGACCGGCCGGCTTTCCTTCGCGATCAGGTTGAGCAGCGCATCCATGCCGCGCGCGACACGCTCGTCGGCCGATGCCTCGGACAACGCATCGTTGTCGCGAAACGCCTCGATCGGCCGCGCTTCGGCCACCGGTTTCAGGTTGATCTTGTTGCACAACGCGGCGTACACGCTGTCGTGGTCCAGCACGAGCGTTTCCGTGATGCCTTGCTGCGATTCGTTCTGATGCATGGTTCTGTCGGCCTCGTTTCGAATGGATGAATGATTGCGGGAAGCGGTCACGGCCGTCTTCGGCCGGCCGCGATCACGCATGGCCTTCCTGTTGCAAGGTGGCCGTGGCGATCTGCCCGAGCTCGCCACGCAACTTGTCGGACAGGCGCCGATCCTTCAAAACCTTCTCGAACTCGCGGCGGAACGTGCCGTTATCGAGCAGGTTCGACTTGAGGTCTCGCAATAGATTGCGCATGGCCAGCATGGCTTGCAGCTCCGGAATCTGGCGGGCAACCTGCTCCGGCTCGAAATCCTTCATCGAGCGAAACGAGAGATTCACCGGCAGTTCCGAGCCGTCGCCGGCCAGGGTATTGGCCGCCGCCATCTTGAGATCGGGTGCGTAGTCGGCCAGAACGGCATCGAAATTGTTCTTGTCGACGTTGACCTTGTTCCGCTCGGCAAGCGGCGCCTGCTCACGGCCTGCGCTGAAATCGCCGGCAACCAGCAGCTTCAGCGGAAGCTCGACCTTCTTCCGGGCCCCGCCCGTATGCAGATCCAGGGTGATCGAGACGCGACTCTTCGGAATTTCGCGCTGAAAGCTATCCATAGGATTCCTTATCTATCTCTCAGGTTCATGACGCCTTCGGAGCGCCTTTTATGTGATGGCTGCCGTTCGTACCACTTCGATTCGAATCGGAATTAAACATGTTTACCTCATCAACGTCAAAGAATTTTAATTCCCAAAAAAATAATTGAAATTATCATTCCATCTTCACCAAAATTTCGTCAATCACCCAATTGCGAATTCCCACTCACATGGTGTAAGCATAATCATCGACGGGAATGACAATCAATAAATTTGACGGGAATCAAATCTAAGCAGATCCGCAACTATTCATCTTCGAAAATATCTTAAAAAATCCATCACCTTAATATCCAAACAAAAACTTAAGATCAGACCAAAAATATACCGACAAAGATAAAAATAATTACCTCGTAAACAGCGCACGACAAACCGACGACCACACCTATGCGGATCCACAAACCGCTCTGGCATGAGGGCTTGATCCTCACGCAACAACACTTCCAGCAACAGGAACGATGGGCCGGGTTCGCGATGCAGCAGATCGCGGCGGCGGCACTCGCCGAGCCATGGGGCACCCTCGCCGTCGAAATCGACGAAGAGGCGCTGGTCACGGCGCGCCTCAAGCTCACGCGGCTGATACTGCGCTTGCCCGACGGCACGCCGATCGACACGACCCTCGCCGATGCGCTGCCTGCCGCTCGCGACCTGACGCAGGGCGTGCCCGCCGATCTGCAAAGCGTCGTCGTGCTCGCGGCGCTGGCCTTACCGGATGCGAACGGCAGCAATTGCCGCTTCGACGAAACCACGCTGGCGCGGCCCCGTCGCGCATATCGAGAGTTCGCCAAGGTCACTGATCTGAATGGAACCGACGTGGCCGAAATCGCGGCCGAACGTCATGCGGTGCGGCTGCTGTTCGACTTCGAGTCGCACGCCGACGACACGGTCTGCGCGATCGCGCGACTCACCCGTGGTTCCAGCGGTCAGTTTCAGGTCGATCGTCGGTTCGTGCCGCCATGCCTGACGCTCGCCAGCCATGCGATACACCTCGAACGAGTCCATCGCCTGGCCGATATCCTGCACGCCAAGAGCCTGGCGCTCGGCAGCCGCCGCAGCGAACGCCTCGAGCAGGTGGCCGAATACGGCGTGGCCGACGTGCAGTTGTTCTGGCTGCTTCATTGCATCCACGCCGCATGGCCGCAGCTCAGGCTGTTCGCCACGCACCCGGGCCGGCCACCCGAGCACTTGTATTCGACGCTCGCCCAACTGGCGAGCGCGCTCATGACGTTCTCCACCAACGCCCGGCTCACCGACATTCCGGCGTACGACCACGCCTGCGCCGACGAGGTGTTCGCCACGCTCGAATCGATGATTCGCACGCTGCTCGACGCCATCATTCCGTCTCGGGTCGTGTCGATCGATCTCACCCGCAAAGGTCCGACCACCTGGTCCGGCCAGTTCCTCGACGAACGCATCGTGGCGGACACGGCAGACTGGTATCTGTCGATCAACGCGCCGCTGCCCGCGTTCGAACTGGTCGAACAATTCCCGCGGCTTTGCAAGATCGGCGCGCCCGACGATGTCGAACACATCGTCAATTCGGCGCTGCTCGGCATTCCGCTGAAGGCCGTGCAACGCGTGCCGGGCGCGATTCCCGTGCGCCTGGACAACCACTACTTCGCGCTGGACGCATCGAGCACGGTGCACGCGAAGATGCTTGCCGCGCGTGCCTGCCAGATCTATCTGCCCGCATCGATCCCGGATGCGTCGCTCGAACTCTACGCGGTGCTGCGTTCATGATCACTTCGCGTCCCGATCCCCAAGCGATGTCCCCGACGCCGAGCGTCTTGGCCGGCAATCCGCCCGGCGAAGGGATTCGCGATTTGCTGCGCGACACCGCGCTGCTGGTGACCACCCTTGCCTCGGGCGGACACACGCAGGACGCGCATGCGTTGCGTGAGCGCTGCAAGCAATTGGTCGAACAGTTCGGGAGCGATCTGGCACGACGCGGCTTTCCGGACGACGTGCGCAACGAGGCGCGGATCGCCCAATGCGGCTTGCTCGACGAAGCCGCGCTGCGGTATTTGCCCAGCGAATTTCGATCCGGATGGGAGCACACGCCGCTGCAAGTGGAGCAGTTCCATCTACATGACGCCGGCGAGCGCGTGTTCGAGCGGCTCGATGCTCGCCTGCTCGAAGCGTCGCCGCCCATCGCGCTGCTCGAGTGCTATGCGGCGATCCTCGGCATGGGCTTCGCCGGCCGATATGCCCGCTCCCGCGCGGCTGAACGGACCGTCCTGATCGAAGCGCTGAACGCCCGGCTCGAATCGCTGCCGGCCTCCCCGGATCGTCCGTTCATGACGCATCGCGGCGGCCGACGCGCGTC
>NZ_BAAILN010000030.1:228013-246117 GCF_054589155.1 Burkholderia sp. 3C
CGTTGTCGCGGCCATCACGTGGGGCGCGTGGTCCAGCGCACTCGATGCGCAGCTTGCGCATCTCGTTTCGGCCAAGGCCGCGCGCCCGTGAAATCCGGCCTCTCTGCTCTCGCCGAGGCGTCGACGCGCCGATCCGGCCGACCCGATCGCGGCCACGAAGGGCTCGGATATCCGGCCCGCCTCGTGGTCGCGTTCGCGGCAGCACTGGCGCTCGCCGTGATCTGGCGCGTGCTTCGGCTCGACGCCGGCACCGCCTGGGCGCTGTCGGCGATCGTCGGGCTCGCCATGTTCGCGCTGATCGGATGGCACACGCACCGGATAGCCGGCGCGCGCCGCCAAAGCGCGCACGTGCTTTCCACCCTGGGCGCCGCGACGGCGGACGTGCCGATCAGGCTGCGCACCCGCATGCCGCTCGTGCTCGTAACCGGCGACGGGCTGCCCGAGTTGTTCGACCGAGCGGGCGAAATTCGGCATGTGCTGATTGGCGACGGCGCCATCTGGCTGCGCGTGGATCGACCGCAAGACCTGCCGCAGCTTGCCGTTGCAGTCAGGCAATGGCGCGACGGACGCGCCCCCGACGGCATCGTGCTGTCGGTCGCACCGGCCTTGCATGCGGAAGCCGACGTGGTGACGCACACGTTGCGCGCCATTCGGCAAGCCACCGGCGACGCGGCCCGAATGCTGGGCACGCGACTGCCGGGCTATGTCGCCGTGTATCAACGGCTCGCGCCCGGCCCCTTCGGTATGGCACCACCACGGTGGTACGGCATGTCCTCGGCTGCGCCTCTGGCGGGCAACGCATGCTTCGAGCCGGCGATACGGGCGGCGGAACGCGAAGTCCTGCAAGCGAACGGCGATCATGGCGCCGCGACCCGCGCCGCCGCGCTGGCGTCGCTCATCGCATGGACACGGCGCGCCGTATTCGACGCATTGACCGATCGGCAACAGCCAGCGCCGCCGTGGTTGCTGTGCGGGGCCGGCTGGATCGACTGCGGCCCCGCGAGCCACCCGGGCAATCCGTGGGCGCGCGATGTCGAGATGCGGACCCGGGTAGCGCGCGCGGCCTCCTCGGCCTCGCCAACGCCGTGGCCACTGCCGCAGCCGCTGATCGAAGCGATGCCGCCGCGACACTGGAGATCGCCGCGCCTGGCCGCCGCAGGCCACGCGCTCGCCCTGCTGGCCTGTGCGGCGACCGTCGCGACTTGGGGCGCGGCGAACAACAACGAAAGCCTGATGAAGCGCATCGACACCGATCTCGGCCGCTACTCGGCGATCCCGGCCGATCACGATGCGGCAAGACGCGATGCGTGGCGCGTGCTGGTCGCGCACCGGGACCAGCTCGACCGCTATGCGCGTGCCGGTACACCGCTGTACCTGTCATTCGGCATGTATCGCGGCGCGGCGCTGTTGCCGGCCTTGAACGACGCGATCGCCTCGTACATGCCACCGCCGCCACCGCCACCGCCTGCGCCGCCCGCCGTCGTCACGCTCGACAGCATGTCGCTGTTCGACAGCGGCCGCGCGCGCCTGAAGCCCGGCTCGAACCGCGCAATGATCGGCGCGCTCGACATGATCAAGGCGCATCCCCACAAGCGGATTCTCGTCGCCGGCTACACCGACGACGTCGGCAGCCCCGGCAGCAACGAAGCGCTTTCCACGGCACGCGCGCAGGCCGTGCGCGACTGGCTGGTCGACGCATCGGGCATCCCGGCCACGCGCTTTGCCATCCAGGGCTACGGCATGACGCGGCCGATCGCGAGCAACGCCACGCCCGACGGACGCGCCCGGAACCGCCGCGTGGAAATCACCCTGGTTCCGGATGCGAGGCAGTCAACAACCGATTGGGCCCCCGACGCGTTCTGATCGAGGGTTTGGGAAGCCCGGAGGCTGGCTCCGGGCAAGATAAGTAGTGCGAACAGGGAGTAAGAAGATGGCAATTCCGGCCTACATGTGGCTCAAGGACGATGGCGGCGCCGATATCAAGGGTTCGGTGACGGTGCAGGATCGCGAAGGCAGCGTCGAGCTGGTCGCGTTCGACCACGGCGTGCATATCCCGACCGACGGCAATACCGGCAAGCTGACCGGCACGCGGGTTCATAAGCCGATTACGTTGACGAAGGAAACCGATGCGTCGACGCCGTATCTGTACAAGGCCGTGACGAGCGGCCAGACGCTCAAGTCGGTCGAGATCAAGTGGTACAGGATCGACGACGCCGGCAAGGAGAAGGAGTACTTCAACACGCAACTCGACAACGTGAAGGTCGTCGCCGTGAATCCGGTCATGCACGACATCAAGAACCCGGCCTACGAGAAGCACAACCACCTCGAAAAAATCGAGTTGCGCTACGAAACGATCACCTGGTCGTACAAGGACGGCAACATCATCCACAAGGACAGCTGGAACGAGCGCTCCTGAGCGCGTTACCTCGTGATCGAACCGCCAGCCCCCTGGCGGTTCCCTGGCCAGCCTGACGCGTTCAGGTTGGCTTTTTTTACCAAGGCACGCCCGGCCTCCCACTACGGCCCCTGTCTTTCCGGCCCCCTACACCGACATGACCTCCCGAGACACGACTCACCTGCTCCGCCGGCTCAACCCGCACTGTGCCCAGGCGCTCGAAGCCGCCGTCAGCCTGTGCCAGACGCGTCTCGCGGACGAAATCACGGTCGAGCATTGGCTGCTGAAGCTGATCGAAGCACGCGACGGCGACATCCCGGCCATTCTCCGGCACTACGACGTCGATCTCGATAGCCTCTGGGATGCCCTGCTCGCCTCGATCGCGCATCTGCCCCGCAACCTGCGCGGCAAGCCCGCCCTCTCGCCGCAACTGGCGACCGTGCTTCAGGATGCATGGCAGCACGCCGCGTCTGACGCCGATGAAGCGCCGATCCGGTCCGGCAATCTGCTGCAGGCGATCGTCGATACGCCGCATGTGCTGCGTACGCACCATGCCTGGCCGCTGCTGTCCATCGGCAGCGCACAGATCCGCCGCCTTCTGCCGCGCCTGGCACATCGGTCCTGCGAGAGCGCACGACCGGACGACATCGAGACCAGCGCTGACGATCAAGCCATGGCGCAATCGGACAGCCCCACCCCGGAAACGTCCACGCACGCGGCCGCCGCTACGCCGAGCCCCCATCGCACCACGGACGGCGACGCCCTCACACGCTTCGCGACCGACCTGACCGCCATGGCGCGCGCCGGCACCATCGACCCGGTGCTCGGCCGCGATCGCGAAATCCAGCAGATGGTCGACGTGCTCGCACGGCGGCGCAAGAACAACCCGATCCTCGTCGGCGAGCCCGGCGTCGGCAAGACGGCGCTGGTCGAAGGCCTGGCGCTGCGTGTCGCCGAAGGGAGCGTGCCGAACGTGATTCGCGACGTACGCATCCTGACGCTCGACCTGGGCCTGCTGCAAGCCGGCGCCGGCGTGAAGGGGGAGTTCGAGCAGCGCCTGAAGAACGTCATCGACGAGGTTCGGGCCTCGCCCGTGCCGGTTCTGCTCTTCATCGACGAAGCGCACACCCTGATCGGCGCGGGCAACGCGCCCGGCGGCGCCGACGCCGCGAACCTGCTCAAGCCCGCGCTCGCACGCGGCGAACTCCGCACGATCGCCGCCACCACCTGGTCGGAATACAAGGCATTCTTCGAGCGCGACGCCGCGCTCGAACGCCGCTTCCAGCTCATCAAGGTCGACGAGCCCGACGACGAAGCCGCCTGCCTGATGTTGCGCGGCCTGAAGCCGCGCTACGCGCACTATCACGACGTGCATATTCGCGACGACGCGCTGGTCGCGGCCGTGAAGCTGTCGCGTCGCTATCTCCCCGCCCGGCAACTGCCGGACAAGGCGGTGGACCTGATCGACACGGCCGCCGCACGCGTACGGATCGGGCTCGAATCGCCGCCCGCCGAATTGCAACGGGCGGCGGCCACGATCCGCGCACTCGAACTGGAGCAGGCGACGCTCGATGCCGATGCACGGGCAGGCGGCGGCGATATCGCGATGCGTCGCACGATGCTGGCGAACGCGTTGGCCGATGCGCGCGACAACCTCGCGAGCGCACAAGCCCGCCATGCCGACGAACTCGCTTGGGTCCGCCTGATCCACCAGCATCGCGCCGAACGCCGCGAAAACGGCACGCCGCCCGATACCGCCTCCCTCGACGAAGCAACACGCCAGTTGGCCGACCGTCAGGGCAAGACGCCGCTGGTCTTCGTGGATGTCGACGCGGCGGCCGTGGCGCGCGTCGTCGCGGAATGGACGGGCGTGCCGGTCGGCAACCTGATGGAGGACGAGCTGCTGCGCCTGCTGAACCTCGAACGGCAGCTGAGCGCGCGCGTGGTGGCGCAGGACGATGCGCTGGCGGCGCTCGCGGAAAGCCTGCGCACGGCGAAAGCCGGCCTCAAGAGCGAACATGCGCCGCTGGGCGTGTTTCTGCTGGTCGGGCCGTCGGGCGTCGGCAAGACCGAAACGGCGCTGGCGCTGGCCGACCTGATGTTCGGCGGCGAAGCCGCGCTCACCACCCTCAACATGTCGGAATACCAGGAAGCGCACTCGGTGTCGCAATTGAAGGGAGCGCCGCCGGGTTATGTCGGCTACGGCCGCGGCGGCATCCTGACCGAAGCCGTGCGGCAACGTCCCTACGGCGTCGTGCTGCTCGACGAAGTCGAGAAGGCTCACCGCGACGTGCTCGACATGTTCTACCAGGTGTTCGATCGCGGCACGATGCGCGACGGCGAGGGGCGCGAGATCGACTTCCGCCACTGCGTGATCCTGATGACCTCGAACCTGGGCAGCGCCCGGATCGACGCGCTCACCGCAGACGAACCCGGCATCGCCCAGCCGGCGTTGCTCGACGCCATTCACCCGCAGTTGGTGGCGCACTTCCAGCCCGCGTTGCTCGCGCGCTTCCAGTCGCTCGTCTACCGCCCGCTCGATGCCGATGCCCTGGCCTCGATCGTGCGGCTCAAGCTCGCGAAGATCGCCGAGCGCCTGCGCCGGCAGCACGACGTCGAACTACGCTGCGACGAAGCGCTGATCGGCGCGCTGGCCGAGCGTTGCCTCGCACGCGAATCCGGCGCCCGCAACGTCGATGCGTTTCTCAATCAGCGGGTCCTGCCGGCCGTATCGCGTGAATTGCTGGCGCGCATGGCCAGCGGCACCGCGCCCTCGGCCATCCTGCTGTCGAGCTCGGACACCGGCGACCTGACGATCGACTTCATCGACCGACAGGCTGCCACGTGCGTCACGGCATAGCGAGAGGCCACACCATGCAGGCAGGCCCCTCGCTCTACGACATGTTGCTCGGCCAGATCGGCGGCGAGCCGCTCGACGCCTACGACGGCCGGACGCTCGAATGCATGAGCGTGCAGCACAACGTGCAACGGATTCTGAACACGCGTGCGGGGGCGCTCAAGCATCTGCCCGACTACGGGTTACCCGATCTGACCAACATCTACAAGGCGCTGCCGGCCTCGGCCCATCTGCTCCGGCAGCAGATGGAAACGACGCTCCTGAAATACGAGCCGCGCATCCGCTCGATCGACATCGACCTGCTCGACAACGACGATCCGGGCGTGCTGGTCAACTTCGAGATGACATGCCATCTGAAGAAGGCCGGGCTGGTGCGGTTCGGTACGTACTTCGAGCCGCCGGGCCGCATGCGGGTGAAACGCCGGGTGACGGAGCGCGGCTAGCCGGCTCGCCGCACCGCCTGTCTCACCCCCGCTCCGGCGCCGGCCCCAGATGCGCCCACAAAAACCCGAAATCGGCCGCATCGGATTGCGCGCGTTCGAGATCGTCGGCACTGCCGTGGCCACCATCGGTATTTTCCCAATACCACACCTGCTCGTGACCGAGCGACTGCATCAGCGCGGCCATCTTGCGCGCATGCGCCGGATGCACCCGATCGTCACGCGTCGAGGTCGCCAGCAGCAACGGCGGATACATCACATCGCCACGCACGCGGTGGTACGGCGAATAGGCCGCGAGCGCGGCGCCCTGCTGCGCATCGTCGGGGTCGCCGTATTCGTCGAGCCAGGCCGCGCCCGCATGCAGCTTCGGATAACGCCGCATGTCGAGCAGCGGCACCTGGCACAGCACCGCGCCGAACAGTTCGGGGCGCTGCACCATGCAGGCCGCGACCAGCAGGCCGCCGTTGCTGCCGCCCTCGATGCCGAGCTGCGCGGCCGTCGTCACACCGCTTGCGGCCAGATGCTCGGCCACCGCGATGAAATCGTCGAACGAGCGCTGGCGATGCTCGCGTTGTGCATCGGTATGCCAGCGCGAGCCGAACTCGCCGCCGCCGCGAATATGCGCGAACGCCGCCACGCCGCCGCGTTCGAGCCAGGCGATGCCGAGCGCGTCGCTGTAGGCCGGCAGGTTCGGAATCGCGAAACCACCATAACCGGACAACAAGCAAGGCCGCGCCGTGCGCCGCACCTGCCCGGCCGCGTCGGTCATGCCGTCGAGCGCGTCGCGCGGACCGATCAACGTGTAGGGCACCTCGGTGCCGTCGCGCGAGCGCGTCACGGCGCGGCGCACCACGAGTTCGCTCGCATCGAATTGCACGGGCGGGCGATCGAGCAGCACGCGGCGCGACGCGGCATCGTCGGCGCGGTCGGCCAGATCGGCGAGCCAGCATTCGGGCGGATCGAGGAAGGTATCGACATCGACGAAGATCTCGTCGTTCAGGTTCGATTCGATCGGCTCGATGTCGATCTCGGCCTCCTTCGGCCAGGCGAACGCGCGCGAGGTCCACTGCCACTGGCCGGCCGCATCCTGCACAGGCTGCCAGAGCAGCGTGCGGTTGCGCACGTCGTCGAGCCAACTGGCGATCAGCGTGGTGTGCGTATGCGTCCAGGTGCAGGCGGAGGTGGACGGCCCCGGCGCGAACAGCGTGGTGAACGTGCGCGAACCGGCCAGGAACGCGTCCTCGCGAATCGCCAGCAGCGATCCGCCGGCATGCAACGCGCCCTCGCACGCCCAGTCGAGGCGCGGCTCCAGCACCAGCCAGCCGTGCCAGAAGCCCACCCCCACCTGCGCGGGCACGTCGTAGCGCAGCCATTCGCCGCCCGCGCCGAGCCGGTAGGTGTGCACGTCGAAGAAATCGACGCTGCGCCAGGCCGTATGGCGCCCCTCCACCGGGTCGAAGCCGGCGCCGGCGCTGATGTCGTCGCGCTCGCCGCGAAACACCACCGGGGCGGCGTCGAGCGGCGTGCCGCGCGTCCAGCGCCGCGCCTCGTACGGGTAGCCGGCGTCGGTGACGGCATCCTCGTCGCGTTCCCAGCTCACGTAGACGGTATCCCGGTCGATCCAATCGACGGTGTGATTGCCGGGCTCGTCGATGCGGAAACCGTCCTCGACGAAGCAGCGCCGTTCGAGGTCGAACTCGCGGATCACGACCGCATCGGCGCCCCCCGGCGACAGCGACAGCAGCGCGCGATCCCCATCGGGATAGAGGATCGCATCCTGCTCGAACACCCACGATTCGTGCTCCTGCGCGCCGAGCGCATCGACGTCGAGCAGCACCTGCCAGTCCGGCCGGCCGGCGCGCCAGTCGTCCCAGCGCGCGCGGCGCCAGAGGCCCTTCGGATGCAGGTCGTCCTGCCAGAGGTCGTAGGCCCAGTCGCGCCAGCGCGCCGGAATCACCGGCCGCTCGCGCGGCAGATAGGCCTTGGCGAGCCGCGCCGACAGCGCGGTGAACGCCGCATCGTTGCGCAGCGCGGCATGGGTGCGCGCGTTCTGCTCGTCGACCCAGGTGCGGGCACGGCGGCTGTCGAGCGATTCGAGGAATTTGAACGGATCCGGCCCGTCGGGCCAGTGGGACGTATCGGACATCGAGAGGTTCGGACTGAAAGCAAACCCCAATTATGTCCGATCGCGATGCGGGCAGCGGAAAAGTGCCCTGGAGACGAAGAGCCCGCGCGAACGCAAGCAAGCGGCGGCCGGCACGCGGCAGCCGATGGCCGCCGCGCACCGCGCCCGCCGCATCACGGCTCCAGATGCAGTTCCTGGATCTTGCGCGTGATGGTGTTGCGGCCGATACCGAGCCGCTCGGCGGCTTCGACCTTGCGGCCGCGCGTGAAGTCGAGCGCCTCGCGGATCACGGCGGCCTCGAAACGGCGCGCCAGTTCGTCCATCACATCGGCCGAGTTCTCGCGCAGCAAGCGCGCGACTTCGCTGCGCAAGCCTTGCTCCCATACCGGGTTGCTCGACGCGGGCGCGGCCACCGCGCCGCTTGCGACCGGTGCGCCGGGCAGCGTGGCGGCGGCCATGCCGTTCGGCAACGCGTCGGTGCTGACCGCAATCGTCGCCGGTGTCAGGCCTTCGCCGTGGGCGGCCTGCGCGGGGCCGAGATCAGGCGGCAAATCCTTGATCTCGACCGTCTGCGCCGGCGCCATCACGGTCAGCCAGTTCGCGAGATTCTCGAGCTGGCGCACATTGCCCGGGAACGGCAGCGAGGTCAGATAGGCCAGCGCCTCGTCCGCCACGCGCTTGGGCTCGACACCCAGATCGCGCGCGCTCTTCTGCAGGAAGTGGCGCGTGAGCAGCGCGATGTCCTCGCTGCGCTCGCGCAGCGCCGGCAGGCGCAGCCGGATCACGTTGAGACGGTGATACAAGTCCTCGCGGAACAGGCCCTGACGCACGCGCGATTCGAGGTTCTGGTGCGTGGCCGCGATCACCCGCACGTTCGCGCGCTGCGGATTGTGGCCGCCGACGCGATAGAACTGGCCGTCCGACAGCACGCGCAACAGGCGCGTCTGCAGGTCGAACGGCATGTCGCCGATTTCGTCGAGAAACAGCGTGCCGTTCTCGGCCTGCTCGAAGCGGCCCTGGCGGGTGGTCTGCGCGCCAGTGAACGCACCGCGCTCATGGCCGAACAGTTCGGATTCGAGCAGATCCTTCGGGATCGCCGCGGTGTTCAGCGCGATGAACGGGCCGTTGGCGCGCGGGCTGTGCCGGTGCAGCGCACGGGCCACCAGCTCCTTGCCGGTGCCCGATTCGCCGGTGATCAGCACCGTGGCGGCCGAGTGCGACAGGCGGCCGATCGCGCGGAACATGTCCTGCATGGCCGGCGCCTGGCCGAGCATCTCGGGCGCGTCGGCGAGCTTGTCGTCCTCGGGCACGCCGCCGCGCAGGCTTTCCTCGACGGCGCGCCGGATCAGCTCGACCGCCTTGTCGACGTCGAACGGCTTGGCGAGATATTCGAAGGCGCCGCCCTGGAAGGCGGCCACCGCGCTGTCGAGGTCCGAGAACGCGGTCATGATGATGACGGGCAGCCCGGGCAGCCGCTCGTGCATCGCCTGCAGCAGTTCGAGCCCGGAACCGCCCGGCATCCGGATGTCGGATACCAGCACTTGCGGGGTTTCGTGGTCGAGCGCGGCCAGCGCATCACGCACATTCGAGAAGCTTCGGGTTGCGAAGCTGTCGCGCGCGAGTGCCTTTTCGAGCACCCAGCGGATCGATTGGTCGTCGTCTACTATCCAGATCGGCTTCATAGGTCGGTCAGATGTATCGGTGAGTCGCTGCAAGGCCGCTCAATGATCGAGCGGCAACAAAATCTGAAATTCGGTTCGGCCCGGCCGGCTTTCCACCTCGATCGTGCCTTCGTGCTGCTGCACGAAGGTTTGCGCGAGCGTGAGGCCGAGGCCGCTGCCGTCTTCACGGCCCGAAACCAGCGGGTAGAAAATCCGGTCGCGAATCTCCTCGGGAATGCCGGGGCCGTTGTCGATGACGTGGAGATCCAGCGCCAGCTTGAACAGCTTCTTGCCGATCGTGATCTTGCGCGCGATGCGGGTGCGCAACTCGATGCGCGCGTCGCCCTGCGCGATGCGCTCGCGCAGCGCCTGCGCGGCATTGCGCACGATGTTCAGCAGCGCCTGGATCAGTTGCTCCTTGTCGCCGCGCAGGTCGGGCACGCTGACGTCGTAGTCGCGCTCGATCGTCAGGCCGCGCGGAAACTCGGCCAGCATCACGGCGCGCACCCGCTCGCACACTTCGTGCACGTTGACGTCGCCGACGATGTGCGGATGCCGGTGCGGTTCGAGCAGCCGGTCGACCAGCGTCTGCAGCCGGTCGGATTCCTTGATGATGACCTGCGTGTACTCGCGCAGCTCGCCGCGCTCGCGCTCGCTCAATTCGAATTCGAGCAGTTGCGCCGCGCCGCGAATGCCGCCGAGCGGATTCTTGATCTCGTGCGCGAGATTGCGGATCAGGTGCTTGTTGACGGCCGTGAGGTCGTGAATGCGCTCCTCGCGGTCGGTGCGCGATTGCCGTTCGTTCTCGAACAGCTCGACCAGCACGTAATCGGGCGCACCCTCGAGAAAACCGACGATCGCATGCACATGCAGCGCCTCGCGGCCCGGCCGTTCGAGCACCGTGTCGAGATGGGTGGCGTGAAAACGCCCTTCGCCGATCGCGGTGATGGTGGTGGCGAGTTCCATCGAATTCGGGAACAGGTCGCTCCACGGCATCTGCGCGAGCTGGCGGCGCGAAATGTCGAGCATCGATTCGGCGGACGGGTTCGCGAACGCAATCTGCAGCGTGCGGCGATCGATCACCAGCACGACCGTCGGCAACGCCTCGAGACCGGTCAGCAGCCCCGAGCGCAGCAACCGCTCGTCTTCCGACAGCCGCTCCGGCTGTCCTGCCCTGGCCTTGATCAGATTCTTCAGAACCATCTTGCGTGGATGCTCGCGTTTGTCTTGAGAAACCGTGCAATGAAAAAGGGACGGCCGGGAGCCGTCCCTTTCGTGTAGCCGCGGCCGCCGGGCGTGTTTCGCTCCCGGCAAGCCGACGACAGGACGGCGCTTCGTTCGATGACGTGACGAAGCGCCATCGTCACGCTTACAGCGAGTAGTACATCTCGAACTCGATCGGGTGCGTCGTCATGCGGAACTTCGCGAGTTCCTGTTCCTTCAGGCCCAGGTACGCGTCGATCATCGCATCCGTGAACACGCCACCGCGCGTCAGGAATTCGCGATCCTTGTCGAGTGCCTCGAGTGCCTGGTCCAGGCCCGCGCAGACGGTCGGGATCTTTGCATCCTCTTCCGGCGGCAGGTCGTACAGGTTCTTGTCGGCAGCTTCGCCCGGATGGATCTTGTTCTGGATGCCGTCCAGACCTGCCATCAGCAGCGCCGAGAAGCACAGGTACGGGTTGGCCATCGGGTCCGGGAAGCGCGTTTCGATACGGCGACCCTTCGGGTTCGACACGTGCGGAATGCGGATCGAGGCCGAGCGGTTGCGTGCCGAGTAGGCCAGCTTGACCGGTGCTTCGTAGTGCGGGACCAGACGCTTGTACGAGTTCGTCGTCGGGTTCGTGATCGCGTTCAGGGCACGGGCGTGCTTGATGATGCCGCCGATGTAGAACAGCGCCGTTTCCGACAGGCCGGCGTAGCCGTTGCCCGCGAACAGGTTCTGGCCGTCCTTCCAGATCGACTGGTGAACGTGCATGCCCGAACCGTTGTCGCCCACCACCGGCTTCGGCATGAACGTGGCCGTCTTGCCGTACGAGTGCGCAACGTTGTGCACGATGTACTTCAGCCATTGCGTCCAGTCGGCGCGCTCGACCAGCGTCGAGAACTTCGTGCCGATTTCGTTCTGGCCCTGGCCCGCCACTTCGTGGTGGTGCACTTCGACCGGGATGCCGATCTGTTCGAGCAACAGGCACATTTCCGAACGGATGTCCTGGAACGTGTCGACCGGCGCGACCGGGAAGTAGCCGCCCTTGGTGCCCGGACGGTGGCCCGTGTTGCCGCCTTCGAAATCCTTGCCCGACGACCACGGGGCTTCTTCGGAATTGATCTTCACGAAGGTGCCCGACATGTCCGTGCTCCACTGGACCGAGTCGAAAATGAAGAATTCCGGTTCCGGACCGAAGTAGGCCGTGTCGCCGATGCCCGTGCTCTTCAGGTAGGCTTCCGCGCGCTTGGCGAGCGAACGCGGGTCGCGCTCGTAGCCCTTGCCGTCAGCCGGCTCGACCACGTCGCAGGTCAGAACCAGGGTCGACTCTTCATAGAACGGGTCGACGAATGCGGCGCTCGGATCCGGCATCAGCAGCATGTCCGACGCTTCGATCCCCTTCCAGCCCGCGATCGACGAACCGTCGAATGCGTGGCCGCTTTCGAACTTGTCTTCGTCGAACGCCGACACCGGCACCGACACGTGCTGCTCCTTGCCGCGCGTATCCGTGAAGCGGAAATCGACAAACTTGACGTCCTCGTCCTTCACGAGCTGCATGACGTCGGCGACGGTTTTACTCATAACCTCTTCTCCTGATTTGAACAATTCCGGCGGACTGGGACCGCCTCCGTTAAGCGGATGAGGCCGGCTTCCGTACTTGAGCGCTGCGACGGGCCGACTTGACCGATGCATATAAAGCAGCTTCCATGCCACCCATGCGCCAGTTCGGCGCGAAGGGCCACAACCCGCGCCGGGACAGGGCCGTCCCGCGCGCTTTCGGGGCTTTGCCTGCCCGGCGCGGCGCATGGCACGCACCAAATATAGGCAAAAATCCCAAAATTGCACTAACTCGATGCAAATTTATTTCGACAGGAAAAATCGGCACCAATTCGGTGCCGATACGCGCTGCCGGCAAGCATGCCGTCGGCGCCTCGGCGGGCCGCACGTGCGCGGTGCCCGGCGCGCTAGAATGGCTGTTTGATCCGGAGGAGACCTCCCCGCCATGACCACGCTCGACCAGCTCTACGCGCAAGCCGACGCGCGCCGCACCGAAGGCAAGCTTCAATACGCCGGGGCGCTGTCGCCGGCCGAAAGCTTCGAACTGCTGCAGCTCGATCCGGCCGCGCGGCTCGTCGACGTGCGCACGCGCGCCGAGCTCGACTGGATCGGCCGCCCGCTCGTCGGCGACGGCCAGTACGTGCATATCGAATGGACGCGCTACCCGGGCGGCGTGCCGAACCCCGATTTCATCGCGCAACTGAAGGACGTGGCCGACGCCGGCACGCCGGTGCTGCTGCTGTGCCGCAGCGCGGCGCGCTCGAAGCTGGCGGCGGTCGCCGCCACGCAGGCGGGCCTGACCCGCGCGTTCGACATTCTGGAAGGCTTCGAGGGTGCGAAGGACGGGCAGGGTCATCGGAAGACGGTCGAAGGCTGGTGCTATCGCAAGCTGCCCTGGATCGGCGCTTGAGCGTCGCTGTCTATCGTCCTGCCGGGCGATGACACCGGGATGACGGGCCGCGCGATGCGGCCCGTTTCGTTTTGCGTGTGCAAGTTCGAAACGCAACAACGATGCGGCCCCGGCCGGGGCCGCTGGCGCATCAATGCGCCGCGTCGGGCTCGACGATGTCGCCGCCCAGATGATGAACGCCCTCGCGCAGCTTGACGAACGCGGCGGCCACCGCCTCCGGCTCGCCCTTCACGCCCAGATCGATATGGCGGCGCGCATACACGCCACCGCGCTCGGCATCGCCCACGCTCGGCAGGCTGAACACGCGCACGCCCGGGAAATCGCGCTCGATCTGCTCCATCAGCGGCGTCAGCGTGGATTCCGGCAATTCGAACACCAGCACCGAACGCTCGGCGAACGGCGTCGCATGGTGCAGATGCGCGTACTTCGTATCGAGCACCCATTCCATCATCGGCCAGGCCATGACCGGGAAACCGGGCACGAAGTGCACGTCGCCGTACGAAAAACCCGGAATCTTGTTGTAGCCGTTCGGGATGATGCTGGCGCCGCGCGGGAACGTGCCCATCTCGAAGCGATGGCGATTCTCGGGCGAATCGAGATCGACCGGCTTGGCGGTATCGGTGTGCGTGTCGCGAATCCGCTCCGAGATCAGCACTTTCGCCTCGGGATGCAGTTCGAGCGGCACGCCGAGCGCGGCGGCCGCGCACTGGCGGGTGTGGTCGTCCGGCGTCGCGCCGATGCCGCCCGTCGAGAACACGATGTCGCCGGCCGCGAACGCGCGCGCGAGCGTGGCCGTGATCCGCTCGCGCGAATCGCCGACGTATTCGGCCCAGTCGAGCGCGAGCCCGCGTGCGCCGAGCAATTCGATCAGCTTCGAGAGATGTTTGTCCTGGCGGCGGCCGGAGAGGATTTCGTCGCCGATGATGATGATGCCGATGCTCATGCTTGCCTCGTCAGTGCGTGTGACTGCGCGGCGGCGGCCGCGCGCTGATCCTGCAGCGCGTGCAGGCAATAGAAACCGAACCACAGGGCCGAGAAGACGAGGATGAACGCGTAGACCCAGATCATCGCCGCCGCGACGAACGGGAACAGCACCATCGTCCAGATCGACGATACCCATACGAAGGTCGGCACCGTGCCGAGCAGGCCGCTCGCGATGCCGATGCCGAGCAGCGGCCAGCGATGCCGGCGCATCAGCGCGCGCCGCTCGTCCGCGCCCGCGTGCAGCGCGAGCGCGTCGTAGCTCATGACGCGATAGGTCAGCCAGCCCCAGATCAGCGGCGGCAGCAGCGCGAAGAACGGCGGGATCAGCCAGAGCGGCAGCGTCACGACCAGCACCATGATGCTGACCAGCGCCGTCCAGACGGCATTGACCGCGCTGCCGTACCAGGTGCCGCCGCGCTTCTGTTCGAGCTGGGCGAACCGGCGCCGCGACAGGTGGCCGATCACGACCGGCATCGAGATGCCGGCGATCAGCAGCAGCACCGTCAGCACGATCAGCGGGATCGCGGCCGACACCACCACGAACGGCGCCACCACCGCATGCAGTTGCGGCACGCCGATCGACGAGAAGAAGCGGTAGAGCCAGGAGGTCAGCATGAAGCCGTCGAGCGCGACGCGCGCGAGGCCCACCAGCGGCTGCCAGGCGAACCAGAGCACGAGGCCCCAGCCGAGCGCGGCGACGACGAATGGCAGGAACGTGAGCCAGAGCATCCGCGGGTGCAGCGCGCTTGCGAATGCCCGGCCGAAGGAGCGCAGCAGATCGGTCATGCGGGCGGGTACGTGGAGAAATGGGGTAAAGGCGGCCCCAAGCATAAACCACTGCGCGCCTCGGCGCCAAAACCGCATGCGCGCGGTGATCGCCCCCGCCAGCTATCCGCCGCCCACGCTGGCCGGCGGGCGGCGCAAGGCGTCGTCAGGCCGTTTCGGCCGACGACACCCGCGGCTTGCGCTGCACGACGCGTTTCACGATCCGCACCATCGCGAGCCAGTGTTGCGACCAGAAGCCTTCGCCGTACGACACGCCCTGGTACTGCTCGCGAATGCCGGTCGGCTCGGGCGTCTTGTTCCAGGAGGCGGTGCGGAACAGCATGTCCCACCACGGGAACAGCACGCCGAAATTGCAGCCGTAGGCCGTGCCCTCATGGCCGTATCCGACCGCATGATGGCGGCGATGGAACGTCGGGCTGACGAGCAGGCGCTCGCCGAGCCATCCGAACGGCAGGCGCGCGTTCGTATGCTGAACGCTCTGGATGAAATTCGACAGGGCCGTCAGCACCACGAACTGCGACGGCGGCACGCCGATCACGAGCGCGATCGCGGCGAAGAAGCAGCCCTGGATCAGATCGTCGAGCAGGTGATTGCGGTCGTCGGTCCACAGCGACATCTGGCGCTGGCTGTGATGCACGGCGTGCAGTTCCCACCAGACGCCGAACCGGTGCTGCCAGCGGTGATACCAGTAGCCGGCGAAATCGATCACGACCAGGTAGATCACGAACGCGACCAGCGGCTGCGACGTCACGCCCGGCCACAGCGCGTCGAGGTTGTAGTTCGCGACGCCCTTCATGCGCAGCCACGACTGGAACTGGTCGAAGAACGGCTGCATCACGAAGAAGAAGAACAGCGTGAAGATGCCGAGCTTGGCGATCAGCGTGTAGAGCACGTCGACGCGCGTCTCGCGGCGGTGCTGCCACGTTTCGGCGGGACGCAACGCCTCCAGCGGGCGCAGCAGCACGAACATCACCACCACCTGCAGCGCGCCGATGATGACCCAGTACAGCGCGTCGTAGGTGTCCTCGTCGTAATCCATCAGGTCGAACTTGAACAGCGTCGGCTGCACGATATCGACGTACAGCCAGGTCTGCAGGTTCGACACGAACGTGTCGAGCATCGTGGCGATCGCGTGATACATCTGCGCTCCCGCGCCGTCAGGCGCCGTTCGGCGCCGTCACCGGCGCGCGGTCGAAGAAATAGATGCCGTGCGGCGACCGGCCGACCGGAATCGTCTGGATCAGGCGGCGGCTCGCCAGGTCGATCACGCCGACCTTCTTGGCGAAGCGGAACGTGACCCACAGGGTCTTGCGGTCGGCCGACAGTTCCATGTCGTCCGGCCCGGGCAGCAGGCCCGAGATTTCGCCGACGTTGGTCAGCGTGTTCTCGTCGATGATGCTGATGGTGTTCGCGACCCGATTCGTCACGGCCACGTGGGTGCCGTCGTCAAGCGAGCGGAAGTTGTGCGCGCCCTTGCCGGTGGGGATGGTCTTGACGACCTTCTGGTTGCGCCAGTCGACCACCGCCACGTAATCGGCACCGGTCATGCCGATCAGCACGTACTTGTTGCCGGGCGTCATCCACAGGCCGGCCGGCACCTTGCCGACCTTCATCTTCCATTTGACGGTTTGCGTCGGCAGGTCGATGGCGGCCAGTTCGCCCGACACCTGCAGCGACACCAGCACGGTGCGGGCGTCCGGAAATGCCAGATGGCTCGGCATCACCTGCAGCGGCACGCGCTTGGCGAGGTGCACGTCATGGCCGTCGTAGCTGTAGATATCGACGCGATCGAGCCGCAGGCCGGCCGCCACGAACCATTTGCGATCGGGCGAGAAGCCGAGCTGGTAGGGATCGTCGATGCCTTCGACCGTGCGTTGCAGCGCGCCGGTGCGCGGGTCGAGGAACATCAGGCTGTTCGAGACCGAATTGGCGACGATCAGCGACGAATTGTCGGGCGCCGCCATCAAGTGATGCGGCTCCTTGCCGGTCGGCATCGTGCCGACCACCTGATGCGTGTTCTGATCGATCAGCGACAGCGTTGCCTCGGCCGAATTCAGCACGATGACGTTATTGGCGAACGCGGCGGGCGCCGCGGCGACAGTCAGTGCGCCGAACATCAGGGCGGCCCGACCGAGGGACAGGAAATTGCGCATGGAGACTCACGTCGAGAAACAACCGTCATTGTAGAACGTTCGAACGGGCCGCCGGTTGACCGGAAGCCCGTTCGATTTTCCGCGCCCCTCGCCGGCTTCGTCAGCGTTGCAGCGATTCCCAGACCTTGTGCAGGCGCTTCACCGAGACCGGCATCGGCGTGCGGAGTTCCTGCGCGAACAGCGAAATGCGCAGTTCCTCGAGCAGCCAGCGGAACTCGATCAGCCGCGCGTCGGCCGCGCCGCCGCGCTGCGACAGCGCCCGCTGATGGTGCTGCGAAAGCGGCGCGAACTCCGCCAGTTGGCGCGCATCGCGTGTCGCGTCGGCCTTCAGCTTGTCGATGCGCAGCGCGATGCCCTTCAGGTAGCGCGGGAAATGCGCGAGCTGCGGATACGGCGTGTCGATCACGAAGCGCTTGCCGACCAGCGCGCCGAGCTGCGACACCATGTCGGCGTGGGCGGCCGCGAACGGCTTGGCCTGCGCGAGCTTCTTGCCGAGCGAGGCGTACTCGGCCAGGATCCCGCCCACCAGCCGCGCGATCTCCTGCGCGAGCAGGTTCAGGCGGCTGCGCCCCTCGTCGCGGCGTGCATGGAAGCTGGCATCGTCGTCGGGCAGCGGGTCCTGCAGGCAGGCGCGGTCGAGCGCGGTGTCGATCAACTGGTCGCGCAGTTCGTCCTGGGTGCCGAGCGTCATGTATTGCATCGCCATCTCGCGCAGCCCCGGCAGGTTCTTCTCCAGGAAGCGGATCGGCTCCTTCAGTTGCAGCGCGAACAGGCGGCGCAGCCCGGCGCGGTGGATGCGCGCCGCTTCCTCGGGCGAATCGAACACCTCGACGTCGCAATGCGCGCCCCGGTCGACCAGCGCCGGGTAGCCATACAGCGTCTGGCCGCGCCGGCGGATTTCGAGCAATTCGGGCAGCTTGCCGAAATTCCAGGTGGTCAGGTTCTCGTACAGCGCGGTGGCGGTGCCGCCCTCGCCCGCTGCCGGCGCTCCGCCCGCCGCCGTGCGCGGCGGCGCGGCCCGGCCGGCCGCAT
>NZ_BAAILN010000030.1:246262-273222 GCF_054589155.1 Burkholderia sp. 3C
GTCCTCGCCGGCGGCCGTCAGCGTGGCCGCCGCGGCGATCTTCTGGAAATGCTGCTGCGCCTGCATGCCCAGTTCGCCGCGCAACTGCGCGAGATTGCGGCCCATGCCGAGCTGGCGGCCGTGCTCGTCGATCACCTTGAAATTCATGAACAGGTGCGCCGGCAGCGTTTCGAGCTTGAAATCCGAGGATTTCATGGCGATCTGCGTCTGATGGCGGATGTCGGCGATCAATAGCTCGACCAGCGCGCCCGCGCCGAAGCGCTCGGCGCCCGAACGCTCGACGAAGCCGGCCGCGAACTCGGGCAGCGGCACGCAATGGCGGCGCAGCTTCTGCGGCAGCGACTTCAGCAGCAGTTGCACCTTCTCCTTCAGCATGCCCGGCACCAGCCATTCGGCGCGGCGCGCGTCGACCTGGTTCAACGCGTAGAGCGGCACCTGCAAGGTCACGCCGTCGCGCGGCGAGCCCGGCTCGAAGTGGTAGGACAGCCCCATCTCCACGCCGGCCATGGTCAGGCGCTTCGGGAACAGCTCGGTCGTCACGCCGGCCGCCTCGTGGCGCATCAGGTCGTCGCGCGACAGATACAACAGGCGCAGCTTGTCCTCGGGCTGGCCGCTTTTCTTCAGTTCGTCGCGATACCAGCGCTCGAACGACGCGCCGGTGTGGATGCCTTCCGGCACGGCCTGATCGTAGAAGCCGAAGATCAGCTCGTCGTCCACCAGCACGTCCTGCCGGCGCGACTTGTGTTCGAGCTGCTCGATGTCGGCCAGCAGCTTGCGGTTGTGCGCGAAGAACGCGAGCCGCGTATCGAATTCGCCCTCCACCAGCGCGCCGCGGATGAACAGCTCGCGCGCGCGCTTCGGGTCCTGCTTGCCGAACGCCACGCGGCGCCGGTTGTAGATCGTCAGGCCGTACAGCACGCCGCGCTCGAATGCCGACACCTGGGCAGGCTTCTTCTCCCAGTGCGGTTCGGACAGCGAGGTTTTCAACAAATGCGAGCCGACCTTCTCGACCCATTCGGGTTCGATCTTCGCCAGCCCGCGCGCGTAGAGCCGGCTCGTTTCCACCAGTTCGGCGGCCATCACCCAGCGCCCGGCCTTCTTGACCAGCGCCGAGCCGGGCCACAGGTGGAACTTGATGCCGCGCGCGCCGAGATAATGCGGCTCGTCGTCGGCCTTCATGCCGATATTGCCGAGCAGGCCCGTCAGCAGCGACAAATGCACCTGCTCGAAGGTCGCCTCGGTTTCGTTGAGACGCCAGCCGAGCTCGCGCACCACCGTCAGCAGTTGCGAATGAACGTCGCGCCATTCGCGCAGCCGCAGATGCGACAGGAAGTTGGCGCGGCACGCGTCCACCAGTTGACGGTTCGACTTCTTGTGCGCCACCGCCTCCTCGAACCAGGCCCAGATGCGCGGCCACTGGAGAAATTCGGAGCGTTCGTCGGCGAACTTGCGGTGCGCCTGGTCGGCCTGCTCCTGCGCCTCGATCGGCCGGTCGCGCGGGTCCTGCACCGACAGCGCGCTGGCGATGATCAGCACCTCGCGCAGCGCCTGCTGGTCGCGCGCGGCCAGGATCATGCGGCCCACGCGCGGGTCGAGCGGCAGGCGCGCCAGCTCGCGGCCGAGCGGCGTCAGCGCGTTGTCGTCGTCCACCGCGCCCAGTTCGTTGAGCAACTGATAGCCGTCGGCGATCGCGCGGCCCGGCGGCGGCTCGATGAACGGGAACGATTCGATCGAGCTGAGGTGCAGCGACTTCATCCGCAAGATCACGGCGGCCAGCGACGAGCGCAGGATTTCCGGATCGGTGAAGCGCGCGCGGCCCGTGTAGTCGCTTTCCTCGTAGAGCCGGATGCAGACGCCGTCGGCCACCCGGCCGCAACGGCCGGCGCGCTGGTTGGCGGCGGCCTGCGAGATCGATTCCACCTGCAACTGCTCGACCTTGTTGCGATACGAATAGCGCTTGACGCGCGCCAGCCCCGTATCCACCACATAGCGGATGCCCGGCACCGTCAGCGAGGTTTCGGCCACGTTGGTGGCCAGCACGATGCGGCGCGCGTTCGAACCCTTGAACACGCGCTCCTGGTCGGCCGCCGACAGCCGCGCGAACAGCGGCAGGATTTCCGTATGCGGCGGATGGTGCTTGCGCAGCGCCTCGGCCGCGTCGCGAATCTCGCGCTCGCCGGGCAGGAACACCAGCACGTCGCCGGGGCCTTCTCGGCACAGCTCGTCCACCGCATCGACGATGCCGTCCATCAGGTCGCGCTCGGCCTCGCGCGCGGTTTTCTGGCGCTCGCGCCCGCTCGACGCGCCTTCGGCGTTGCGCACGGCCGCCGAGCGATCGTCGGCGATCGGGCGGTAACGCATTTCGACCGGGTACAGCCGGCCGCTGACCTCGATCACCGGCGCCGGCTTCGTCTCGCTGCCGAAGTGGCGCGCGAAGCGATCGGCGTCGATGGTGGCCGACGTCACGATCAGCTTCAGGTCGGGGCGCTTCGGCAGGACCTGCCGCAAGTAGCCGAGCAGGAAATCGATGTTGAGGCTGCGTTCATGCGCCTCGTCGATGATCAGCGTGTCGTAGGCGCGCAGCAGCGGATCGGTCTGGGTTTCGGCCAGCAGAATGCCGTCCGTCATCAGCTTGACCGAGGCGCCGGGCGCGAGATTATCGGTAAAACGTACCTTGTAGCCGACCACCTCGCCGAACGGCGTGCCCAGTTCCTCGGCGATCCGGCGGCCGGTGGACGACGCGGCCAGCCGGCGCGGCTGGGTATGGCCGATCAGCCCCTTGCCGCCCGCGCCCAGGCCGCGGCCCAGTTCCAGGCAAATCTTCGGCAACTGGGTGGTCTTGCCCGAGCCGGTTTCACCGCAGACGATCACCACCTGGTTGGTGGCAATCGCGCGCGCGATCTCCTCGCGCTTGCCCGAGACGGGCAGGCTTTCGGGGAACGTGATCGGCGGGACCGGATTCGGCGTCACCGGCGGCCGGGGAGCGCGCGGCTCGCGGGGCTCACGGGGCGGGCGTGGTTCCGGACGTGCTTCGACACGGGAATCGGGACGCGACTCGGCTCGGGCATCGGCGCGCGATTCGCCGGCCTGACGCGGCTGACCGGCCTCGCGCGGGAGCCGTGGCGGCTTGCCCTCGCGGCTTTCGCGGCCCTCGCGGCCATTGCCGGATTCCCGGCGCGGCTTGCCCTCGCGGCGCTCGCCGCCTTCGCGGGGCGGCCGTTCGGCGCGCGGGCTGTGGGCTGGTTGCGACACCTGGCCGGACGGGGAAGAAACGGAGGACGGCGCGGCTTGCGGGCGCCGCTCCGGGCGCGATGCCTGCGGCGCGTCGCCGGCCGGCGCATCGGTGCGATTCGGTGCGGAGCTTTTGGGTACATTCGACATGGGGGCGCATTATAATCCCGCCCATGAATTCCCAAACCGACCTCCCCGCCGCCTCGGCGCTGTCGCCCGTCGACGCGACCGCGATCAGCCACGCCCAGTTCGTCGACTGGATGCGCTCCGTCGCTCCCTATATTCACAAGTTCCGCAACAGCACCTTCGTCGTCGGTTTCGGCGGCGAGGTGGTGCAGCAAGGCTTGCTGAACGCGCTGGTTGCCGACATCGCGCTGCTGCAGGCGATGGGCATCCAGATCGTGCTGGTGCACGGCTCGCGGCCCCAGCTCGAGGAGCAGTTGAGCCTGCACGGCGTCGAATCCGAGTTTTCGCACGGCCTGCGCATCACCGATGCGCGCGCGCTCGAATCCTCGAAGGAAGCCGCCGGCGAAGTCCGCCTCGACATCGAGGCTGCGGTCAGCCAGGGCTTGCCGAACTCGCCGATGGCGCACGCGCACATCAGCGTCGTGTCGGGCAACTTCGTCACGGCGCGGCCGGTCGGGGTCGTCGACGGCGTCGACTTCCAGCACACGGGCGTGGTCCGCAAGATCGACGCCGAGTCGATCCGCCACTCGCTGGCAAGCCGCAAGCTGGTGCTGCTCTCGCCCCTCGGCTTCTCGCCCACCGGCGAAGCGTTCAACCTGTCGATGGAAGACGTCGCCTCGGCCGCCGCGATCGCGCTGCGCGCCGACAAGCTGATCTTCCTGACCGAGGAACTCGGCGTGATGGACGCCGAGAACGAGCTGATCCGCGAAATGTCGCTCGACGCGGCTGCGGACCTGCTCGATTCGGGCAACGTGCAGGGCGACGAGGCGTTCTACCTGAAACACGCAATCCGTGGCTGCCGGGGCGGCGTGGCGCGGGCCCACCTGCTGCCGTATTCGCTCGACGGCAGCGTGCTGCTCGAACTGTTCCTGCACGACGGCGTGGGCACCATGATCTCGTACGAGAACCTGGAAAGCCTGCGCGAAGCCACGCCGGACGATGTCGGCGGCATCCTGACGCTGATCGAGCCGCTCGAAAGCGACGGCACGCTGGTGCGCCGCGGCCGCCACCAGATCGAGCGCGACATCGATCACTTCTCGGTGATCGAGCACGATGGCGTGCTGTTCGGCTGCGCCGCACTCTATCCGTATACGCAGGAGAAGATCGGCGAGATGGCCTGCCTGACCGTCGCGCCCGAAGCGCAAGGCTCGGGCGACGGCGAGCGCCTGCTCAAGCGCGTCGAGCAACGGGCACGCGCACGCGGCCTGACGCGGATCTTCGTGCTGACCACGCGCACCGAACACTGGTTCCTGAAGCGCGGCTTCGTCAAGGTCAGCGTGGAAGACCTGCCCGAAGACCGCCGCAAACTTTATAACTGGCAGCGCAAGTCGCTCGTGCTGATGAAGCAGCTCTGAGCGGCGCAACGCGCGCCACCTCCCCGTCGATCACAGGAGAAGTCAACGATGACCCGTATGGTTCAATGCGCCAAACTCGGCACGGAAGCCGAAGGCCTCGATTTTCCGCCGCTGCCGGGCGAACTCGGCAAGCGCATCTATGAAAGCATCTCGAAGGAAGCCTGGCAGGGCTGGCTCAAGCAGCAGACGATGCTGATCAACGAGAACCGCCTGAACATGGCCGACCCGCGTGCGCGCCAGTATCTGATCAAGCAGACCGAAAAGTATTTCTTCGGCGAAGGCGCCGATCAGGCAACCGGTTTCGTGCCGCCGACGCAGGGCTGACGGCGTTTTCCGGCGTTCGTTCGCGTCCCCTCGCAGCCGCTGCGACAAGGATGTGAAATAACGCTGGAAAAAAGTGAACGATCCCGTTAGAATCACGCCTCGATTCGCGCTACGGCACGGATCGCATCCCGCCGGATGGAATGAGACGAAAAAAGGCTTGACGAAGTAACCGAGCCCCGTCATAATTCAAGGCTCTTTGGGCGGTTAGCTCAGCGGTAGAGCACTGCCTTCACACGGCAGGGGTCACTGGTTCGATCCCAGTACCGCCCACCAAAGAATTCAGGCGGCAACGCCTAGGAAAAAACGGCTTGAATCTCGCGATTCAGGCCGTTTTTCTTTGCGCGTCCGGTTTGCCACGCAGTTCGCGTAATACGCGCGCCCTCGCCTACTGCGCCTTGCCGCCCGCACCGGGCCGATTCCCCACGTAGTGCAGCATCGTCAACGCCTCGCGCGCCTTGGCCGGCTCGCGTTCGAGGGACGGCGTCAGCGGCCCCGCGATCAGCGCGAACGGCACCTGCAAGCGCACGTATCGGGTGTCGCCCTGCGGCAGATCGATCGTCAACGGCTTGTCGGGTGCGCTCGACGTGGTGATCACGTATTGGCCGGCCGGTGCATCGAGGTAAAAGAAGCCGCCGTTCGGCACCTCGCCCACCAGTTGATCGTTGATCCGCACCTTGTCGCCGCTCACGCCGCCGAGCCGCGCCTCGGGACGGAAGAACACGATGCGCCCCTGCCCGGCCGCCGCAGCCGGCACCGACGCCCACATGTCGCGATACACCGGCTTCTGCGGCCCCGACGACGCGCATCCCGTCATCGCCAACGCTGCCATCAGCATCGTTACCGCACAGCTCGTCCGCCCGTTCCACTTCATCGCAACGCCTCCGATCGTGTCCGCTGTCCGCGGCCTGTTCTCCGCCGTGCTTCGATGCGGCGAGGCCGGCACTTGCGCCGACCTCGTTCAAGCAGCATAGACGATCCGTCTCGGCCTTGCGACAGCCGTCGCCGCGATGCGACGCATCCTTAACAATACGAAACAATCACACGGCGTCCTGTCACGATCGTGCGACGTTTCGGCAACGAGCCACGGGCCACAGACAGCGGCGGCGGCGATCGATCACGCCATGCCGATCTGCTTCGCGGTCGAGGCGATCGCCCGCGCGGCCTTGTCGACGATCTCGTCGACATCCTGCCGGCTCACCACCAGCGGCGGCGACAGCAGCATGCGGTCGCCGGTCGCGCGCATGATCAGGTTGCCGTTGAAGCAATAGTCGCGGCAGATCGTGCCGACCTCACCACCGTTGGCGAAGCGCCGGCGTGCGGTGCGATCCTGCGCAAGCTGGATGCCGGCCACCAGCCCCGCACCGGCGATCTCGCCGACGATCGGGCTGCCCGCCAGCGCGTCGCGCAGGCGCTGCTGGAAATACGGCCCGATCTCGCGCTTGACGCGCTCGACCACGCCGCCGTCGCGCAGCACCTTCAGGTTCGCCACCGCCACCGCCGCCGCAACCGGGTGCCCCGAGTAGGTCATGCCGTGGTTGAACTCGCCGTGCGCGATCAGCGCATCGGCGATCCGGTCCGACAGCGCCACCGCGCCCATCGGCACATAGCCGCTCGTCAGCCCCTTGGCCAGCGTCATCAGGTCCGGCTCGAAGCCGAAATGCTGATGCGCGAACCACTCGCCGGTGCGGCCGAAGCCGCCGATCACCTCGTCGGCCACCAGCAGCACATCGTACTTGCGGCAGATCCGCTCGATCTCGGGCCAGTAGGTCGAGGCCGGGAAGATTACGCCGCCCGCCCCCTGGAACGGCTCGCCAATGAACGCGGCCACGTTGTCGGCGCCGAGTTCGAGGATCTTCGCTTCGAGCTGGCGCGCGCGCTCCAGCGCGAACGCCTCGGGCGTCTGCCCGTCGGCCGCCTCGCCGAAGAAATACGGCTGATCGATATGGACGATGTGCTCGACCTTCGACGGCATCTGCTCGTGCATGTAATCCATGCCGCCGAGCGTGCCGCCCGCGATCGTCGAGCCGTGATAGCCGTTGCGCCGCGAGATCACATATTTCTTGCCGGGCTGGCGCTGCGTGAGCCAGTACTGATGCACGATGCGCAACACCGTGTCGTTGCCCTCCGAACCGCTGTTGCAATAGAAGAAACGATTGAACGCGGGCGGCGCGATCTCGGCCAGCAGCGCCGACAGCTCGATCACGGGCGGATGGGTGGTCTTGAAGAACGTGTTGTAGAACGGCAGCTCGCGCAACTGGCGCGCGCCGGCCTCGATCAGTTCCTCGCGGCCGTAGCCCACGTTCACGCACCACAGGCCGGCCATGCCGTCGACGATGCGGTTTCCATCGGAATCCTGAAGATGCACGCCGTGCGCGCCGACGATCACACGGCTGCCGGCGGCGTTCAGCGCCCCCATGTCGGAAAACGGATGCAGATGGTGAGCCGCGTCGAGCGCGCGGTATTCGGCGGTGGAGCGCGCGGCGGCCTTGGCCGGGGCCGAGGCCTGCACGGTCTGGACATAGGCGGATTCGCCGATGCGTTGGGTCATGATGGGTCCTCCGTGTGGCGGCGCCGCAGCGCCGCGATGGCGTTAGACATGCAACAGCAGATGGCGGCGTTCCCACGAACTGATCACGCGGAAATACGCCTCGTATTCGGTTTCCTTCAGCGCCAGATAGGCCTTCACGAACTTCTCGCCGAGGATTTCCGCCAGCGGCGTGGACGCGGCCATCAGCGTGAGTCCTTCCTCCAGGTTGCGCGGCAACTGGTACGGCAGGTTGTAGCCGTCGGCCGCGAGCGGCGCAGTGGGGTTCAACTGCTGCGTCATGCCGAGATAGCCGGCCGCGAGCGTGCCCGCCAAGGCGAGATACGGGTTGCAATCCACGCCCGGAATCCGGTTCTCGATGCGGCGCGCGGCCGGCCCCGCATGCGGAATGCGAAAGCCCACGGTGCGATTGTCGTAGCCCCACTGCACGTTGATCGGCGCGGCCATGAAGCGCGACAGCCGGCGGTACGAATTGATGTACGGCGCGAAGATCGGCATCAGCGCCGGCGTGTACTTCTGCAGCCCGGCCAGGTAGTGGCGGAACAGGTCGGTCGATTCGCCCTGCGCGTCGACGAACAGGTTGCGCCCGCTGTCGACGTCGACCAGGCTCTGGTGAATATGCATCGCCGAGCCCGGCTCGTTCTCCATCGGCTTGGCCATGAACGTGGCGTACATGTTGTGGCGCAGCGCCGCCTCGCGCACGGTGCGCTTGAACAGGAACACCTGATCGGCCAGCGACAGCGCATCGCCGTGCTGGAAGTTGATCTCCATCTGCGCCGCGCCCACTTCGTGGATCAGCGTGTCGATGTCGAGGCCCTGCAGGTCGCAGTATTCGTAGATGTCCTCGAACAGCGGGTCGAACTCGTTGACGGCCTCGATCGAATACGACTGGCGGCCCGTTTCGGCTCGCCCGGTGCGGCCGATCGGCGGGCGCAGCGGCAGGTCCGGGTCCTTGTTCATCTCGACCAGATAGAACTCCAGCTCGGGCGCCACCACCGGCCGCCAGCCCTTGGCGCGATAGAGATCGAGCACGCGGCGCAGCACGTAGCGCGGCGAGATCGCCACCGGCGTGCCGTCGAAGTGGACGCAATCGTGAATCACCTGCGCGGTCGGATCCGACGCCCACGGAATCAGGCAAATCGTGGAGGCGTCGGGCACGCACACCATGTCGGGGTCGGTCACGCCGGTCAGCGAACCGTCATCGGGATAGTCGCCGGTGACCGTCTGCACCATCACGGCCTGCGGCAGCCGCATCGATTCGCCGGTTTCGAACTTGTTGCGCGGAATGATCTTGCCGCGCGCGATGCCGGCCATATCGGGAATGATCGCCTCGACTTCGGTGATCCGGTGCTGCTTCATGAAATCATCAAGGTCTTGCATGGGAGCCTCGTTGAATGGGCATCGGCGCGCTCAGGTGCGCACCGATGCCCGGGCGGCCTGAGCGGCCGCGGTGCGCCTTCGGGCACGACATGCCTCGCCGAAGGCTGCAAAAATCGCCTGCGAAAGCGGATGCTTCGCGTACTGCCATTCCGGGTGCCACTGCACGCCGAGCACGAAGCCGGGTGCGTCGCGCACGCCGATCGCCTCGATCAGCCCGTCGGGCGCCACCGCTTCGACAACCAGGCCTTCGCCCAGCCGGTCGATGCCTTGCGCATGCAAGGAATTGACCTGCGCCTCGGTCGCGCCACCGGCGATACGCGCCAGCATGCCGCCCGGCACGATGTGGATCGCATGGGCGGGGCCGTATTGCGCATCGAGCGGCGCGGCCTTGTCCTCGCGGTGATCGAAGCGGCCCGGCACCTCGTGCACGCGCGCGTGCAGCGTGCCGCCGAACGCCACGTTCAGCTCCTGCAGGCCGCGGCAGAGCGCGAGCACCGGCACGCCGGCATCGATCGCCGCGAGGATCAGCGGCAAGGTGGTGGCGTCGCGCGCGACGTCGTGCAGCGTGCCGGGCGTGCTGGCGGGGCCTGCGTAGCGCTGCGGTTCGACGTTCGAATAGCTGCCGGTCAGCAGCAGGCCGTCGATCGTGTCGAGCAGATCGTCGACGGATTGCCGAGCGCCGAGCGCGGGTAACACCAACGCAAGCGCTCCTGCACCATCGACGACCGCATCGATATATTTCTCGCCGGCCGAATGCGACGGATGCGGACCGGCCATCACGCGATCGGCACTGACGGCCACCAGCGGCTTGCCGGGTCGGGATGGAATCATGGGGCCTCCGGTTCGGGGGCAGGAACGAGCGCGAGCGGGCGCGACGCCACACCGGCCTCACGTGAGCGATCGCGCTTCGCTGCTTGGGGTACGAACGCCGTACGCGCGTTCCGCAACGCTCGGCGGTGACGCGTAAGCGCACAAGACAACGCGACGGCTGGCGCAGGCATTGCGCGCGCCCGCCTCGCCATGCCACAGCACGGCCACGCGGAAGGTGCAACGCCGCCGCGGCTCGCGACGGTCGGCACCCACCCCGGCGCAAGCGGATCGCCGCCGCAAGACGACACGGAACACAGCGGAAAGAAACCGGGCGCGGAGGCGCTAGGGCAACAAGGAAGCGACGTGATACGGCCGCAGCGCGCTATGCGCACGAACCGCGCCGACATTGAAGCGGCGCACGCAGCGTCGCGACAGGACGCCGAAGATAGGCAGGTTTGGGCTGACGCGGTACTCGCCGTAGCCCGGTTCGGGTGACGACGCCGCATGCGGCGAGGCCGCGACGCAACGTCGATCCCGTCTGACCAGGGGGCCAAGGACTCTCACGATCACACTCGACTGACTGTTGGACGGAGTGAACGCGCCGAGCCCCACGGGAGATGAATTCGCACGAGCGCTCGACACGCCGGCTGGCCGTCGGCGACGATCGTGACACTGCTGCGCGCATCGGCAACCTCGCGCAGGCCGGCCAGCGGGCGAAACCCGGGCCGGTACGATCGACATGACGGCTTGCTGTCGATCAGCTTAACGGATTCCGGCAAGCCGTCAATCCAGGTTTCAAAAATCGCCAGAGCGCGAACGGCGCTTGAAACCCGCGCGCCCGATCTGCTACAAATCATCACCCGCCCCTGCACTTGCGCCACCCGGGCGCCGGCCGAAACGCCGATCCGCGCCCGCTCATGCCCGAGGATATGCCGATGAACACGACGCTCGCCGACTGGCAGAAGCTTGCCGCCTCGCTGTCGATCGAAGGCCGCGCCTTCATCGACGGCGCCTATCGCACCACCGCCCACCGCCATTTCGACTGCGTGAGCCCGATCGACGGCCGCGTGCTGGCCACCGTCACCGAGAGCGGCCCCGAGGAGGTCGACGCCGCCGTCGCGGCGGCGCGCCGCGCGTTCGACGGCGCCGGCTGGGCCACGCTCGCGCCGCGCGAGCGGCGCGCGATCCTGCTGCGTTTCGCGGCGGCGCTGCGCGCGCACCAGGACGAACTGGCCGTGCTCGAAACGCTCGACGCCGGCAAGCCGATCGCCGACACCACCTCGGTCGACATCCCCGGCGCGGCCTATTGCGTCGAATGGTTCGCCGAGGCGATCGACAAGATCGGCGGCGAGGTCGCCCCCGTCGACCCGAAGCTGGTGGGCCTCGTCACGCGCGAACCGGTGGGCGTGGTGGCCGCGGTGGTGCCGTGGAATTTCCCGCTGCTGATGGCGGCCTGGAAGTTCGCGCCGGCGCTCGCGGCCGGCAACAGCGTGGTGCTGAAGCCCTCGGAGAAATCGCCGCTGACGGCGATCCGTGTCGCCCAGCTCGCGTTCGAGGCCGGCATCCCGGCCGGCGTGTTCAACGTGCTGCCGGGCGGCGGCGAGGCGGGCAAGCTGCTGGCGCTGCACGGCGGCGTGGATTGCGTGACGTTCACCGGCTCGACCGCGGTCGGCAAGCAGATCATGCAATACGCGGGGCAATCGAACCTGAAGCGCGTCTGGCTCGAACTGGGCGGCAAGTCGCCGAACATCGTGCTGCCCGATTGCCCCGATCTCGATCGCGCGGCGTCCGCCGCGGCCGGCGCGATCTTCTACAACATGGGCGAGATGTGCAGTGCCGGCTCGCGCCTGCTCGTGCATCGCGACATACGCGAGCGCTTCGTCGAAAAACTGCTCGATGCCGCCAAGGCTTATCGCCCCGGCAACCCGCTCGACCCGGCCACCTCGATGGGCGCGATCATCGATGCCGTCCAGCTCGAACGCGTGCTCGGCTATATCGAAACCGGTCGCGCGGAAGCCACGCTGCTGGCGGGCGGAAAGCGCGTGAACGACGCGTCGGGCGGCCTCTACGTCGAGCCCACCGTGTTCGAAACCGATGCCGCCACGCGCATCGCGCGCGAGGAAATCTTCGGGCCGGTGCTTTCGGTGATCGTGTTCGACACGATCGACGAAGCGGTGCGCATCGCCAACGACAGCGACTACGGGCTGGCAGCCGCCGTGTGGACCAGCGATCTGGCCACCGCGCACGAGGTATCGCGCCGCCTGCGCGCGGGCACCGTGTGGGTCAACTGCTACGAGGAAGGCGGCGACATGAACTTCCCGTTCGGCGGCTACCGGCAATCGGGCAACGGCCGCGACAAGTCGCTGCACGCGCTCGAGAAGTACACCGAACTGAAATCGACGCTGATCCGCCTGCGATGAAAAACGGGCGGCATCGCGCCGCCCGTTGTCGTCCATCCTCTCCCGCGCACGGCGTTCACCGATACGCGAGCGCCGTCTTCACGAGCGTTTCGAGCAACGGCGCGACGACCTCTGCCTTGCGCTCGTCGTAGGCATACGGACGCGCCTCGTCCATGTAGGTGATCTGCGACAGTTCGAGCTGCACCGCATCGATATTCGCCTCGGGCGCACCGTACTGACGCGTGATGTAACCGCCCTTGAAACGCCCGTTCGCCACCGCCGTAAACGCACCCTGTCGCGTGACGACCTCGGCCAGCGCTTCGCCGAGGCCCGGCGCGGCGCTCGCACCGTTGGCGGTGCCGAAGTTGAAATCGGGCAACCGGCCGTCGAAGAAGCGCGGCACATGCGAGCGGATCGAATGCGCTTCCCACAACAGCGCGCGGCCATGCACGGCCACCAGCCGCGCCAGTTCGTCCTTCAGCGCCGCGTGATACGGCAGCCAGTAACGATCGCGACGCCGCATGATCTCGGCCTCGTCGGGCTGGCCGCCATCCGGATACAGCGCTTCCTTGTCGAAGGTATCGACCGGCACGAGGCCCGTGGTGTCCTGCCCCGGATAGAGGTTCGCGTTGTCGGGCGGCCGGTTCAGGTCGACCACGTAGCGCGCATGCGACGGCGCCAGCACCGAGCCGCCGAGCGCGCGCGCGAAGCCGTACAGCCGTTCGAGATGCCAGTCGCAATCGTCGACGTGGCGTGCGACCGGCATCATGGTGCGCACGATGTCGTCGGGCAGATAGGTGCCCGCATGCGGAATCGAGACGAGCAGCGGCAGGCTGCCCGGATGCAGCGTGAAAACGGCGGGGGGGTTCACGGCGTTCATCGGTTGGGAATCCTTGTCGAAGGGGGCGACGGGTTTCAGCGCAGCAGTTCGGCGAGTGCGCGGCGGTAGCCGGCGTAGGCCTGCGCCTCGTCGCGATGACGGCGCGCCTCGACCACCCGCTCGCCGCCGGTATAGACATCGAGCACCGGCGTATCGCCATGCTCGGCAAACACCGCGCCGGACAGCCAGCTTTCGCTGCCGCGCTCCATCAGCGACGGGTGATCGGGGTCGAGCACGATCCAGTCGGCGCGCTTGCCGACGGCCAGCGCGCCGATCGCGCGGCCGGCCGCCTGCGCGCCGCCGTCGAGCGTGGCCGCGAACAAGTGGTCCGCCACCTGCGGCTGCGCGGCGCTGGCCAGCACGTTGCGCTCGCGGCGCACGAGCCGCTGGCCGTATTCGAGCAGACGCAACTCGGCGCGCCAGTCCACGCTCGCGTGACTGTCCGAGCCGATGCCGATCACGCCGCCCTGCGCCAGATAATCGACGGCCGGGAACACGCCATCGCCGAGATTCGCCTCGGTGGTCGGGCACAGGCCCGCCACCGCGCCGCTCGCCGCGAGCGCGGCCGTCTCGGCCTCGTCGACATGCGTCGCATGCACGAGGCACCAGCGACGATCCACCGCGAAACGATCGAGCAGCCATTGCACCGGGCGCATGCCGGTGGTGCGCACGCAATCGTCCACCTCGGCGGTTTGCTCGGCGATATGGATATGCACCGGCGCATCGGCCGGCAGCCCCGCCAGCAGCGCGCGCAGGCCGTCTTCCGACACGGCGCGCAGCGAATGCGGCGCAATGCCATAGCGCAGGCCGCCATGTTCGGGCACGCCCGCGCGCAACGCATCGAGCAGGCCGAGCAGTTGATCGTTGCTGTTGATGAAGCGGCGCTGGTCGTCGCGCGGCGGCTTCTCGCCGAAGCCGCTGTAGCGGTAGGCGACCGGCAGCATCGTGATGCCGATGCCGGCCTCGCGCGCGGCGTCCACCACGCGCCGCGCCAGTTCCTCCTGCCGCGGATAGCGCGCGCCATCCGGCATGTGGTGGACATAATGGAATTCGCAAACCGACGTGTAGCCGCACTTCAGCATCTCGACATAGAGCCAGCGCGCGATCGCGCCGAGCGCGTCGGGCGTGAGCTTCAGCGCGAAGCGGTACATCAGGTCGCGCCAGCTCCAGAAGCTGTCGGACGGATTGGCGCGATATTCGGTCAAGCCCGCCATCGCGCGCTGAAACGCATGCGAATGCAGGTTCGGCATGCCGGGCGCGAGCGGCCCGCGTGCCCGAGCGACGCCACGCGGGCATTCGGCGCCCGCCTGCACCTCGGTCAGCATGCCGTGCTCGTCCCAGCTCAACAGCACGTCGCGCTGCCAGCCATCGGGCAGAAACGCATGCTCGGCAAACAGCATCGCCTGGTTCATCGTGTCGGATTCCCTTCGTTGATGGCGTGCGCCAGCGGCGCGCGCCGGAACACGGTGGCGCCGCGCTTGACCACGCGCTCGCACAGCGGGCGGCCAAACCAGTAGGCCAGTTCGGCCAGCGTCGTCACCGGCCAGACCGCGAAATCGGCCGCGCGTCCTGCGGCGAGCAGGCCGTGCCGGCCGCTTTGGCCAAGCGCCGCCGCCGCATGGCGCGTCACGCCGAGCAGCACCTCGGGCACCGTCATGCGGAACAGCGTGCAGCCCATGTTCATGGTCAGCAGCAGCGAGGTCAGCGGCGAGGTGCCGGGGTTGTGATCGGTGGCGATCGCGATCGGCACGCCATGCCGGCGCAGCAGGTCGAGCGGCGGCAACTGCGTTTCGCGGATGAAGTAGTACGCACCGGGCAGCAGCACGGCCACGGTGCCCACCGCCTTCATCGCCTCGATGCCGGCCTCGTCGAGATACTCGAGGTGATCGGCCGACAGCGCGCGGTAGCGTGCGGCCAGCGCCGTGCCGCCCGCGTTCGACAACTGCTCGGCGTGGATCTTGACCGGCAGCGCATGCCGCATCGCGGCTTCGAACACGCGCTCGCTCTGCGCCAGCGAAAACCCGATCCGCTCGCAGAACACGTCGACCGCATCGACCAGCCCCTCGCCCGCCAGCGCGGGCAGCATGGTGTTGCAGACGAGATCGATGTAGTCGTCGGCGCGGCCCGCGTATTCGGGCGGCAGCGCATGCGCGCCGAGAAACGTGGTGTAGACGTCCACCGGAAACCGTTCGCCGAGCCGGCGCGCGACGCGCAGCATCTTGCGCTCGCTGTCGAGATCGAGGCCATAGCCCGACTTGATCTCGATCGCGGTGACGCCTTCGGCCAGCAACGGTGCGAGGCGCGCGGCGGCCTGCGCGAACAGCGTGGCCTCGTCGGCCTCGCGCGTCGCGCGCACGGTCGAAACGATGCCGCCACCGCGCCGCGCCACTTCCTCGTAGCTCGCGCCGGCCAGCCGCAGTGCGAATTCGTCGGCACGCTGGCCGCCGTAGACGAGATGCGTATGGCAATCGACGAGGCCCGGCGTCACCCATGCGCCGCCGAGGCTTTCGCGCGGCCAGCCGGCATGGGCGGCAGGCAGGTCGGCGCGCGGGCCAAGCCAGGCGATCGTGCCGTCGTGATCGACGGCGATCGCCGCATCGAGGGTCGCGTCTTCGGGGTCGCCCGACGCGCAGAGATTGAGGTCAAGCCAGACAGTCGCGGTCATGGTGTCATGCAGCCAAGTCGGCCGCCTTCGGGAACAGTTCGATACAAAGCAGCGCGCCATCGCCGCGCATCGTGCAGCGCACGGATGCGCTCGCGGCAATGGCATCGGCCTGGAGGTCGCAATCGATACGCACGGTGTCGAGCGCGCCCAGCCGGTGCTCGGCACCGCCGTCGATCGCAACGGCCGGCGTGCCATGCGCGCAGAACAGCAGCACGCACGGTGCGCGCGATTCGAGCGACGCGCCGTCGGTCATCACCGACACGCGGCCCGTCACGGCGCTGCGGCGCGTCATCAGGTTGAAATCGCGCGTGGGGCCGGCGGTCAGCTCGGCCGACAGCGCCAGTTCGCCATCGAACGCGTAACGATCGAGCGGCTCGGCCAGCAGCGTGCGCGGGCCACCCTCGGCGACCAGTGTCATGCCTGCGCCCGACAGCAGCACCAGCGTGCGATCGATGCCGGGAAAGCGCGAAAACGGGCCGGGCTGCGCGACGTCGGCGACGCTGACGCGCCACGCGAACGCGTCGAGCGACGCACCCGGCGGCTCGGCCGCGATCTCGCGCGTCACGCCGCCGCCGTTCTTCCACGGCGACGCAACGAGCGCGTCGGCCCGGATCAGCGCAACACGGGGCTCGGTTCGCATCGCGGCCTCGCTCATCGACCCAGCATCGGCAGCTTCAACCCTGCCTCGCGCGCCGTGTCACGCGCGAGCTCGTAGCCGGCGTCGGCGTGACGCATCACGCCCGTGGCCGGATCGTTGAACAGCACGCGGCCGAGGCGCTCGTGCGCGGCATCGGTGCCGTCGGCCACGATCACCACGCCCGAATGCTGCGAGAAGCCCATGCCCACGCCGCCGCCATGATGCAGCGACACCCACGACGCGCCGCCCGCCGTATTGAGCAGCGCGTTCAGCAGCGGCCAATCGCTGACCGCGTCCGAGCCGTCCTTCATCGCTTCGGTTTCGCGGTTCGGGCTGGCCACCGAGCCGGTATCGAGGTGGTCGCGGCCGATCACGATCGGCGCCTTCAGTTCGCCGTTCTTCACCATCTCGTTGAACGCCTGGCCGAGACGGTAACGATCCTTCACGCCCACCCAGCAGATCCGCGCCGGCAGGCCCTGGAACGCGATGCGTTCGCGCGCCATGTCGAGCCAGTTGTGCAGATGCGGATCGTCGGGGATCAGTTCCTTGACCTTCGCGTCCGTCTTGTAGATGTCCTCGGGATCGCCCGACAGCGCGACCCAACGGAACGGCCCCTTGCCTTCGCAGAACAGCGGGCGGATATAGGCCGGCACGAAGCCCGGAAAATCGAACGCGTTCTTCACGCCCATGTCGAGCGCCATCTGGCGGATGTTGTTGCCGTAATCGAGCGTGGCCGCGCCGCGCGCCTGCAAGGTCAGCATGGCCTGCACCTGCTTGGCCATCGATTGCTTGGCCGGCAGCACGATGCTTTGCGGATCGACCTTCTGAGCCTCGCGCCATTGTTCGACGCCCCAGCCTTGCGGCAGGTAGCCGTTGATCGGATCGTGCGCGCTGGTTTGGTCCGTCACGCAATCGGGCACGATGCCGCGCTCCACCACTTCGGCGAACACGTCGGCCGCATTGCCGAGCAGGCCGATCGACACCGGCTTGCCGGCGCGCTTGGCCTCGTCGAGCATGGCCAGCGCTTCGTCGAGCGTGGTGGCCTTCTTGTCGACGTAGCGCGTCTTCAGGCGGAAATCGATGCGCGACTCGTCGCATTCCACGGCCAGCATCGAGAAGCCGGCCATGGTGGCCGCCAGCGGCTGCGCGCCGCCCATGCCGCCGAGGCCGCCCGTCAGAATCCAGCGGCCCGACGGATCGCCGTTGAAATGCTGGTTCGCCACCGAGAAGAAGGTTTCGTAGGTGCCCTGAACGATGCCCTGGCTGCCGATGTAGATCCAGCTGCCGGCCGTCATCTGGCCGTACATCATCAGGCCCTTGCGATCGAGTTCGTTGAAGTGATCCCAGGTGGCCCAATGCGGCACGAGGTTCGAATTGGCGAGCAGCACGCGCGGCGCGTCGGCATGGGTGCGGAACACGCCCACCGGCTTGCCCGATTGGATCAGCAGCGTTTCGTTGTCCTCCAGATCCTTGAGCGAGGCCAGGATCTGGTCGAAGCAATCCCAGTTGCGCGCGGCGCGGCCGATGCCGCCATACACCACCAGCGCATGCGGATGCTCGGCCACCTCGGGATCGAGATTGTTCTGCAACATGCGATAGGCCGCCTCGGCCAGCCAGGTCTTGCAAGTCTTCTCGCTGCCGCGCGGCGCGCGGATCACGCGGGTCGGATCGAGACGCGGATCGATATGCTTCGGATGGTTCATGACGGCTGCTCCCAACGAAAGTGAATGGTGCGAAATAGTGCCAAATAGTGCGATCAGGCTGGCAAGGCGCGGCCCGCACGCGGCGGCCGGCCCGGTTCGATTCAGGTGTTCAGAAATGCCCCGTGAAGCGGTAGCGGCTGCCCGGGTGCCACAAGTTCGCGATGGAGGCGACGATGCCCTGCGACCAGGTCCGCCGATGCAGCACGAGGCACGGCTCGGCCTCGCCCATCGCCAGTTGCTCGCGCAATGCCGCCTCGGGCGCGGTTGCCTCGATCCGGTATTCGACACGCTGCAACGGCGCGACGCGCATCAGGTACTGGTTCGGCGTGACGCGCGTGAAATCCTGCTGCATGTATTCGCCGGCCACGGCCGGATTGACCCAGCGCTGTTCGAACTGCACCGGCTCGTCGTTCTCGGCATGCAGCACGGCCGAGCGGAACAGGCACGCGCCCGGCGCCACCTGCATCTCGCCGGCCAGCGCCGCATCGGCCTCGATCGTCACCAGTTCGAGCACGCGCGCCTGATAGCGATGGCCGCGCGCGGCGATCTCGTCGGAAATGCTGCGGATCGCCACCAGCGTCGACTCGTATTTCGGCCGCGCCACGAACGTGCCGGCGCCTTGCACGCGCGTGAGCACCTGCTCGGCCGTCAACTCGCGCAGCGCGCGGTTCACGGTCATGCGCGCCACCTTGAAGTCGCGCGCCAGTTCGTTCTCCGACGGCACCAGGTCGCCCTCGCCCCACTCGCCCGCGTGAATCCGGGCGAGGATGAAGTCCTTGATTTCCTGGTAAGCCGGCGTGCTCATCGACTTATTGCTCGGACGCGAACGACAGCGGGCTCAACTTGGCGAACGCGCCGCCGCGCACGAGCTGAGTGATCGAGGCGATGTCGGGCGCGAAGTAGCGGTCGAGGTCGTAATGCGGAACCTGCTCGCGGATCGTGCGCATCGCACCCTGCAGCGCCGGGCTGGTGGCGTACGGCTCGCGCAGGTCCACGCCCTGCGCGGCGGCCAGCAGCTCGATGGCGAGGATCGCGGCGACGTTCTCGGCGATGTCGCCGAGCTTGCGCGCGGCGAACGTGGCCATCGACACGTGATCTTCCTGGTTGGCCGAGGTCGGCAGCGAATCGACCGACGCGGGGTGCGCCAGCGTCTTGTTTTCCGAGGCGAGCGCGGCCGCCGTGACGTGGGCGATCATGAAGCCCGAATTCACGCCGCCATCCTTGACGAGGAACGGCGGCAGGCCCGACAGCGTCGCGTCGATCAAGAGCGCGATGCGGCGCTCGGCCAGCGCGCCGATTTCGGCGGCGGCCAGCGCGAGGTTGTCGGCCGCGAACGCCACCGGCTCGGCGTGGAAATTGCCGCCCGACAGCACTTCGCCGGTATCCGGGAAGATCAGCGGGTTGTCGGACACGGCGTTGGCTTCGATCAGCAGCACGTCGGCGGCGTGGCGCATTTGGTCGAGACAGGCGCCCATCACCTGCGGCTGGCAGCGCAGGCTGTACGGGTCCTGCACCTTGTCGCAATCCTGGTGCGAGACGTTGATCTTCGAGCCGTCGAGCAGCGCGCGATAGGCAGCGGCCGCCTCGATCTGGCCACGATGGCCGCGCAGTTCATGGATGCGCGCGTCGAACGGCTTGACCGAGCCGGCCGCCGCGTCCACCGACAACGCCCCCGACACCAGCGCGCTGCGGTACAGATCCTCGATCGCGAACAGGTTGTCGAGCGCCAGCGCGGTGGACGCCTGCGTGCCGTTCAGCAGCGCGAGGCCTTCCTTGGCCTGCAGCGTGAGCGGCGCGAGCCCGACCGAGCGCAGGCCGTCGGCCGCGCTGGCGCGCTCGCCGCGCACGAACACCTCGCCGATACCGAGCAGCGTGGCCGACATGTGCGCGAGCGGAGCCAGATCGCCCGAGGCGCCCACCGAGCCCTTGACCGGGATCAGCGGCAACACGTCGGCGTTGAACAGCGTGACGAGCGCATTCATGACTTCGCGGCGGATGCCCGAATGGCCGCGGCCGAGGCTCGACAGCTTCAGCGCGATCAGCAGCCGCACCACGGCCGGCTTCATCGGCTCGCCCACGCCCACGGCGTGCGACAGCACGAGGTTGCGCTGCAGCAGTTCGAGCTGGTCGTGCGGGATATGGGTGCTGGCCAGGCGGCCGAAGCCGGTGTTGATGCCATAGGCCGGCTCGCCCTTCGCCGCGATGTCGGCCACCGCCTGCGCGCCCCGGTCGATCGCCGCGAAGCTGGCGGGATCGAGTTCGATCCGGACCGGCTCGCGGGCGATGCGGCGGAGTTGGGCAAGCGTCAGATGGCCGGGGGTCAACGAGATCATGAGAGCGTCCTGTCTATACAAGTAAGGTGCCGAGAAGTGTAGACGCGCACACTTGTATAGACAACTCGTTTTCAAAATTCGGCGCTCAGGGATTTCCCTAGCGATTGGGGTGGGTTTCAGCCGGGTCGGGTGGATCGGCAAACGGGCTGGCGGGGGCCGGTCCGAATGGCCAGCAGGCTTGTCGGACAGCGGCCGAGGCGGGATCGGGATGACCGATGAAAACCGGGCGCGCCGGGCAGGAAACGACGCGCGCGATCGCGCCGCCGCGGCAAAAATCACGGCGTGGGTGCGGCGACAGGGAGGCGATGCGGAAGGTCGTGGCGACGCGCGCGGCGAGCCTTGTTGCGGACGATAACAGGCCGAAGCCCCGGCGTTACCCCGCCACCGGCCGCCACGCAAGACAGGCCGGATGCCCCGGCGCGGCGTCGATCCACGCGGCGGTAAACGCCGCCACACCGCTGGCCGGCGCGGCCGGATCGACCACACGCGGCGCAAGCACGCCGGGCGCGGCCGGATCGAGCACCGAGAACGCGCTCAGGCCGCCCGCGATGCCCACGCCGAGCGCCTTCAGCAGCGCCTCCTTCGCGGTCCACACGCGGAAGAACGCGTCGCGTCGCGCGTCGGGCGGCAGGCTGTGGACGGCGGCGTCATCGTCGGGCGCGAACACCATGCGGCCCAGTGCGGCCCATTCGACGCGCGCCTGCGGCGCTTCGATATCGACGCCGACCCGCGTCGATGTGCTCCACGCGATCAGCGCATGCGCGCCCGAATGCGAGACGTTGAAATCGAGCTGTGCGCAATCGGCCACCCCGCCGGCCCCCGCCTCGCCCGCGAGCGCGGGCCGCCCCGCCTCGTCGGCCACGAAACGCAGCGATGCGGCCGGCACGCCGAGCGTCAGGCCGAGCACGGCGCGCAAGGCGGCACGCGTGGCCGCGCTGCGCGTGGCGTCGTCGGCGCGCAGGAAACGCGCGGCGCGCGCGCGTTCGGCCGCGTCGAGCGCGGCATGGGCCGGCGCGTCGAGCGGCGTGCCGAACGCGAAATCGACACGCAGCAGCCCCACCCCGGCCCGCCCGGCGGCCGGTGGCACGGCGAGCGGCACGAGCCGGTGCGGCGCGATCGCGTCCGCGGCGGGCACGGGCAGCGCCGGCAGGCCGGAGGAAGCAGACGGAGCGGAATCGGATGAGAAAGCCATGACGCGAAACGGAGCAGCAAACAGGAGCCGCCGATCTTACCGGATCGCACCGGGCGGCAGCGCTGCCTCGGGCATCGGCGCGGGCTGGCGCAGCACCTCGCCCGGCGCGTCGGCCGGCAACGCCGCGTGACGCAGCCAGTGCAACGCGACGGGCCACAGGCTCGCTTCGAACCGGCTGTGGAAAAACGCGAAATGACCGATTTCATCCACGCCGATCCGGCTCGGCGCGATGCGCAGATGCGTCACCGGGCTGTTGACGTAGTAGCCGAGCAGGCGCTCGGTCGCGGCGACGGTGCCGAACGGATCGTCGGTCACGCTGATCGCCAGCAGCGGCGCACGCAAGCGCGTGAAGCGCTCGACCATCGCGCCCCGCTCCTGCGGCGTCTCGACGATCGGCGCACGCACGTAGGTGTCCTCGAAGCGCGGCCGGCTGCGGCTCCACGACAGCGCGACACCCTTGGGCACGTCCTCCATCCAGCCGAGCCGGCGCGCCGGCAGATAGCCGCACAGGTGGGCCAGCAGCGGCATCGCCACGTGCCATTTCAGCGTCATGCGCAGCCGCATGCCGGCCGCGTAATCACGCCAGTGGGCCGTTTGCGAGCCGACCGTCACCGCGCGCCGCACCCGGCCGTTGGAGGCGGCCAGCCCGAACGCGAAGCCGCCCACGCTGTGCGCCACGATGTCGATCGGCTGCCCCGGAAACTGCCGCATGACGTATTGCAGCACCGCCTCGCTGTCGAGCCGGCCCCAGTCGAGCCAGTTGGCGCGCAGCGCCCGCAGCGACGCCGGGCGCGATTCGCCGATGCCGCGATAGTCGTAGACGAGCGCGTCGCAGCCCTGTGCGAACAGCCAGGCGGCAAAGCGGAAGTAATAGCGGCAGCGCACCGCGGTCGCGCACTGCACGATCACCACGGGACGCTCGGCGTCGGGCGCGCGATGCCGCCAGGCAAAGCCCTTCAATGGGAAGCCGTCGGCGGCCTGCACGGTGAACGGCTCGGGCGGCAGGCTCGGCGGAACGTCGGACATCGCGGTCTCCTCGGCAGACAGGTCGAGGCACTGTGCCACAGGCGTTCCAGTCGGGGGGCGTGGCGCGTGTACTGTCCGGTTCAACCCGGACACGGCCGCGCAACACAACTGAACAACACGCACCGGCGCGTCAGCCCTTGGTCGCCTCCAGGGCGTCGAGCGCGCGCTTGCGCGCCATGTCGTGATCGACGATCGGCTCGGGATAGGTGTGGCCGAGCCGCACGCCGGCGGCAGCCAGCACCATCGGCTTGGCCCGCCACGGCTCGTGAATCGCATCGGCCGGCAGGCCCGCCAGCTCGGGCACCCAGCGCCGCACGTAATCGCCTTCCGGATCGAATTTCTTGCCCTGCGTGACGGGATTGAAGATGCGGAAATACGGCGCGGCATCGGCCCCGCAACCGGCCACCCACTGCCAGTTCGCGGAGTTGTTGGCGATGTCGGCATCGACCAGCGTGTCCCAGAACCAGCGCTCGCCGGCGCGCCAGTCGATCAGCAGATGCTTGATCAGGAACGACGCCGTCACCATCCGCACGCGGTTGTGCATGAAGCCGGTGGTCCACAGCTCGCGCATGCCGGCGTCCACCAGCGGATAGCCGGTGCGGCCGCGGCACCAGGCCTCGAAGCCGGCGTCGTCGGTACGCCACGGCATCGCGTCGAAGCGGTCGCGGTAGTTGCGGGTCGGCAGTTCGGGGAAGTGGAACAGCAGGCTGGTGTTGAATTCGCGCCAGCCCAGCTCGCTGACGAATTTCTCGATATCGGCGCCCACCGCCGCCCCGCCCTCGCGCGACGTCGTCATCGCCGCATGCCAGACCTGCCGCGCCGACAACTGGCCGAAGCGCAGGTACGGCGCGAGCCGGCTCGTGGCCGGCAGATCGGGGCGATCGCGCTGGTCGCCGTAGCCGCGAATCCGCTTGTCGAGAAAACGTTCGAGCAGCTCGAACGCGGCGTCCTCGGAAGGCGTCCACGCCTCGCGCATGCCGCCGGCCCAATCGGGCCGGGTCGGCAACAGGCCCAGTGCGTCGATGCGCGTGGCGCGGCGTGCGACGGCCGCCGGCAGCGCATGGAACGTCCACTCGGCCGGCTCCGGCAGCGGCGCGCGCACATCGCCGCTGCGCAACGCCGCGCGCCAGTACGCCGTGAACACCTGGAACGCACTGCCGCTGCCGGTCTGCAATTCCCACGGCTCGCGCAGCAGCGCGCCGTTGAAGCTCTCGACCTCGACACCGGCTTCTTTCAGATCATGCTTGAGCGCGGCGTCGGTTTCGCGTGCCAGGCCGTCGTAGCGGCGGTTCCAGTAGATCGCGCCGGCATCGAGCGCGCTCACCAGTTCGGCGATCGTCTCGCGCTCGTTGCCTTCGAGCACCAGCAGGCTGCCGCCGTGCGCGGCCAGCGATGCGTCGAGCGCGCGCAGTGCGCCGTCGAGCCACCAGAGCGCCGCGCCGCCGAGCGGACGGGTGCCGTCGCGCTCGAACACGTAGACGCAGACGAACGGCCGGCCCGATTCCGCCGCCCGCGCGAGCGCCGGGTTGTCGGTGATGCGCAGGTCGTCGCGAAACCAGACGATCGCGGGTTGAACGGGGGATTCGGCAGACACGGGCAAGCTCCGGGCATGAAAAGGATGAGCGGGAATCGCGGCGGCCGGTGGGGGTTACCGCCTGGCGCGCCAACAGATCGGCGCCATTAAACCACGCAGGGGCCGGCACAAGCGGGCATCGAAGATCGGCCCCCGCACGCGGCGGCGCATCGTTGCGGGTGCAGCAATTTTCGGACCGCACGCCGCGTCCGTATACGTGCTGCGCATCTTTTCACCCGAGCCAGGCATCACATGGGCGCAGGCATAAAAAAACGCGCCCCGCAGGGCGCGTTGTCGGTGCAGCGTGTCAAGCCCGCACTCAGGCCGACACTCAGGCCGCCGTGACCTGCACGGCCTTCGTCGCGAGGTACGGCTCGAGCGCTTCCGGGCCGCCTTCCGAACCGTAGCCCGAATCCTTGACGCCGCCGAACGGCATTTCCGGCCACGGCGTGGCCGGCTGGTTGATCCAGAGCATGCCGACTTCGAGACGCTGCGTCAGCAGATGCACGTTCTTGAACGCGCTCGTGAACGCGTAACCGGCCAGGCCGTACGGCAGGCGGTTCGCTTCGGTAATCGCTTCGTCGAGCGAATCGAAACCGCGAATCGCCGCGATCGGGCCGAACGGTTCGTTGTTGAACACGTCCGATTCGAGCGGCACGTCGGTCAGCACGGTCGGCGCGAAGAAGTTGCCTTCGCTGCCGATGCGCTCGCCGCCCGTGGCGATCTTCGCGCCCGTCTTGCGCGCGTCGTCCACCACCTTCGCCATCGCCGTCAGACGGCGCGAGTTGGCGAGCGGCCCGAGTTGCGTGCCGGCGGCCAGGCCGTCGCCGACCTTCAGGCCTTCGGCGTGCTTGACCAGCGCCTGTGCAAACGCGTCGCGCAGGCTGTTGTGGACCAGGAAACGCGTCGGCGAGATGCAGACCTGGCCGGCATTGCGGAACTTGGCGCCGCCCGCGGCCCGGACCGCGAGTTCGACGTCGGCGTCTTCCGCGACGATCACCGGTGCGTGGCCGCCCAGCTCCATCGTGGCGCGCTTCATGTGCAGGCCGGCCAGCGAGGCCAGTTGCTTGCCGACCGGCGTCGAGCCCGTGAACGTGACCTTGCGGATCACCGGATGCGGGATCAGGTAGTTCGAGATCTCGGCCGGATCGCCATAAACGAGGCCCACCACCCCGGCCGGCACGCCCGCATCCACGAACGCGCGCAGCAGTTGCGCGGGCGAGGCCGGGGTTTCTTCCGGCGCCTTGACGAGGAACGAGCAGCCCGTGGCCAGCGCCGCGCTCAACTTGCGCACCACCTGGTTGACCGGGAAGTTCCACGGCGTGAACGCGGCGACCGGGCCGATCGGCTCCTTGACCACCGTCTGCTGAACCGACAGGTTGCGCGGCGGCACGATGCGGCCGTACACGCGGCGGCCTTCGTCGGCGAACCATTCGATGATGTCGGCGGCCGACATCACTTCGATCTTCGCTTCGGCAAGCGGCTTGCCCTGCTCCTGCGTCATCAGTTGCGCGATCGCGTCGGCACGTTCGCGCACCAACGAGGCGGCCTTGCGCATCACGCCGGCGCGTTCGTGCGCCGGCACCTTGCGCCATGCCTCGAAGCCGCGTTGGGCCGCGTCGAGCGCACGGTCGAGATCGGCGATGCCGGCGTGGGCCACCTTGCCGATCACCTTGCCCGTCGCCGGGTTGACCACGTCGATGGTCTTGCCGCTCACGGCGTCGCACCACTCGCCGTTGATGAGAAGTTGGGTGTCCGAGTAATTCGTAGTCGTCATCTGGGTATCCACCTGATCGAGAAAAGGAACGGCCAATTCGTCATGCGTGCGCCGGCGCGTCGGCCGGCGCGACGTGCGCCCGTTGCGGCTTGCCAACCGGAGCGCACTGTGACGGCATGACGGGCCGGACCTGTGTCATGCCGTTGCGGGATGAAGCGGCGGGATATCGATGCGTGACCGGGCGGCTTGCACCGGCACAGTGCAGCGCCAATCCGCGCGAAGCCGTAAGCGTACAACGTTCGGAGAAAGTCTGCGTGACATGGGACCGCACGTATCGCGACGATTTCCTGCACAGGAACGCGCGACGACGAGACGTTCGGGCATGTCGGCGAGACGAACGGCGCTGGGCGCGGCGGCCGTTTGCGCGCAAGCTCGCGGAAAACCGCAGGACCCATCGGGAGATGCGCATGGATTCGCTGGATCGACTGAATGAATCACGCCGCGACGCGGTGACAACCTGGCCGAGCGGCGTCGGCTTCGACGCCACGCTCGCGCGCCTGCGCGACGCGCTCGCCGAACGCGGGCTGCGGATCTTCGCCGAGATCGATCAGGCGGCGGCCGCCGCGGATGCCGGCATGACGATGCCGCCCACCGTGCTGATCCTGTTCGGCAATCCGAAGGCCGGCACGCCGGTCATGCTGCGGGAGCCGCGCGCGGCCGTGGAATTGCCGTTGAAGCTGGTGGTGCGGCAGACGGTGGACGGGCGCGTCGAGGTCGATTATCTCGATGCCGCGCGCGTGCTCGAACGCGGCTACGGCATCGACGACGCGGCATTGCTCGCGCCGCTCGCGCGCGTGCCGGCGCTGCTGCAGGCGGCGATCACGGCTTGATGTGATCGGCGGCCGGCGCCGTGCCGTGTGCCGTGTGCCGTGTGCCGTGTGCCGTGTGCCGTGTGCCGTGTGCCGTGTGCCGTGTGCCGTGTGCCGTGTGCCGTGTGCCGTGTG
>NZ_BAAILN010000031.1:0-2383 GCF_054589155.1 Burkholderia sp. 3C
TTCAAGGCGATGTTCGCGGACTGGGTCAAGAAGAACAACCTGCCGGGCGGCGCCAAGCGCGTGACGAACGATCCGATGGAAGCGACCTTCGTCGGCATCCACATGTGGAAGCAGGCGGTCGAGAAGGCCAAGAGCACGGACGTCGACAAGGTGCGCGTGGCGATGATCGGCCAGAAGTTCAACGCGCCGTCGGGCTTCGTGCTGGAGATGGACGGCAATCACCACCTGCACAAGCCGGTGATGATCGGCGAGATCCGCGCCGACGGCCAGTTCAACGTGGTGTGGCGCACCAAGACGACGGTGCGCGCGCAACCGTGGAGCCCGTACATCCCGGGCAACGCGGGCAAGCCCGACGTGGTCAGCTCGATCGGCGACTTCCTGCGCCGCCGCCGCGCCGCGCTAGCCTGAACGGGCGGCCGCCCCCGAGGCGGCCTCCGCGCACCGCGCCGTGCGCGGCCGCTTCTCCCCGCGCGGCCGGCTGGTCGCGCGGTTGTTCACCCTGCGGTTCAACCGACAGCCAGGATTTTCCGATGCTCACGTTCTCACGCCGCGCCCGACACGGCCTCGCCGCGTTCGCTGCTTTCGCCGCGCTCGCGTGCGTCGCGCCCAGCCCGGCGTTCGCGCTCGATGCCGCCGATACCGCCGCGCTGGCCGGCGACGATTTCGATGCGAAGCTCGCCGCGATCGATCATCTCTCGGCGGCAGGCGACGCCGCATCGGTGGCGCTGCTGCACGCGCTGGCCGACGGCGGCGTGCTCGCCACCGACGACGGCAAGCTGCTGGTGCAGGCCGACGACGGCAGCACCAAGGACGCCCTGAGCGGCGCCACCGTGCAGCCCGGCGACGCGCAAGCCATCACGCTCAACAACCTGCTGCGCAGCAAGGTGGCCAACGCGCTGTCGGCGCTCGACCTCGCCTCGCCCGATCTCGCCACGCGCACCGCTGCGGTCGATGCACTGCTCAAGAATCCCGACGCCTCGCTCAAGCCGCTGATCGAAAAAGCGCGCGCGAAGGAAACCGATGCCACGCTCAAGCGCCGCCTCGACGCGCTGTGGGCGATCGCCGCGCTGCACGACAAGGACGCCGCCAAGCGGCTCGAAGCGGTCAAGGTGGTGGCCGCGCGCCACGATCTCGACATGATCGAGCAGTTGCGCCCGCTCGTCGCGAAGAACCCCGACGGCAGCTTCGCCGAACCCGATGCGCAAGTGCGCGCGGCGGCGCAGGAAGGCCTCGACGCACTGCATTCGCTGCAGGAACGCGGCGAGATCGCCAGCACGCTGTTCGCCGGCCTCTCGCTCGGCAGCGTGCTGCTGCTCGCCGCGCTCGGCCTGGCGATCACCTACGGCCTGATCGGCGTGATCAACATGGCGCACGGCGAATTCCTGATGATCGGCGCCTACGCCACCTATGTGGTGCAGACGCTGTTCCAGCGCTACGCGCCGGGCGCGTTCGACTGGTATCCGCTGCTGGCCGTGCCGGCCTCGTTCGTGGCCGCCGCCGTGGTGGGCGTGGTGCTGGAGCGCACCGTGCTCAAACACCTGTACGGCCGCCCGCTCGAAACGCTGCTGGCCACCTTCGGCGTGAGCCTGATCCTGATCCAGGCCACCCGCATGATCTTCGGCGCGCAGAACGTGCAGGTCTCGAACCCGTCGTGGATGAGCGGCGGCGTGAGCGTCATGCAGAACCTGATCCTGCCGTACAACCGCATCGCGATCCTGGCGTTCTCGCTGATCGTGGTCGGCATCGCCTGGGCCGTGCTGACCCAGACTCGCCTCGGCCTGTTCGTGCGCGCCGTCACGCAGAACCGCCGGATGGCGGCCTGCGTCGGCGTGAAGACAGCTCGTGTGGATTCCTACGCATTTGCGTTCGGCGCGGGCATCGCCGGGCTCGGCGGCTGCGCGCTCTCGCAGATCGGCAACGTCGGCCCCGACCTCGGCCAGAACTACATCATCGATTCGTTCATGGCGGTGGTGCTGGGCGGCGTGGGCCAGATCGCCGGCACGGTGGTGGGCGGCTTCGGCCTCGGCCTCGTCAGCAAGGCGATCGAGCCGTTCTGGGGCGCCGTGCTCGCCAAGATCGTGGTGCTCGTCATGATCGTGCTGTTCATCCAGAAACGCCCGCAGGGCATGTTCGCCCTGAAGGGCCGCAGCGCGGAGGCCTGAAACATGACTTCGATGACAACCTCGGGTGGCGTCGCTCCGGCGACGTTGCCATCCCCTTCGAATATGGAAAGCAAATCCGGCTTCGCGCTCGGCCTGCCGCCGCGCGCCGCGCTGCTGTCGCGCCGCGCCTGGCTCGCGCTGGTCGCGCTGTGCCTCGCGATCGGCATCGGCGTGCCGATCGCGGCGCTCGTCACGCCCGAGTCGAGCACGTTTCATCTGTC
>NZ_BAAILN010000032.1:0-225 GCF_054589155.1 Burkholderia sp. 3C
GCGACGACACGCCGATCGTGAAGGGTTCGGCCAAGCTGGCGCTGGAAGGCGACACGGGCGAGCTGGGCGAAGTGGCGATCATGAACCTGGCCGACGCACTGGACACGTACATCCCGACGCCGGAACGCGCCGTTGACGGCCTGTTCCTGATGCCGGTGGAAGACGTGTTCTCGATCTCGGGTCGCGGCACGGTGGTGACGGGTCGTATCGAACGCGGCATCGTGA
>NZ_BAAILN010000033.1:0-497 GCF_054589155.1 Burkholderia sp. 3C
CCTTCTTCCATGGCGATCGGAGCGATCAGCTTCACCGTGATCGACACGTTGTCGCCCGGCATGACCATTTCCTTGTCCTTCGGCAGTTCGATCGAGCCCGTCACGTCCGTCGTACGGAAGTAGAACTGCGGACGGTAGTTGTTGAAGAACGGCGTGTGACGGCCGCCTTCGTCCTTGCTCAGCACGTACACTTCAGCCGTGAAGTGCGTGTGCGGCTTGATCGAGCCCGGCTTCGCCAGAACTTGACCACGCTCCACGTCTTCACGCTTCGTGCCGCGCAGCAGGATACCGACGTTGTCGCCTGCTTGACCTTGGTCCAGCAGCTTGCGGAACATTTCGACGCCCGTGCAGGTCGTCTTCACGGTGTCCTTGATGCCGACGATTTCGAGTTCTTCGCCGACCTTCACGATGCCGCGTTCGATACGACCCGTCACCACCGTGCCGCGACCCGAGATCGAGAACACGTCTTCCACCGGCATCAGGAACAGGCCGTCAAC
>NZ_BAAILN010000034.1:0-1740 GCF_054589155.1 Burkholderia sp. 3C
TGCGCCAGGACATCCAGAGCGGCCGGATCAAGACGGCCGGCCCGAACGCGGCCAAGGTCAAGCTGGTGCTGGAAGACGGCAAGACCTACCCGCTGGAAGGCAAGCTGCAATTCACCGATGTCACGGTCGACCAGACCACCGGCTCGGTCACGATCCGCGCGATCTTCCCGAACCCGAACCGCGTGCTGCTGCCGGGCATGTTCGTGCGCGCGCGCATCGAGGAAGGCACCAACGACAACGCGTACCTGGTGCCGCAGATCGGCGTCCAGCACGATCCGAAGGGCCAGCCGACGGCATTGGTGGTGGGCGCGGACAACAAGATCGTCTCGCGCGTGCTGACCACCTCGGGCACCTACGGCCAGGATTGGGTGGTCGAAGGTGGCCTGCAGACGGGCGACCGCGTGATCGTGCAGGGCGTGGGCAAGGTCCAGCCGGGCATGACGGTCAAGCCGGTCGCGGCGCAACTGCCGCCGAACCAGAACGCCGGTACCGATCCGAGCAGCCAGCCGAGCTCGGCGTCCGACCAGGGCGCCGCGGCATCGGGTGCGTCGGGTGCCTCGGCAGCCAAGCCGGCCAGCGCGGCGGCAGGTTCGGCAGCGAGTGCGACCGCGGCTTCGGGCGCGTAACCACAGGGAGCCTGTTTCATGGCAAAGTTTTTTATCGATCGCCCGATCTTCGCGTGGGTGATCGCCATCATCCTGATGCTCGCGGGTATCGCGTCGATCTTCACGTTGCCGATCGCGCAGTATCCGACGATCGCGCCGCCGTCCATCCAGATCTCCGCAACCTACCCGGGCGCTTCGGCGAAGACGGTCGAGGACACGGTCACGCAGGTGATCGAGCAGCAGATGAGCGGTCTCGACAACTTCCTGTACATGTCCTCCACGAGTGACGATTCGGGTACGTCGACCATCACGCTGACGTTCGCGGCCGGCACCAATCCGGACATCGCGCAGGTGCAGGTGCAGAACAAGCTGTCGCTCGCGACGCCGATTCTGCCGCAGGTCGTGCAGCAGCTCGGTCTGAAGGTCACGAAGTCGAGCAGCAGCTTCTTGCTGGTGCTCGCCTTCACGTCCGAAGACGGCAGCATGAACAAGTACGACCTCGCCAACTACGTGGCTTCGCACGTGGAGGATCCGGTCAGCCGCCTGAACGGCGTCGGTACCGTCACGCTGTTCGGCTCGCAGTACGCGATGCGGATCTGGCTCGATCCGACCAAGCTCACCAACTACAGCCTCACGCCGGTCGATGTGACCAGCGCGATCACCGCGCAGAACGTGCAGATCGCGGGCGGCCAGATCGGCGGCACGCCGGCGGTGCCGGGCACGGTGCTGCAGGCCACCATCACCGAGCAAACCTTGCTGCAGACGCCGGAGCAGTTCGGCAACATCCTGCTGAAGGTCAATCAGGATGGTTCGCAGGTTCGGCTGAAGGACGTCGCGAAGCTGAGCCTCGGCGGTGAGAACTACAACTTCGACACGAAGTACAACGGCCAGCCGACGGCCGGTCTCGGCATCCAGCTCGCGACCAACGCCAACGCGCTGCAAACAGCCAACGCGGTGCGCGCGAAGATCGACGAACTGTCGAAGTACTTCCCGCACGGCCTGACCGTCAAGTACCCGTACGACACCACGCCGTTCGTGCGCCTGTCGATCGAGGAAGTGGTCAAGACGCTGCTGGAAGGCATCGTGCTGGTGTTCCTCGTGATGTATCTGTTCCTGCAGAACCTGCGGGCCACGA
>NZ_BAAILN010000035.1:0-21270 GCF_054589155.1 Burkholderia sp. 3C
GCGTAACGGACCGGCAGAATCGCCAGACCCTGCTTGATGCAATTCGGGCAATTCACGTCTGTCCTCGCGTGTGGATCGGGTTCAATTCGATGGCGATGTTTCGCCAGGTGCCCTCTTCGACACCGTCGGCCCATTCCGCAAACAATTCGCCCTTACCGTGCAATTCCGCAATTCTGGCTTGAATCCTTGGATGTTCGTCAAAGCGCGGATGGCAGCGCAATGCCACCACGGCAAACGCAATCAAATCATCGGGATCGGTCCACCCGTAGTGCGTCCGGCAACGCGACAGTGCCGCGTCGACTTCTTTGCTTCGATCAACATGTGCGCCTACGCCACGCAGCACACGGTTCACCATCTCGATGCTTCCGATTCCCTCGCGCTGCTCTCGCGTCATGAACCAGACTGGGGCCGGGGATTCCGGCGCGCCATCCGGGGACAACGTCACCCGCTCTGCATCGGTATTCAGAAAGGTCCAATGCCGCAGCACCGGCAGGCCGCTAAAAAACTGCGAAGCGCGGAGATACCGAAAGAGATGCGTCAGTACGCGCGGGTCGTAAAAACGAAATAGCTTCGACTCGGTATCGTTCGACGTGAGCACGGCTTTATGGCTGAGCGCATCGGCCAGATGCCGGATATCTCCGGAACACGACAACCAGCCGCAAATACTGCGGCACACACCTTCTCCGCGTTGCCACTCGATAGCTTCGGTCATCGCGACAGAAACAGAAACGCGCACCAACTCCGCGGCGAGCGAGCTGTCCGACGGAATTTCAAGCAGGTAAGGCCATGCTGAACGGACGACCTTCGGTTCCGGAAGCCGAAGCGAATGAATGTTCAGATCGTCGCGGTTTCGCCATTCGGCCAACGGGTCGCCCAGAGCAGGATCAACGAAGATCGCGCGGGTTCCCGTCCGGGCAAACTGATGGCTGAGTTGATCGATGATGGACACGGTGGCGTCCATCGTCGCAGTCTCGTCTGGCTGGAGCATCAAATGAACGCGCCTCCCGCGGCCGTGACGCGCTTGAGCGCGGACACACAGTTCATCGTGTCGAACGACTGGCTCACACTCGACGCATTGGCCGGGCCACCCTTCTGGATGGTGATCGAATTGAATTTGATATCGCCAGGGCAACTAAGCTCGATATTTCCACCTGCCAGACGAATCTGTGCGCCGGAACACTTCAGCGTGAGCGTGCCTTTGGCATCGATCTCGACGTTGCCGTCGGAGGCCAGCACCTTCACGGTTTGCGAAGCCACCAGCTCGACGTTGCCCGATTGCGCCTGAATTTCGTTATTGCCCTGCGCGGCGATCAGTTTCATTCCGCCAGCATTGGCATACATCGATACGGCCTGCCCTGCGGCGAACGTCACGTTTTCCATCGCGCCGGCATCAAGATTCGCGCCGGCCGTCAGCGTCACGTTCTTACCCGCGCTGTGCTGAATCGTCCCAGGCGTTACCTGCGCAATCGCAGCAGGCGCCGAGATCAGCACCGCCGCTGACTGCAAATTCTTGAGCGACCCATCCCGAAGCATTTCCTGAGACTGGAGATCGGCAATATGGGCCTGAGCGGCCTTGACCATCTCGCCCAGCGTCTTCATCTGCATCAACGCACTATCGAGCATGGCGATAGCCTGCGCCATGTCCAGTTGCTGCCCCACTGCCCTCGGTTGATCGTCTGCGCTGACGAACACCCCTTTGCCGCCTCGAACCGCGCCATAGCCGGACGTCCGCAACTCGAAGCCTTCGCCACGCTTTTCCAGATTGGAATCGACCAAATACCCAAGATTAAGCTGCGATTTTCCCGAATGATCGGTACTGAGCTTGATCCCTTCCTGGCCTGCCCAATCCTCCATCCGCAGCTTGTTGTTGCTCTGCGAGCGCAACACGCCACGCGAAAGCCAGCGACGATCGTTCGTCACCAGATCTCGCGCCTGGCTGTGGTGATGAAACGCGATGATCTCGGGCTTGTCAGGGTCCGCGTCCCGGAACGAAATCACCGCCTCGTCGTTATCCAGCGCCGGGAAATGGAAGCCCGTCTGCAGCTTTCCGGCAAACGGCTTGGCCAACCGCAGCGGCACGCTCTCGCCACCCGACGGCCAGTCGGCAAAATCCACATCGAAGCGCACCGTGTAGCAGCCTGCCGCAGTCAGGTATGCATACTTGTATTTGTCCGGCGAGGTCACCCGCGCGCTGAGCGTGCCGGCAATTTTTGGCCAATGGTCCGGTTCGAACTGGAGCCGGAAGCGCCGATCCGCTGGAATCGCCCGATAGCGATTGACATACGAACGGTCGCGCGCGCCTTGGTGCGTGACTTCGACGACAAGCTGACCATCGGGCGCATCGGCCAACGCGGCATCCATATACAGCACGCGTCCGGCCTGCAACGCCATCACCGTACTGTCGCCCTCGTAGATCACCTGCCATGCAATCGCCGCTTCATGACGCAGTTGCGCTTCCCATTTCGCACCGTCCTGGTCGAGATGATGAGTGCCGTACACATACGGCTTCCCGTAGGTGGTCGAATCCTGTGGCGCGACATTGGCCTCGTCCTTGAACCGCTCCCACGCCTGCTCGGGGTGATAGTCGGCCACGGTGAACGATTGCGGCACCGTCACCGCGTGCGTCTTCAACGCCGTGACTGCCTCGACGCCGGACGACTCCAGCCCCGCCACCTCGCGATAGGGTGCGGTCAGCTCCGGCTCGTAAAGATAGTGATCGACATCGTCCGCGAACACGACTTGATCGCCGTGCTCGGTTTCGACGAGATAGCTGTAGATGCCCGCCTTCTGCATCAGCATTTGCACATACGACAGATCGTCGATCTTGTACTGGAAACGAAACAAATGCTTCGGATATTCACGGCGCAACCGAAACGCGAACTGAAAGCCTTCCAGACCGTGGCTGCGCAACACCGCCTCGATGATCTGCGGGGTTGTCTGGTGCTGGTAGATCCGGCTGGTCGTCACAGCCGCAAGGCGCGCGAAATGCGACTTCAGGACGATTTCGTATTTCGTGAAATCCTTCGTCGTTTGCAACGTCGACAACCGCGCGATGAATCCCGAAAAGACTTTGGGGTTGCCCATTGCCGGCACGATCGAAAACACGGCGTCGCGGTTCAGGTAGTCGGTTCGTGCCAATGACCGAGGATGCGTCAAGATGATGCGCACCTCGGTGGGCATGCCCAACTTCTCGGTGGCTTCAAACGAGACGAGCGAGAGCTCGGCCGCATCGTCGGCGCTGGGTACATCCAGGAAATACGTCTGCCGACCCGGCACGGTCGTCAAATTGGATACGAACTGTTTTGCATCATCAAACAGGCTGGCCATTATTGTTTTACTCCCGTCCTGAAATCCTGCGGCACAGCCGTCATGATCGTGATGTGAAACGTCGGGTAAAGGCGGAATGCTAGTTGGAACCCTCATTTTTGTGAAACCGGCACTCCGTCTTATTCGCCGCAATGCTGTTTTTGATCAAGGCTTGGTGATTAGAAATTTATTTCGATATTTTTGAGATGATTGGCGTGCTATATGTCAGCGCTCTGCTGATGCCCGATCAACACACCACCATCCACAATGAGCAAAGGCTTCCAGAGCGATGGTCCTATTAAGGCAACCGTCGTATCCGATGCACGTCCCCTATGCAGTTCGGATGAGCCAATCGATCAAGATCTGCTCGACGGGTGTCTCGTGCATCTGGACGAGCAGATCGGCCGGCAACTCGATGCCATCCTGCACCATCCCGCATTTCAGGCACTCGAATCGACTTGGCGTGGTCTCGACTTTCTGATCGACCACACGGATTTTCGCCGGAACGTGAAAATCGAAACGCTTGATGTGTCGATGGAAATGCTCCGCCAGGATTTCGAGGATGCCCCGGACATTGTCCAAAGCGGCCTGTTCCGGCTCACGTATATCGAGGAGTACGACATGCCGGGTGGCGAGCCCATCGCCGCGCTCGTCTCGGCGTTCGAATTCGATCATCGTGCCCCCGACATTGCGTTACTGCGCAATCTGTCGAAAGTCGCCGCCGCCACCCACATGCCGTTCATTGGTGCGGTATCGCCCGCTTTCTTCGACAAGACCTCGATGGAAGCGGTCGCGGGCATTCGCGACCTGGCGAGTTGGTTCGATCGGGCCGAGTACCTGAAATGGAAAAGCTTTCGCGACACGGAAGATGCGCGCTACGTCGGCCTCACGTTGCCGCGTTTTCTGGCGCGGCTGCCGTATGGCCCGGATACGGCGCCGGTGTACGCGTTCAACTACACCGAAAACGTGCGGGAAGCCGGCACGAGCGGTTATCTGTGGACCAGTGCGGCGTTTGCATTCGCAGCCAATCTGGTGAAAAGCTTCGTGCGCAATGGCTGGTGCCTGCAAATTCGCGGCCCGCAGGCGGGCGGCTTGATCAATACGCTACCGGTTCTTCGGTACGAACTCGGTACGGGCGGACTCGCCAGGATCTCGACCGAAGCACTGATTTCCGAAACGCGAGAACACGAGTTTGCCGATCTGGGTCTGATCCCGCTTTCATACACCAGCAATCACGACGATCCGTGTTTCTTTTCCGCGCATTCGACGCAACGGCCTCGCGATTACGACACTCGGCACGCATCGGCCAACAGTCGCATCAATTCGCGTCTGCCGTATATCTTCCTGCTGTCGCGCATCGCGCACCATTTGAAGCTGATTCAGCGCGAAAACATCGGCACGACCCGCGATCGGCGCTTGCTCGAAATCGAACTCAATACATGGATCCGATCGCTCGTCACGGAAATGACCGCGCCCGGCGAAGATCTGCAAGCGGCGCACCCATTGCGCGAAGCGCGAGTGATCGTGGAAGACATCGACGATAACCCCGGATTCTTTCGCATCAAGCTCTTTATCGTCCCGCATTTCCAGGTCGAAGGGATCGATATCAATCTGTCGCTGGCGTCACAAATGCCGAAGGCAAAATCGTGATCGCCACGCCGACATAAACGCGCATGCGCGTTTTCAACGGACATTTTTAGACGGAATCAAGCTACGCGATGAAAATAACCAGACCGCTGTGGGCCAAGGGGATTTTTATGACGCCCCAGCATTTTCAGCAGCAGGCGCTGTGGGAACAGTATGCCCGCGACAATGTCGCCCGCATCGCCAGCCCCGATGCCTGGGGGGTCATCGATGTCGCACTGGATAGCCAGGCCCTGGCCGTCAGCCGTCTGCAATGCACGACGCTTGCGCTGCGCCTGCCGGACGGCACCCTGATCGACAGCGAAACCGCCGACTGGCTGCCGTCGGCTCGCAATTTCGACGACGTGCCGGCATCGCTGGATACCGTGACGGTGCTCGTCGGTGTGGCGCTCGTGGATACCCAGGGCAATAACTGCGTCGAACCGGACGAAAAACCGGCTCGGCCGCGGCGCGTAACCCGTGAATACAAGCCCGTGACCGACCTGCATGGCGACGGGAAGGAGGAGATCAGCGTCGAGCGCCATCTCGTCACGCTGCTGTTCGATTTCGAGCCATCGGGCGATTACGTGACTTGTCCGATCGCGCGCCTCGTGCGCTCCCCGCAAGGCCACTTCGAACCCGATACGGCCTTCGTGCCGCCGTGTCTGTTTTTATCCGCCAACGAACCACTGATGCAATGCGCGCGAAGTCTGTCCGACATTCTTTCAGCCAAAAGCGCCAGCCTCGCTTTGCGCCGCAAGCAACGCTCGGACCAGATAGCCGATTTCGCGGTGTCCGATGTGGCGCTGTTCTGGCTGCTGAACAACGTCAACAGTACGTGGCCCGAATTGGCACGCCTCGTTCAAGCGCCGAACCAGCATCCCGAGCGCCTGTATGCGGTGTTGGCCCGACTGGCCGGATCGCTGCTGACGTTTTCGACGACCGAGACGCTGCAAGCGATTCCGCTTTACGACCACCACGCGCCGAAGCCGGTGTTCACTGAGCTCGAATCGCTGATTCGCACGCTGCTCGATGCCGTCATTCCGTCGCGCGTCGTGCCGATCGCACTGGAACACGTGCGCACGACGACCTGGGTGGGCCGGATCAACGACGAACGCCTCACCGAAGGCGCCGATTACTACCTGTCGGTTCAGGCATCGATGCCCGCCCATGTGCTCGCGGAAAAAATGCCGCGCCTCTGCAAGATCGGCGCACCGGACGAAGTCGAGCAGATCGTCAACTCCGCGCTGTCGGGCATCGACTTGCGCTCGATGTCGCGATTGCCCGCGGCCATTCCGGTGCGCATCGAGACTCAGTACTTTGCACTGGACAGCAGCGATCCCGCGTTCCAGCGAATGATCGATGCGCGCGCATGCCAGATCTACGTACCGACATCGATCGAGGATGTCGCGCTCGAACTGTATGCGGTGCTGCCATCATGATGGCCAGCTCACTCCCGATCGCGTTGCGCGATACGGCGTTGATGGTCGCGATGTTGGACCAAGAGCCCTTGTCGTTCGACACGCTACGCGAGCGCTGCGATGCATTGATCGCCCGGCTACGCGATGAATTGAAGCGGCAGGCTCTGGCTCACGACATGATCGACGACGCCTGTTATGCGCAATGCGCGCTGCTCGACGAAGCCGTATTGCAACGCCTGACCGGCGACACGCGCAATGCCTGGGAGCACGAACCGCTACAGGTCGCCCATTTTGCGAGCAACGACGCCGGCTCGGAATTGATCCAGCGTATCGAGCAGCGCTTGCGCGATCCCCAGGCTGCTCCGCTGCTGCTGTCGATCTTTGCAGCAATACTCGGGCTCGGGTTCGTCGGTCGATTTTCGATCGATGGCCAGGCCGCGCGTACCGCGCTGATGCGGGCCATCGACACGCGCCTGGGAATCACGGCCGAAAGCCAAGCAGTCAGCCTGTCGGCCGATGCAATCGTGGTCAACGCCTCGCAGACGCGTCGGCAGCGCATTTCGCCGCTTATCGGGGTCGCTGTGGCAGGTATCGCAGCAGGGCTCGTCTGGTTAATCGCGGATCGATGGTTCATCGCCGCAATCGCACAACTGGCACGCTAAGGAGGAACGGCGATGTGGGTAGGGCCTGGGCTATTCGAGCGCATCACGGGGCATTTCGCGGATGGCGCCGTCGTTGACGATTTCACGCCGGAAGATCAAACCTTTCTGTCGGTGCGCGACAACATCGAATGCATCCTGAACAGCCGGCGTGGGTCGCTTGCGCATTTGCCGGATTATGGGCTCGACGATTTATCGGAAATCTATCGGCATCTTCCGTCCTCCACGCACCGGTTGCAGCATGCAATCGAGGCCACATTGCTAGCCTACGAGCCACGTCTGAAAAAAGTCGATATTGAAGTTCACTCACCGGAGCCCGGCATGTTGCTCAGCTTCACGATGGCCTGCCATTTACACCGCGAGGGGCTGGTGCGCTACGGCACGGATTTCATGCCCGATGGCAGGACGCGGCTACGGATGTTGCAGGCCGCGCTCGATCGATACTGATTGGATTCAACCGCACTCCGAGAGAAAACATGATGAATAAAATGCTGGCGCTCAAAGGCAACATGACCACGACGGGCGGCGTCGTACTCGATGGCGACGAATCGATGTCCGATAACGGGCAGCCGCTTGCTCGCCATCTGGGGCTCGCGTCGTGCCCGCAATGCGGCCATCCTGGGCCGATTGTCGGCACCGCGAAGAACTGGGGAATAAGCGGTATGCCAAGCGTGCGCGACGGCGACATCATCATGTGCCGCTGCCCGTCCGGTACGAACCGCGTCATCGCACGTTCGACGATCTATGACGGCGATTGAACGCCCCCAGCACCCCGACGTTCCCCCCTCACACCGCCCCCATCGTCAAAATAATCTTCCCGACGTTCTCCGACGATTCCATCCGGCGATGCGCATCGGCCGCGCGCGCCAGTTCGAACGTGCTGTCGACCACCGGCTCCAGGCTCGCGCCGCCGGCAAACCGCTCCAGCCAGTGCTCGCGAAAGCGCCGCACCATCGCGTGCTTTTCCTCTTGCACACGCGATTTCATCACCGTGCCGATGATGCGCAGATGCCGATACAGAATCTGCTCCAGCGCCACGCTGACCTCGCCGCCGCCACCCAGAATCCCGACCTGGATCAGCCGCCCGCCATTCGCCAGCGAAGCCACGTTGCGGGAAAAGTAAGGCATCCCGACGAAATCCACCACCACGTCCACGCCGCGCCCGTTGGTGCGGCTCGCCACCACCTCGGCGAAATCCTCGCTCCGGTAGTCGATCACGTGATCGGCGCCCAGTTGCAGCACGCGCTCGTGTTTCGACGCCTCGGCGGTGGCCAGCACGGTCGCGCCGGTCGCATAGGCGAGTTGCACGGCAGCCGAACCCACGCCGCCGGCCGCCGCGTGAATCAGCACCGAATCGCCGCGCCGCAGGCCGCCCAAGTGCAGCAGCGCCTCGTGCGCGGTTACGAACACCTCGGGGATCGCGGCGGCGTGCACGTAGTCGAGCGCGTCGGGAATCGGCATCGCCATGCGCCAGTCGATGCGGGCAATCTCGGCATACGCGCCGCCGCCCACCACGCCCATCACGCGGTCGCCGATCGCGTAGCCCTGCACCGCGCCGCCGACGCCGATCACCTCGCCGGCGATCTCCAGCCCCATGATCGTGGAGTCGCCGAAGTTCGGGCGGCCGTAACCGCCGCGACGATGGGTCAGGTCGGCGCGGTTGACGCCGGCGGCATGCACGCGCACGAGCAGGTCGTCGGGGCGGATCTCGGGCGTGGGCGCGTCGCTCAGTTGCAGGACGTCGGCCTCGCCGAACGTTTCGAAATGGATGGCTTTCATGGTGAATCTCCGTGGGTTCTGAATGGAGGGGCCGCTCATTCGGCCGACTGGGACGCGGTGCCGGATGTGCCCAGCGTGGCCTGCGCCGCAGCCGAAGCGGAGATCGCGGCCGGAAACCCGGCGTAGAACGCGAGGTGCGTGATGGCCGCGCTCAACTCCGCGTGCGTGAGCCCGTTGGCCACCGCGCGGCGCAAGTGCGCGGGCAGTTCGTCGGCGTGGCCGCCCGCGATCAGCGCGGCAACGGTGACGAGGCTCCGGTCGCGCGGCGACAGCGCGGCATCGCCCCAGATCTCGGGAAACAGCACCGCGTCGACGAATTCGGCGAGCTTCGGCGTAAAGGCGCGCGCGGCTTCGCGCGGGCTGGTGAAATCGGCATTCGACATGACAGGAATCCTTATTAATGTTCGAGGGAGCGGCGGCGCAAGTTACGTGCGATCAGACCTGGCTGATGAACTTGTGCGTGAGGTAATACTCGATGCCTTCGGCGCCGCCTTCCGAGCCGTGCCCGCTTTCCTTCATGCCGCCGAACGGCAACTCGGTCGAGACGATCCGATACTGGTTGATGCCGATCATGCCGGCGTCGAGGCCGTCGGCCACGTCGATGGCGGTGCGCGCGTTGCTCGTGAACGCATAGGCGGACAAGCCGTAAGGCAGACGATTCGCTTCGGCCAACCCGTCGGCCAGCGCATCGAAGCGCATCAGCACGGCGATCGGGCCGAACGGTTCCTCGTGCATGACGCGGGCGTCCATCGGCACGTCGGCCAGCACGGTGGGCTCAAAGAAATAACCGGGGCCGTCGATGCGCTTGCCGCCCGCGAGCACGGTCGCGCCGCGCGCCACGGCATCGGCCACGAGTTCTTCCATCTTCGCGAGTTGCCGCAGGTTCGCCAGCGGGCCGACCTGTGTGTCGGCATCGAGCCCGTTGCCGATCTTCAGCGCGTTCGCGGCCTGCACGAAGCGTTCGGCGAAGCGCGCGTAGGCGTCGCGCTGGATCAGGAAGCGCGTCGACGAAATGCAGACCTGGCCGGTGCCGCGAAAGCGGTTCGCGGCGCCGCCGACGGCCGCCTTCTCGATATCGCCGTCGTCGAACACCAGCACCGGCCCGTGGCCGCCCAGTTCGAGCGTGATCGGCTTGACGCCTTCGGCCGCGCGTTGCGACAGCAATCGCCCGATCGGCACCGAGCCGGTGAACGTCACCTTGCGGATGATGGGCGAGGCGATCAGGTGCTTCGACACGTCGTCGGGCACGCCGAACACCACTTGCAGCACGCCGTGCGGCAAGCCCGCATCGTCGAGCGCACGCGCCAGCGCCAGCGCCGTCGCAGGGCTTTCCTCGCCGGGCTTGAGAATCACGCTGCAACCGGCCGCGAGCGCGGCCGAGAGCTTGCGCGCCGGCGTGATGGCCGGGAAGTTCCAGGGCGTGAACGCGGCCACCGGGCCGATCGCCTGCTTCTTCACGAGTTGCTGCACGCCGGGGCGGTTCGACGGCACCACGCGGCCATCGATGCGGCGCGCTTCCTCCGCGAACCATTCGAAGTAATCGGCGGCGCGCAGCACCTCGTCGCGGCTTTCGTGCAGCGGCTTGCCTTCTTCGAGCGTCATCAGCGTCGCGATACGCTCGTTGCGTTCGCGAATCAGCTCGGCGGCACGCTTGAGCACCCGCGCCCGCTCGGCCGGCACGGCCCGCCGCCACGCGTCGAAGCCGCGTTGCGCGGCTTGCAGCGCACGGTCGAGATCGGCGGTAGTGGCGAGCGGCACACGCCCGAGTTCCCGTTGCGTGGCGGGATCGATGACGGGCGCCGTGGCGCGGCCGCCTTCGTTCTCACCGATCCACGCACCGTCGATGAACAGGTGCAGCGGCGTGTAAGTGGCATTCATGATGGATTTCCTCGATGTGAACCTGGGCAGGATCGCTAATCAAATTCGAGCGGGGCTCGACGACGGAACCCAGTGTAGGGAGCGGGTCCGATGCGATACAGGGCATCACAATGAAATCAATCTTCGCGCTGGAGGGAAAATCGGCGGCAGGCGCGGAAAAATCGCCGGAAACCCAACAACGGCGTGGCTTGCCGGCTTGCGGCACTGATCGACACCCGTTTTGCGCTTGCCTTACCATGCCGCATGGCGGCCCGAATCGCGCCGCATCCGTGTGGAATGCCAACCAAAAAGGAAGCCGAGGCGTGGACAAATTCTCCAACATGTCGATGTTCGTGAAAGTGGTCGAGATGGGCAGCTTCACGGCGGTCGCGAACCATCTGGACACCACCGTCGGCAACATCTCGCGCGCCGTGACAGTGCTGGAAGAAGGGCTCAACACGCGCCTGCTGCAACGCTCGACCCGTCGCCTCTCGGTGACCGACGCGGGCCGCCGCTTCTACGAGCGCAGCGTGGCGATCCTGGCGGACATCGCGCACGCCGAGGCCGAGGCGCAGGACGCGCTGACCGACCCGCGCGGCCTGCTGCGCGTGCATGCCGTGCCGGGCCTCGGGCGCGGGCTGGTCGCGCGCGCCGTGCTGGCCTATCGCGAGGCCCACCCCGAGGTATCGGTCGACCTGTTGCTGTCGCAACGTTTTCCGAACCTGCTCGAAGAACAGCTCGACGTGGCGATCGTGATCGCGCGCACGCTGCCCGATTCGGCCTACGTCAGCCAGCGCATCGGCGCGAGCCATTGCATCCTCGCGGCGTCGCCGGCCTATCTGGCCGCGCACCCGGCGCCCGAACGGCCCGAGGATCTCGTCGATCACGCGTGCGTGCTGCTGTCGACGGTGGATTACGCGGCGGACGAGTGGCAACTGGAAGGCCCGGATCGCCAAGCGACGTTCCGCCCGGCCGGGCCGCACTTCGGCGTCAACGACATGGACGCGATGGCCGCCGTGTTGCGCGACGGCGCGGGCATCGGCGTGATCGCGGCGTTCTCCGCCATCGAGGACCTGCGCCGCGGCACGCTGGTGCGCGTGCTGCCGGAATACCGCACGTCGCAGCGCGGCGTGTTCGCGGTCTATCCGTCGCGGCAATTCGTCGATGCGAAGATCAAGCGCTTCATCGACGTGCTGAAAACGCAGGTCGGCGAGCCGCTCGACCACTACGCGCGGGAGCTGGGCATCGCGCCCGACGAGAAGGCCTGAACCCGGCGCGACCTAGCCGACGAACCGTTTCGGGCTGGCTCCGGTCAACCGCCGGAACATCGCGATGAACGCCGACGACGACGCATATCCCAGGTCCAACGCCACCGATTCCACACTCTGCCCCTGCCCGAGCAAGGGCAGCGCGGTCACGAGCCGCAGCCGTTGCCGCCACTCCGTCAGCGACATGCCGAGTTCGCTCTGGCAGCGGCGCATCAGCGTGCGCTCGGTCAGGTTCACGCGCGCCGCCAGTTCGGCCAGCGTGCGGTTGTCGGCCGGATCGTCGCGCAGCCAGCCGAGCACGGCGCTCAGTTCGGCGTCGTCGGTGCGCGGCACGAAGCTGCCGGTGGTCCGGCACATCAGCAACTGATCGACCAGCACGCGCAACAGCCGCGCGCGGCTCGGCGAATGGCCGCCGGCGTGCGTGTCGTCGCGCAGGTGCTCCAGGATCGAACGCAGCAGCGGCGTCACCATCACGGCGCACGCGCTGTCGGGCATGCCCCGGCACAGGTCGCGGCGGATATACACCGAGCAATGCACGGCCTCGTGGTGGTTGAAACCGGTGTGCCCGGTTTCGGGCGCGATCCACAGGCCCAGATGCGGCGGCGTCAGGAAATGCTGCGCGCCGACCGTGACCTCGGCGATGCCGCTGAACGAATAGACGAATTCGCCCCACGGATGACACAGATCCGGATACCGGCCGTGCGCCGGCATGTGCTCGGTGCGGAAGAACACCGGCACCGGCATGGTGTCGGTGAACGGGGGCACGCGCACGTGCGCGGCCGGATGCGGGATACCGCGTTTCATGCTCTGGCGTTCTCGCACGATTGAATGTCAGTTTTGCACTATATCGCACGAAACGGGTTCGCCAATACTGTCAGCCTCACACTTCGGAATCATGGCCATGAGGAAAGCGGTCGACACCCGCGCCACGCTGATGATGATCGCACTCTGCCTGATCTGGAGCTTTCAGCAGGTGGCGATCAAGCTGACGGCCGCCGATGCCGCGCCGATCCTCCAGGTCGCACTGCGCTCGGGCGCGGCGGCGGTGCTGGTGTGGCTCTACGGGCGCTTCGTCGCGCGCGAGCCCTGGCTGCGCGGGCGGATGCTGCCGGCCGCGCTCGCGGTCGGCGTGCTGTTCGCCGCCGAATTCCTGCTGGTGGCGCAGGGGCTCGCGCGCACCAGCGCCTCGCATGTCGTGGTGTTCCTCTACACCGCGCCGATGTTCGCCGCGCTGGGCCTGCATCTGCGGCTGCCCGACGAGCGCCTGAGCCGGCTGCAATGGAGCGGCCTGGGGCTGGCGTTTCTCGGCATCGCGCTGGCGTTCCTGGTGCCGAGCCTGCTCGACGGCGGCGTGCGGCACGGCATGACGTCGTGGATGCTCGGCGACCTGTTCGCGCTGGGCGGCGGCGTGGCGTGGGGGCTGACTACCGTGGCGGTGCGCATCAGCCGCATGAGCGAGGCGCCGGCCACGCAAACGCTGTTTTATCAGTTGTCCGGTGCATTTTTGATTCTGCTGCCGGCCGCCTGGCTGTTCGGCGAGACGCACTTCCACGGCACCTCGGCGCTCTGGGCGAGCCTCGCGTTCCAGACGCTGTTCGTCTGCTTCGCGAGCTTCCTGATCTGGTTCGCGATGCTGCGTCGCTATCTGGCCGCGCGCCTCGGCGTGCTGTCGTTCATGACGCCGATCTTCGGCGTGGCGTGGGGCGTGCTGCTGCTCGACGAGCGCCCGAGCGCGGCGTTCATCACCGGTGCGGTGCTGGTGATGGCCGGGCTCGTGATCGTCAACGGCGAGGCATGGATCGCACCGTGGCTCGCGCGGCTCATGCGATCCGGCGCGAACCGCTCGCGCGGCGCACGCCAATCGTGAGCGGCGCGCGCGCGACGCATCACGCGCTCGACTTCTCCTTGGCGACCTCCACTTCGGTCGCGTTGCTGGTGTAAATGAAGTAAAGCGCGATCGCCAGGCACACCGCCGCGAGGCAGCGCGACGTGGAGAACGGGATCGCGTGGTTGCCCATCCAGCCGAAGTTGTCGATCAGGATCGACATCAGCAACTGCCCGAGAATCACCGCGACGGTTGCCACGGCCGTGCCGATGCGCCCCACCGCGAACGCCATCGTCAACACGTAGATCAGCCCGAGGAACGAGCCGAGCAATTGCCACTTGGGCACGTCGAACAGCGTCAGCGCGTGCTTCGGCTCGAACAGCACCACCAGGATCGCGCAGAACACGGTGCCGACCAGGAACGTCAGGAACGTGGTGCGGATCGCGCCCTGCTCGGCCGCCAGCCGGCCGTTGACCGCCACCTGCGCACTGAGCAGCGCGCCGCCGATCACGGCCAGCACCACCATCAGAATCACGATCATGATTGACCTCCCGCGATCAGCACCAGCGCGGCGACGACGAACAGCAGCGCGATGCACTTGCGCGCATTGACGCGCCGCCGCGGCGCGCCGAGCCAGCCGTAGTGATCGATCAGCAGGCTCTTGCCGACCTGCCCGGCCAGGATGCCGGTCATGGTCATGGCGATGCCGATCACCGGCGTGACGATGGTCAGGACAACGACATAGCCCGGCCCGAGGATGCCGCCGGTCAGTTGCCAGCCCGGCGCGCGCAGGAACGGCGCCGGGTTGCGCGGCCCCCAGAACAGCATCATCAGGTACATCAGCGCGGCCTCCACGCCGAACAGGCACAGGCTGGCCCAGTAATGCCCGACCTCCCGGCCGAGCGGCCCGAGCAGGGCCGCCTCCACCGAGAGGCCCATGCCGGCCACGATCACCAGCAGGATGGAAACGAGTTTCATGTGGTCACATCGAACGTCGACCGGCGCCGCACGGCCGGCCCGCGGCGCCGGATGAATGAAGCGAACCGGCCGACCTGAAGCGTACCGCCGCGCCGGCTGAAGAAAAACCGGCTAGAGTTCCGAAGATATCGGACAAACCTTCTCAAATCGGGGCGGCGCATGGATTCGCTAACGAGTATCGGCTTTTTCGTTCAGGTCGCGGACACCCGCAGCTTCTCGGAGGCGGCCCGCCTGTTCGGCGTGTCGCCGTCGGCGGTCGGCAAGAGCGTGAACCGCCTCGAGGCGCAACTGGGCGTGCGCCTGTTCCATCGCAGCACCCGCAGCGTCACGCTGACGGCCGAGGGCGCGCTGTTCCTGGAACGCAGCCGGCGCATTCTGTCGGAGGTGGAAGCCGCGCAACTGGAACTCTCCAAAACGCGCCGTGCGCCGCAGGGCCGGTTGCGCATCAGCGTGCCGCTGGTCAGCAGCCTCGTCATGCCGATGCTGAACCGCTTCATGAAGCGCTACCCCGAGATCGAACTCGATGTCGATTTCTCGAACCGGCTGGTCGACATCATCGACGAAGGCTTCGACGCCGTGATTCGCACCGGCGAGCCGGCCGATTCGCGTTTGATGTCCAAGCCGATCGGCGCGTTCCGGCTGCTGCTGGTGGCCGCGCCGTCCTATCTGGCGGAACACGGCGCGCCGCGCACGCCGCGCGACCTATTGCAGCACGCGTGCCTGCATCACCGCCTGCCGAGCACCGGGCGCCGCGAGGCCTGGCCGGTCGACTGGCAGGATGCCGACCTGGAGGCGCAGCTACCGGCGGCGATGACGTCGAACACGATCGAGCCGCTGTACGACGCAGCCCACGCCGGGCGCGGCATCGCGTGCCTGCCCGATTTCATGGTGCGCGAGGCGCTGAGGAAAAAGGCGCTGACGGCCGTGCTCGAACCGTATGTCGTGCATCACGGCACGTTCCGCGTGCTCTGGCCGTCGAGCAAGCATCTCGCACCGAAGCTGCGCGTGTTCATCGATTTCGTCGGCAAGGAGTTGTTCAAGACGAAGGCCTGAACGCGCGCTCACGCGCCAAGCAGGTTCATCGCCGTGGCCAGCACCGCCTGTTGATAGCGCTCGCGCTGCTTCGGCAACGGCGTGAAGGTGGTCAGCAAGTGCTCGTAGGACACCGTGGTGCTGATCGCGTTGACCAGCATGAAGAAGCTGAGGTCGGCGTCCGCCACGGCGATGTCGCCGGCGCGCGCGGCGTCGGCCAGCAGCGGCACCAGCGCGTCGCGGCAGGGCCGCACCAGCTTGTCGATCAGGATATCCAGACGATCGCCCTGCGCCGTGGCGGCCGTCGAGAAGAACATGCCCAGATCGGGCTCGGCGAATACCTCCCGCACCAGCAGCGCGATCGCCTGCTCCAGCCGCTGCCGCGCCGTCAGCGGCGTGCCGTCGAGCGCGCGAAGCGCCGCGACGAATGCTTCAGTGTGCTCGGCAATATACTCGACCACCGCCAGCCACAGCGCCTCCTTCGCGCCGAAGTGATGGGCGATCAGCGCCGCATCCACACCGCATTCGCGCGAGATTTCCCGCACGCTGGTGGCGTCGAAACCGCGCCGGGCGAACGTGCCGCGCGCCGCGCGCAGGATCGCCTCGCGCCCCACCGACGCGCGCGCCACCGGCCGGCCGCGCGCGCGTTTGTTGTTTTCCGCGGCCGCTTCGTGCGCCGCGCTATCCACGTCCTTCACTGCCTTCATCCTTCGTTTGTTTCGAAATTCACAATATATTTAAGCGCCGCGAAAGTTTGACGCAGCCGATACGCATCGATAGGATTCGCATAATTCATCAACTGTTGAATTAAATCAATCCGTGAAGACATCCAAGCGCGTTGTGATTGTAGGAGGGGGGATCGCCGGCATCCTGCTGGCGACCAAGCTGGGACAGCAGGCGCGCGGCGGCGATACGCTCGACGTCACGCTGCTCGACAGGAGTCCGACACATATCTGGAAGCCCATGCTGCACACCATTGCGGCCGGCACGCGCGACGTGAACCAGCAGCAAGTGAGCTTCATCGCGCATGCGGCCTCGCATGGCTATACCTATCAGCCCGGCGAAATGCGCGGCCTGGATCGCGAACGCCGGTGCATCGAGGTGGCCGAGCTGCTCGGGCCGAACGGCGAATGCGTGCTGCCGGCGCGCAGTATCGGCTACGACGTGCTGGTGCTGGCCTTGGGGAGTCATGCGAACGATTTCGGCACGCCCGGCGTGGCCGAGCACGCCCACTTCATCGACAGCCAGCAGCAGGCCAGCGGCTTCAACGAGATCCTGCGCGCGCGCCTGTTCAAGAGCATCGCGCGCGACGAGGCGTTCCGCATGGCGATCGTCGGGGCCGGCGCGACCGGCGTCGAGCTGTCCGCCGAGATGAGTCGGCTGCTCGAAATCGCGTCCGGCTATGGCGATCCGACCGTGCGCGACCGGCTCGAACTCACGCTGATCGAAAGCGGCCCGCGCGTGCTGGCCGCGTTCCCGCCCGCCATCTCGGATCAAACCGAAGCCGTGCTCACGAAGATGGGCTTTCGCGTGATGACCGCCACCCGCGTCACGGGCGCGACCGAAGCGGGTTATCAGCACGGCGACGACGGCTTCGTGCCGGCCGACCTGATGGTGTGGGCCGCCGGCGTCAAGGGGCCCGATTTCATGGCCGGCTTGGCGGGCCTCGACACCACGCGCTCGAACCAGGTGATCGTCGGCCCGACGCTGCAATCGCGTGTCGACGAAACCATCTTCGCGCTGGGCGATTGCGCGAGCCTGCAACTCGACGGCGAAGAACGCCCGCTGCCGCCCACCGCGCAGGTCGCCACGCAGCAGGCCGAGCACCTGGCCGCCGTGCTGCCCGGCTGGTTCGCGGGCGGCACGCTGCCGCCGTTCGCCTACCGCAACTTCGGCTCGCTGGTGTCGCTGGCCAATTACGATGCGTTCGGCACGCTTGGCCAGTTCGGCCTGTTCAAGGGCGGCAACATTCGTGGGCGCCTCGCGCAATTGAGCCACGTGATGCTGTACCGGCGTCATCAGCAGGCGCTGCACGGGTTCGGCAGGGCGTCGCTGCTGTGGGCGGCCGAGCGCATGAACGGGCTGGCGCAACCGAAGATCCGGCTCGCCTGAGCGGTGCCATTTTCCTGTTTCGCTTGAAGGTCAATTCACCCGCCGGCCCATAGCGGGGGAAACGGTCGCGCGGCAACAATCGGGATTCCTGTGCTTTGTGCTTCACTGTGCGCTTCACGCTCCCGGATGCCCCGATGACGATCTTCCCTCGCCTGCTCACCCGCGCCGTTCGTTCACCTCGTTTCGCGCGGCGGCTGCCGCTAGCCGCGCTGCTGTCCGCTGGCCTCGTGATGTCGGCCCAAGCCGCCGAACCGGCCACCGCCGCCGCACCTCACGCCGCCAGCGCCGCCAAGGCCGACGACGGCCCCGTCTACGGCGCGCAACTCGAAGGCTTCGATTACCCGTATCCGGTCTCGCATTTCAGTTTCCATTCGCAGCGCCAGGAATTGCAGATGGCCTACATGGACGTGCCGCCCGCCGCCGGCAAGGCCAACGGCCGCACCGCCGTGCTGCTGCATGGCAAGAACTACTGCGCGGCCACCTGGGGGCCGACCATCAAGGCACTCAGCGACGCCGGCTACCGCGTGATCGCGCCCGACCAGATCGGCTTCTGCAAATCGAGCAAGCCGGACAGCTATCAGTTCTCGTTCCAGCAACTCGCGCTGAACACCCATGCGCTGCTGCAATCGCTCGGCATCGAGCAAGCCACGGTGATCGGCCACTCGACGGGCGGCATGCTGGCGATCCGCTACGCGCTGACCTACCGCGACGCCACGCAGCAGCTCGTGCTGGTCGATCCGATCGGCCTGGAAGACTGGCGCGCGAAGGGCGTGCCGCCCGTTTCGGTCGATCAGTGGTACGAACGGGAATTGCACACGAGCGCGGAGCGCATCCGCAACTACGAGCGCACCACCTACTTCGCCGGGCAATGGCGCGAGGCCTACGAGCCGTCGGTGCAGATGCTGGCCGGCATGTATCGCGGCCCCGACCGCGCGCGCGTGGCGTGGAATTCGGCGCTGCTGTACGACATGATCCTGACGCAGCCGGTGGTCTACGAACTGCCGCAACTGCAGACGCCGACACTGCTGATCGTTGGCGACAAGGACAACACGGCAATCGGCAAGGAGTACGCACCGGCCAAGCTCCGCCCGACGCTCGGCAACTATCCGGTGCTGGCCAAGCAGGCGGCCGCGGTGATCCCGCACGTGCGTCTCGTGGAATTCCCCGATGCGGGGCATGCACCGCAGATGCAGGACCCGGCGCAGTTCCATGCCGTGCTGCTGAAGGGCCTGGCGCAGCCGGCGCAATGAAGTGTTTTGGCGTCCCGATCGACGCCTTTGCGCCGGCCGTGGCACTTGCGCAGCAGAACGAAGCCGGTTCCGTAACGTGACCGCGCGCCCCGTTGCGGCGCCGACGGCATTCGCGCAGGCGACGACCATCGCGGCGTTGGCCGGATGCGCCGCCGCCGCGCCGATCGCGGGCGGCGGCACATTCATCCGGAGCGGGCGGTCACATGCGAGCGCCCGTGCTTACCGGAACAACGCCGCCACCACATAGCCCGCGATACGCGGGTTCTCCTTGATCCGACGCACGCTGTAGCCGTACCAGTCGATCCCGTACGGCACGTAGACGCGCACCCGGAAGCCGCGCTCGCGCAGCCGGTCGCGCAACGGCTCGCACACGCCCAGCAGCATCTGGAATTCGAAGCGCGAGGCGTCGATGCGCTCGCGCTCGATCCAGGCCACCAATCGCTCGATCAGCTGCACGTCGTGCGTGGCGATGCCGACGAACGCGCCCGCCTCGATCGCCGCCACCACATACTCGAAGAACGGCCCGTTGATCGCGCGGCGATCATGCGCGGCCCCTTCGACCAGGTGCGACGCCGCCTCGGCATAGATGCCCTTGCAGATCCGCATCCGGCTGCGGCGCGCGGTGAGCGCCGGCAGATCGTCGCGCGTGCGCCGCAGATACGCCTGCACCGCGATGCCGACCGGATGGCCCGCCGCTTCGAGCGACGCGAACAGGTCGAGCGTGCGCTGCGTGCAGCTCACGTCCTCCATGTCGATACAGGCTTGCAGGCCGTACCGGGCGGCCGCGTGCAGGACGCGCTCGACGCGTGCCACGCAGCCGGGCGCGTCGAGCAGCAGGCCCAGCGCGGTCAGCTTGATCGACAGTTCGGCGTGCAAACCGTCCGCGCCGAGCGCCGCGATCAGGTCGAGATAGTCGCGCGTCATCGCATCGGCCTGAGCCGCGGTGGAAGCGGTTTCGCCGAGCACGTCGATGGTGGTGTCGAAGCCGGCCGCATCGAGCGCGCGGATGCGCGGAACGGCGTCATGCAAGGTATCGCCCGCGATGTAGCGGCGGGAAATCTTGCGGATCAACCAATGAGGAACGAACGGGATGGCGCGCGCGGCCATCGTATTGAAAATACGCATGTCTGGGTCTCGTGAAAACGCATGCGCCGGAGCCCGACCATGGAAGGTCGAACCGGGGCGCGGTCACCGGACGGTGCAATACCGTCAGGCAGGACTGCCAGGCCGATGCAGTGAAGGCATCGGCGCCGGCGTCAGTGCGTTGTCGAGGGAGGCCAGGCTGCTGCGTACATGGTGGCGGTGTTCAGCTGTGCAATATAAACGGGGTGAAGCGGCGGGCAAGGCAGCGCCCGCAGGTGCCGCGATCGTATCACGCGCCGCCGCAGCGTGCCGGGCGGCCCGCGCTCATTGCTCCCCGAGCCGCTCTTCCATCCCTTCGAGCGCCAGCTCGCGCTCCTTCGACAGCCCGCCCAGCGGCGGCCCGGCGAAGCTCTTGCGCACGCCGCCCAGATACCAGACGCCGAGCAGCAGCACGAGCAGCGCCGCGATCACGTAGATCACCTTCTCGTTGGGCGGCTGGATGCCGACATAGGCCAGCACCAGCGCGCCGATCACGGCCGCCACGGCGAATGGTTTGGACAGCCAACCAAGCTGGAACGGCCCCTTCTGCGTCCAGGTGCGCCCTTCCGCGAAGATGCCGGCCGCGATCGGCATGGCGTACGAGATGAACAGGAACACCGCGCTGCCGGCGCTCAACACGCTGAACGCATCACCGTACAACGTGATCAGGATCGCGAGGATCGCCGAGACCCAGATCGCCGTGCCCGGCGTGCGGTGCAGCGCGTTGACGCGACGCAGCCACTTCGAGCCCGGCAGGCCGCCATCGCGGGCGAACGCGTACATCATCCGCGAGGTCGAGGTCACGGCGGCCAGCCCGCACACGTAGTTGATGAAGAACATCAGCAGCTCGATCACCAGCCGCAGCGGCGTGGGGATCGGCGCGAGGATCGCCTGGAAGAAGCCGGTGCCCTGCTTGACGGCGTCGGCCACGTTCGGCATGACCAGCACGAACGAGCACACCATCACGTAGCCGAAGGTGGTCGACCAGAACACCGAGCCAATGATGCCGCGCGGCACGTTGCGCGACGCGTCGCGGGT